>CAYNDL010000011.1:0-24692 GCA_964396115.1 uncultured Candidatus Saccharibacteria bacterium
AATACGAGCAAAAGTAAGACAATAACAGCAACCAATAACGGCACGACGGCCCCCTGCCACCATCTGTAAGGGATAAACATTGTGATCCCTAAGACCAAAAGTCCTGGTAATATGCCGTTAAGAAATTGGTGGCGGACAAAGAAATACGGATCCTGGTGGAGATCCAGACCCAATACAGATGACGCGCTGACCAGCATCAAGCTTCCCAAAGAAACCAGGGCAATTATAGCGAGAAGAAGAATTAAATCTGGCTGGTTTTTCAATTAAAATCCTCCTCCTTCAATTCTTGCACGAATCTGCAAAATTGATCACCCCTGTCGAACTCATCCTTGAATAACTCAAAACTTGCTGCCCCGGGGCTCAAGATTATATAGTCTCCCGGCTTCGACCTCTTGGTTGCTTCCCGTATAGCGTCTGTCATTGTCTGCACAATTGGGATTTCCTCAGGCTTGTCTTGCCACCGGGCCAACATTTTATCCGTCCCTGATCCCTTAAGCAAAACTAGGCTCGCAACTTTATCTTTTTTTAGTTCAATCACCAAGGGGTTAAAATCTAAGTTTTTATCGGTTCCACCAGCAATCAAAATGATTCGCTTATTAGGAAAGGAATTTATTGCTGCGACAACAGCTTCTGGAATAGTTGCGGCCGTATCATTAATAAACGTCCGTCCCGCCACAACACGCACTAGCTCTAAACGATGTTTTATACCCGAAAAACTTTTCAAAACCTCTCTGACATCCGCGAGTGGAGCGCCCATGCGCAATGCCAAAAGAGCCCCTCCCAACATGTTTCTCTTGGTATGTTCACCCATGCCACCCATTTCATCCCAGGTAACCAAATCAGTCTTATTATCATCACCGGCACAATAAACAACTTTCTCCCCTTCCTTTTTTATCCCGTCTGTCAACTCAATATTCTTAACAGAATACCCGAAAAATTTTCCAGGCGCTTTTTCTTTATACGCAGATACTTTCTCATAATCCAATGACAAAATCAGTTCATCATTCTTCTTTTGAAAACGAAATATGTTTTCCTTTGCCGAAACGTAATCATCAAATGATTTATAGCGATTAAGGTGGTCAGGCATTAAGGAGGTCAAAACAGCCCAATGTGGACTCATCTTGCTGTTGGCCAGCCCTTCCAACTGCCAGCTAGACAATTCGAGTACTACTGGCGTCGATGGTTGTACGTTGTCCAGGTCGGCCAGTGGAGACCTGAGGATATTTCCCGCAATTATCGTATCCTTTCTTAGACGTTGCCAGATAGCACCCGCGACGCTGACGGTAGTACTTTTACCCCTCGTCCCGGTTACGGCGGCTATCGGTGCTGCACAAAATGTGAAAAACAAGGCGATATCGGTGGTTATCTGAACGCCAGCAGCTTTAGCTGATTCCAAATATTTTGATTGTCTCGGAACATCCGGATTAGGGATAACAAGATCTGTTTCAATGAAATCTTCCTCTCGGTGCGCACCCAATACGTACTCTACCGTCTTATCATTTATTTTTTCCAAGGAGGACTTTAATTCCTCCGCTTTTTTTAAGTCTGTAACTTTAACCTTGCACTTGTGTCTCAACAGATACTTTACCACCTCCACGCCCCCACCCTTTGTTCCTAATCCCATGACCGTAACTCTCATTCCACGCAAGTCGGCTGGAGTTTTAATCGGCTTTCGTTCCATCGTTTTAAAATATTGATTCTTTCCCGCCCCCCACTATGCCAACAACAATGGCAATCACGGCGGAAATTGCTGAGATAATCCAAAATCGCATGGTTACCTTGGTTTCCGGCCACCCGATGGCCTCAAAATGATGGTGAATTGGGGCAGAAAGAAATACTTTTTTTCCCCGGAACTTCTTGCTAAGAACTTGGATTATGACTGACATCGATTCAATGACCAAAGGCAAAGCTGCGATCGGCAGAACTAGCATTGAGTTGGTTAACATCGCCATTATGCCCAACGTAGTGCCAAGACTCATCGCACCCGTGTCCCCCATGAAAAAGCGTGCGGGATAAACATTGAACCAAAGAAAGGCCAAAAGGGCACCGATTATCACGGCACAAAAAACAGCGAGATCAAGTAACCCCTTAGAAAAAGCAATCACACCAAAAGCGCCAAAGCAAAATAATAGTATGCCACCGGCTAGACCATCCAAACCATCGGCTTCATTGACCGAAAATGCCGTAGCAACAATTACGAAAATAAAAAGCGGCACGTACCAGAACCCTATTTGGAAATCTCCTACGGCCGGAATATGTAAAATATCCCAGCCTAGTTTGTAATAAAACCACCAGGCACCGACAATCGCGATGACGGTATAGAGGATCAAACGATGCGACATCCGAAGTCCGCCGCCAAAAGGACCTTTTTTTCTCACATTCCAATAATCGTCCACGAGACCGACTAATGCTGTCAGCACTAAAGCACCTAATGGCAATAACGTCTCGCTCCTTGTTAGGAAGGAGAAAAAAGAGAAGATGCTGTTAGGAAAAAGCCATTCAATTGTCTCAAAAAATACTGCAAGAAAAAGCGTCACCCCCCAAATCAGTATTCCCCCAGCGGTTGGTGTCCCTTCTTTTTTCTTATGCAATCCTGTGAACACCGGTGTTGCCCCAGCCCTGATCGATTTAGAGAACCGGTAGCGAAACAAAAAATGCGTCAAAAGCGGCGTAAAGAGGATCGCTACGATAAAAGATATCGTTCCGGTAACGAGGATCTTGGCGATATCAGCAACTTGGTTGGGGTCGGCGAATTGCAGCATTGTTATAATTAGTTATCGGACCATTTGAATGTTTTAAACGTCCAATTTAACAAATGATTCATATCAGTAAAACGGTCTTTACTGCCCAGTAAAACAGCTATCACTGGATTACCATTTTCATTCTCAGCCACAATTGCGAGACTTTGCCCCGCCGCGTCTGTAAAACCAGTCTTTCCAGCTAAGATATCAGTGCGTTCTCCTAGTAACCTATTTGTCGTTTTAAGAAAGTGTTTCTGACTACCATCGACTGAAGTGACAGTTTGAGAAGAAGTCCTTAAATAGAGTCCTAGCACGGGATCACGCCAAGCATGCAACAGCAAAAGTCCCATATCATAAGCGGATGAAAAGTGCTGTTTGTTGTCAAAACCTGTCGCATTCACGGCATGCGTGCGTGCTAAACCGTAACTTAACGCGACAGCATTCATTTCTTCGGCGAATTGCCGTTCGCTTCCGGAAATGTGCTCTGCTAATGCGACGGCCGCATCATTAGCTGATGAAATGAGGAGGCCGGCAAGAAGGTCTTGTACACGAATTTTTTCTCCGGGTTTAAGTTGCATATCCGAACCTTCCCTCTCTGCTTTCAACACGTTCCTTCCAACCGTAACGATGTCGTCAGAATTAGCTTTTTGTTCAACAGTGAGGGCGGTGAGTAATTTCGTAAGACTCGCCACCGGACGAACTGCAGAAGGATTTCTGGAAGCAATAACAGATCCACTAGCGACATCAATAATTACGTAGGATTCTGCTGAAACCGTTGGTTCAGTTTCCAAAGTCTTTGTGGGTGCACCTTCCCTTTTCTCTATTTGCGCCGCCAAAACTTCCCCCTCCGGAATGATGGCCGTTATCAGCCTGCTGGAATCGTTAAGGGTCGTTGGTGCAGGCATACTCAAAATGGAACCGACCATGAAAGCTACCAATTGCGCAATCATTTTTTGTCCTCCGTTTTGTTTTCTCCGGTTTCACCAGTTTCAGCGCTTTTTTCCAACCTAGTCATTACTTCATGTTGCCGGAAATTTTCATAATCGGGAAGGTCTTCTACTTTATTTAACCCAAGATGGCGCAAGAATTCGGCATTGATCCGATAAAGAAAAACTCTGCTATCTTTTTCGCTGGGAAAACGGTCAACCAGACCCCGAATTGTCAGTATCCTCAAACTAAAAGAGCTGTTCACACCTCTAATTGCCTCAACTCCTGCACGATGGATTGGGCCGCGATAAGCAACGATTGCCAATGTTTCTGCTGCGGCAGGAGAAAGCTGTTCTCTTACTCCTTGTTTCAAAAAATTATCGACCATCTCGGAGTGTTTCTCATGTGTAACAAGCTGAACACCTTCTGGCGCTCTCAGGAGTTTGATACCGCTTTGGGTGGATACATATTTGGTCTCTAGCATTTCTAGTGCATCATTTAGTTGTTCTTCGTCAGTTTCCAGGAGCCTTGCAAGACTACTGAAATCAAGCGTTTCTCCTGAAACGAACAAAATCGCTTCGACCGCGCTCGCAATATCCTCTTTATTTTTCCGGCTGTCTGTCATCATTTTCTCTTTTACGAATAAGTATATCTTGAAATGCCTTACCTTGTTCGGCAGCAATTATTTTCTGTTTCACAAGTTCCAATAATGCCAAGAATGAGACAACAACATCTCCCCTTTTTGCCCCCTTGACCAAGGACTCCCTAAAGGAAGTCACCACAACATTCTTAATCCTCTCACGCATTTCGTTTATTTTCTGCTCAAGCGAGACTACTCGGGCAATCGACTCCTCCCGTGTGTGTTCCATAGAAGGAAGACTTCTAACAACATTAGTGATTGCTGCGCCGAGATCTAGAATTGATATGCCAGGAGGGGGGAAAAAAGAAATTGCTACACCGAGGTATCCATCTCTGGAATATGAAACAGAGTTCGATTGCCACAATTTGCTGATCAATTTAGCTTTGTCACGATACCTTTGGTACTCCTTTAACTGTTCTTCCAGACTAATAATTCCTCTTTCTTCCTCAGATGTTAGAGCAAACTGAGGCATGAGCCTTTGTGACTTAATCAAAATTAATCGCGCAGCAACAACGAGAAATTCGGCGATTGACTCGGGCTCCATGCCACTAACACTACGAAGAATTTCCAAATACTGGTTTGTAACCTGAGCAAGTGATAGCCTGCTGATATTTAATTTTTCTTTTTCAATTAAATCCAATAAGAGATCCAATGGCCCTTCGAAACCCTCAACGGCAACTGAGTGTAAGACAGGCATACAAATACCTAACGGGTTGACTCTTTCTTCCCGCGATATTTCGAAAAATATTTTATGCCGGATGAAATGTGGATCCTTGCAACAGGATTGAATAATGCAAAAATACCTTGTTCTTGGGCAGACTCTCTTTTGTGGTAATGGGCAAACCTGGCATGAGGAGCATACCAAACCTCCCACTTTTTCTCCCAAAACCGACGACACCAGTCCATATCTTCAAAGTACAAGAAGAACCTCTCGTCCATTAGACCCACCTCTTGCAATGCGGAACGCCTGACACACATACAAGCGCCAAGGACCCAGTCAACTTGTTGCGGTTTTGAAAAATCAGTTCCCCGCATGAACACATGATCAAGATGTCTCTTTGCCCAGGGCAAATACTTAAAAAAAGTTCTTCTATAAAGTATTGTCATTGGCTGGTAAAAACGGAATGCCGACTCTTGGGGCGTGCCGTTTGGATTGATTAGCTGCCCCGAAGCCACTCCCGCCCGCGGATGTTCTTCCATAAACCTAATCAATTCAGAAATACCTTCTTTTAAAACAATAATATCCGGATTAAGTAAGACAATGTAGTCGCCTGTTGTTTTCTTTAAACCAATGTTAACCGCTCTGGAATAGCCGATATTCTTATCCGAAAAATGGACCTTAATACCATCAATCTCAGAGGTAAGGATTTCCCGGCTATCATCTTTTGATGCATTATCCACAACAAATATCTCATAGTTCGCCTTTTCACTAGAGCGCCTGACTGATTGGATACAAGCTTTTGTTAAAAGACCTGTATAGTAAT
The DNA here is from genome assembly GCA_964396115.1 of uncultured Candidatus Saccharibacteria bacterium. GTDB lineage: Bacteria > Patescibacteriota > Andersenbacteria > UBA10190 > CAIZMI01 > CAYNDL01. The sequence continues at coordinate 5,793 of CAYNDL010000011.1, forward strand.
TTACAATAATAATCGAAACTTTCGGTTTTTCCATGTCGCTAATCATAACCCTGCTTTGCGTTTTTTAATAAATGTGGGCACAAGCCGAAGCAACGTAGGAAATGCCCTCCATATGCTCGGGCTGACGACCAATTGAACAACCCTTAAAAAAGATTCGACAATTACAAATGGCATATATGTAATTACGGTTTTTAACGGAACGTCTTTAATAATGACTAGAAAATAATTTCGCCAAGACAGTCCCCGGACGTGAGCTGATTTTCTCTCCCCTTTTCTTGCAGCGCGAATATGCCACGCTCTGGCCTTAGGATTGCCCATCACCTTCCAGTTGTTATTTCGCATTCGCCAGGACAAATCAACGTCTTCCCTGTAGGAGTGCAGATCTTCATCGAACAACGGGCCTTCTTTAGTGAGATCGCTGATCATCGTGCGTGACAAAGCAACAGCCGCCCCAGAAAAACCCCACAGCTGTTCACTATGTATCTCATTTGATAAATATTGGCCTTCGTATTTATTCTCTGCATTCAAATTTTTTTTCAAGCGAATCCCATAAGAATCCACAACTGTCTTAAACGTCCCTTCATCACCACACTCTTTTCCCCTAAGCAGTAACGGAACAACGGCACCGACCTTATCCGAAAAGGGCTTCAAAATTTCTTCTGTAAAACTATTTTCCAGAATAACGTCTGGATTAAGGAGGATCACCACTTCGGAGTCCTTAATTTCCGAAATGCCACGGTTGTGACCGCCAGCATATCCCACATTTTCACTATTACTAATCGTTTTAACCCAAGGATATTTCTCTGCAACGTATGCAGCAGAACCATCACTTGAAGCATTATCAATGTATAAAACCGGCACTTGAAGTGTTTGTTTGTAACATGATGCAAGACATGCATCCAAAAATTGGCGATGGTTCCAGCCAACTATTTGAATATGGGCTTTCATTTATCTATATACATTATATTCAGCCATGTTTTGCGCATTTAATCAATGCGCTTTCCCCTACTCGGCTAATTCCGGTGTTCCAACCTCGGACAGGTAAGGCAACGCCTCGAGTACACCTAAAAAAGTCCACCAGAGGAGCATGACAGGGAAAATTTCAGGAACATCTAAAGAAAAAGACAGGACGACCAAACCCACCGTTACAGCAAACAATCCAGTGCCGAAACTTCTTGTATTTGCCAAACGCCCTTTACGGGCCAACTCAAGTGTCATTCGTAAGGCAATATACAGTAACCATGCAACAACTAGTATTCCTGCTAATCCTGCTTCTATCCAAGTTTTAATTACAGCATTATCAACAAACGTTTGCGCCTTCGCCTGTTGGATACTCTGAACATTCGTTGCTGCTATGTCGGCAAGCGATATGTTCGCCACACGGTTTGTGCTCTCCATGATATCCCCAAGTCCTCCACCAACCAAGGCCTCTGTATTGTTGGTTTCAATTACTAAGTCCGATAGGATCTTTATCCTCTCCCAGTTGCTTGCATAGTTGGGATCAATGACAGTCCTAAGAAGCGTTCTTGTCCGTGGAACAGCAAGAAGGATTAAAGCGACTACGACCACGACAGCCGCAACTTTAGCAGATGAAAACCTGCGGTTCTTTAAGGCATAGATAAAGGCTATTGAGACAAGTGCCGCAGCATATGAAAGCCAGCTACCACGCGAATAAGTAAAATAGACACCCAAAGAACCAGCAAGAGCCAGCAATCCTAACAACTTATAACGCCAAGAGAAAGAAAAATTATTCCATGCATAAACTACGGCAAAGGGCAGTACGCATAACAAGAAGCTTCCAAGAATATTTGGGTGAGCAAGCGTACTGGAGGCTCGGGGTATCCAGACATTATTCGAAGGATCAAACCTAAGAACCATTCCGTCCGCAAATAAAATAAATTGTGTTAGGGCAAGCAGAAGAACAGCGGCAAGACTAGTGAATAAAGTTTTTAAAAACAAACTAAAATCCCGGTGTGATGAAACAATATACCTCGCAATCCAGAGCAAGGGCATATAGAGAACTATGTCCCGTAAACGCAAGATTCCAACAATGTAATTATCAGACCGTATTAACGCGATAAAAGTAACCGCTAATAAAAAAATAACGGGTAAAATAATATCATTCCTGCGATACTTATCCTTCTTCCAGAAAATGGGAAGTGCCACCACTCGAACAAACAATACAAGAATCACAAAGTCTTTTAATGGTGTGACTGCGCTCAAAACCTGCGTTGCTTTCAAGATTGGCAATAAGGGTGCAAAAAATATTAAACCTAAAAAAGCTTGCTTTGGGTATCGCCAAGAAGCGGCAGCGAGCCACGCACCAAGCAAAAGAAGTAGTGCGGCTTGAGCAGTAAAGAATAGTCCTAGGAATAGAGAGATGATTCCAATTCCTAGAGCCAAAAGTGGCACAGGTCCATTTACGCCTTCGCCGTACGTGTTTTTTTTAGCCATAAAGCCAAAGAAAAAGAATCAATTAATAAGGCGACAGGCACAGTGGAGACCAAACACGACCACGCGACCCATCCTTTGTGTTTTCTAGTATAAGTTAAAGCCGACCTTATGAAACGCCACTCTTTGCGAATAGGGACATATGCTTTTTTAAAGGAGACGCCACCGTGATGAACAACTTGTGCTTCGGGAGAAAAAAGCACCAGCCAACCCGCCTTAGCAGCCCTGCGACACCAATCAACCTCTTCAAACCAAATCCAGTAGTCCTCGTCTAGCAAACCAATTTTTTCCATCGCTGTCTTTGGAATGACCATACATGCTCCCATAATCTGATCGACGAAAGATTCCTTGTCGTATGAAAAATCTTTCATCAGATAATTCTCATAACTGCGCAGGTGGGGAAATAAGTGATGAATCTTCAAGAACATGATGGCAAGAAGCAAGGGTGAGGGGAACCTCCTGCAAGAAGGTTGGAGCGAGAGATCGGTGTTTAGGAGACGCGGACCCACGGCAGCTATATTCTCTTGCTTTCCGGCAATTTGAATAAGTTTGGTCATGCTGCCGGGAAGTGGTTCGGTATCGGGATTCAGAAGAATCACATAGTCGCCCGTAGCCTGCCTGATGCCAATATTGTTCGCTTTTGCGAATCCTAAATTCTTTTTCATCAAGAAAGACTGGAACTTTTGCACACTTCCTTCAGCAATACCGATGCTCTGGTCAGATGAATTGTTGTCTATGACCAAGACTTCATAAGATTCATTGCAAGAAAATGACTGAGGCAAAGCATCCAGACAACGCCTCAACAGATTTCCCGTGTTCCAATTTACAATTACCACTGATGCATCCATGGGACGAAAGTTTAATCCTTTGTTAACACTTTTTCAATAACAGAGGCTGTCTCCTCTGCACATTTGTCCCAGGAAAAGTCGGAGGCAACTTTCATGCCACTCCCCCTCAGCTTTTCCCTTAAAGAAGCGTTTGTAAGTAAATCTAGTATCCCGGCGGCAATGTCCTTAGTCTCGTTTGGATCGATCAACCTTGCGGCACCTTTTGCCACTCCAGCCAGCGCAGATCCATTGGAGGTAACAACGGGCGTACCACTCGCCATCGCTTCAATTACTGGCAACCCGAAACCTTCAGCGAAACTCGGCAAAACAAAAACTTTTGCACACCAATAAAAATCAGTGAGGTCACGAGAAGAAACATTTCTAATGAGATGAATATGTTCGCTGAATGCCGATGATTTTATCCTATTGATTATCTTTTCTTCTTTCCATGCATTACCGCTAACAATTACTAAATGCTCGGGTCGATTGTTTTTCTTCAGTGTTTCAAATGCTGAAATTAAACCGATAATGTTTTTACGGGGTTGCAGAGCACCAACAAAGAAAATATAGCCGCCGGAAACGCCGTATTTTCTTTGTAAGTTCTCAGACGCCCCTTGTCGTTCTTCTTCAGAAACCGGTGGTCTAAACATTTTCCTATCATACCCATGGTGGACAACATCAATATCCGCAGCTTCCCTGCCGTAATGTTTTACGATGTCAGCTTTTGTGTTCGCTGAAACTGCAATAATTCTTGTTGCGTTCCGCGCAACAACTCTCGTAAACCACCTTAACAAAAAAAGGTTTCCTGCATCATACATCTGGGGGTAATCAAAAAAATCCAAGTCATGGACCGTAGCAACAACCTTAAGCTCGGCAGGCCGATATAACGGCACCGTTTGAATGGGCAAAAAAAGCAGATCAGGTTTAACACGAAAAAGAGCCCGGGATAAAACGGTCTGCGTCCAAAAACGACGGCCTTTCGCAACATAAGTATTTGCTCCCCCAAAATCGCAATTATCTATTTTAAGCGGCGAAAATACAGTCACCATATGACCCCTTCTGATAAGCAGCCGAGCCAAGCGTGGCAAAAGTTCCCGCACGTACACTGTCGTACCGTCGATCTTATGCCCTATTAAATCAGAAGCATCAAGCGCTATATGCACTCTTTTAATATAGCCCAAGCCTCACCTTTATAAAAGCTGTTTAAAGCAGAAGCCCCTCGAGAATACGCACCCTTTGGGACCAGTCATGTTTTCTGGCCTCTTCAAGATAATTATTACCAAGTGCCTTTTTTTGACCAAGAAGAGCATCTTCTATCTCGGAAATAAAGTCTTCTTTGCTTGATGCTATTTGCACCATGCCATGAAACGAAGCCAGAGCAGGCAAATTTGTTGCCACCACCATTTTTCCGCTAGCTACAAATTCCCAAAATTTGAGGGGGAACGATGAGTCGTTGTAGGTACTCTTTTTGTACGGAATAATCGCAACATCAAAACCATGGACATATGCAGGAACATCTTCATATTTTTTATGGCCAAGAAAATGAATATTTTTATATTTCGTCAATCCTTTTATTCCTGAATCTTGATCGCTTAATCCGGCAAAATTAACAGGGCCAACCAAGACAAAGTTCCATTCGGGATGCTTCTGTGCCGCAACAGCCAAGATTTCTGAGTCTATTTTGTAGTCATCAAGTGCACCGACAGTCCCAACTCTTGGTCTAGGTATACTTGCCAAGTCAGATGGTTCGCTACCATTAAATACTGCAAAACGTTCAATGTCAGTGGCATTAGAATTTAAAACAACATTGGCATTCACCGTTTTAAACCTCTCAAACAGTGGTTCAGTAGTTACGCTTATCGCGGCAGCTCGTTCCGCAATCTTTATTTCTTCCTCTTCCACGCGTTGCGAGTTGCGGTTTACTCCTGCTTGTACCTTATGATCATCAACACAGTCGTAAATAACCCTAGAACCGGGAAAATCATCAAGAAACTGCGCGGCTTCTGTATCGTAGATAAGAATAGCAGGGTCCTGGAATCCCCTTAGATATGCGTGCGTTTTTACGATGCACCTGTTTATAAAATGGTTTATATTGGAAATCCACTTTTTTTCACGTGAACCAGGAAGCAGGTTGACTTGAGATACCACGAATAAATTATTCTGTGGTTTCCAGGGTAAGAATATACGCGAAAACCATGAGAATCTGCCCCTTGTGCCAATAAACTTTCCCAACATCATTCGCGGTAAAAATAACCTCGGCTCTACATAAATTACGCGCCAGCCTAGCGCGGCGAGTCGTGTTGAAACATGCTGACGGTTTGTCCACAACGGACTGTCATACAAAGCGCCGGCAAAAACAATTACATCTTTCATCCCTGAATAGGTCGTTTATTCTTTCTCAATGTTGGCAGCAAAACCTTCGCAAAAATAACCATAGATGTCAAAACAAATACTACCACGCGAACAATTAGCCCGGGGTAAATCAAGGCAGTTACAAGTGAAGCAAAAGAACACAAAAGAACAACCAGGAGGTCGCGGCTCAAGAAGCCAATGTCAGCAAACTTTCGTGCAGTAACCTCTCCCACAGCAAGAGCAATGATGCCGCCAGCTAGAATACCCCATCCAGTAGCTTCTAAGGGGCTTATTTTTACAAAAATGATAGCGAAAAATGAAGCCGACACGAGAGAGGCAAAACAAAGGGCACGCAACTGGGATTTTTTTGCCGGCACAAAAACCGTGTTACTACCAATTTCAAGAAACGAGAAGCTTGCATAAGCCCAGACTACCAAAACAGCAACCTGCAATGCCGGTAAATATTGTTCCCCTGCGAAGATGCGCAATATATAGTCGGCGAAAAGGGCCATAAAACTTGCACCAAGAGACAAGACGGCACCAACTTCATTCAAGGTCTTTCTTGCCATAGTGCGAAATTCGACAAGACTTCTCCCGAACGCGTGGCTCAGGAAAGACAAATTCACTTCACTTATGGCTGCCGCCAAAACAGTAAGTTTAGTCGCAAAACTTAATGCAACATTGTATAACCCAACGATTTCAGGGGTGGCTAGTTTTCCCAGAAGCAGCATTGGTGCTTGTTGCCAAGCGACGGAAAAAATTCGGGCAAGATACGTCCAAAAACCAGTATGAAAAATATCCTTCCAGACAAAACGAAACTCCGACCGGGTAGGATAAGACAGACTCCCTAATGTGCTCCTCAAGAAGAAAGCTAGGAGCAAAATGAAAATACTTGTTGTAGTGACCATAGCGGCAAAGAAGCCGTTCACTCCAAAACGCAAACACATTAAAGCAAAAACAAATACATTTATGACTGACGTTAGTATCTGGAACAAATAAAGCAGCTTGAAAGCTCGCAAGCCGGTATATATTCCACCAAGCACACCCTGAATTCCCTGTAACACCAAAACAAAACTCATTATATATATGTAGTTCGTAAGCTCAGGAATCTTGTAAAAATTATTGCTAATCAGAGGAGCAAAAAATATTAGAGCCAATGAAATGGGCAAAGTAAAAATCATTCTGAACCATAATGACACCCAAAAAATGTGGGCTCTTCTCCGCTTGTCGTCCGTTATGGCGATCTCCCTGATTGTGGCATCGACGACGCCGACATTTTGACTTACGCCCACAAGACTAGCTAATGCAGTGACTATTCCGATGAGCCCGTATTGGGTGGGAGATAATATTCTCAAAATTATCACTGTTTGAGCAACACCAAGCACAAGAGTTACAGCCTTCGTTGCTATGCCGAACGATTGGATTTTTCTTATGGAACTCATTTATTTTCTTTTTCCAAAACAACTGATTCAACAACTCCCCTGAAAAGCTGGGCTCTTTTCGACCAAACAAATTCTCTAATCGCGCGCTCATGAGCTTTTTGGGCCAATTGGTTGCGTAATTCAGGGTCAAGCAGCAAAGTCGATATTTTACTGGCAGTATCTTCAGTGTCGCCCTCTTTTGCCAGCAATCCTGTTTCCTTATCCAATACCGCCTCCGGGACTCCCCCTGAATTGCTGCCTACCGAACAAAGACCGGCCGCCGCAGCTTCTAGATAAACTATTCCGAAACCCTCCATATTCCCTTGCTGATTTTTGGGCACCATTACAAAGAGGTCTGCGCTATGCAATAGTTCCCGCATTTTCTCTCGTGAAACTTTTCCCACAAACCGAACAATATTTTCTACTCCGACTTCCCGAGCAATTCTCTTTAAATTTTCCAACTCCGGCCCGTCACCAGCAATCACGTATGAAAGGTCTGGCACATTCTTTAACACCTGAGGAAGAGATCTTATGACAATATCTATGCCTTTCCTTGAAACCAAACGACACACAGTAATTATCGTCTTGCCATTGGACTTTTTAACCGCTACCGATCCTTCAGCAAAAAAATCGTCGACGCCTGGATACATTTTCACAAATTTTTTTTCAGGAATACCAACCCCCAAGAGAAGTTCCTTAATTTTTTGGTTAACAACCAATATTCGTTCCGCATTGTTTAAAACCGCAAGTAAATCCCTCTTCGTTTTCCAATTATTAAGCCATGTATTTATTTCCATCGCGTGCGTAATCACGACGTAGGGTATCCCAAATTTTCGTTTAGCTTTGAGTGCCGCTCGCCCCTCGAACAATGCCTTGCCGCACACTAACACTTCCGGCTGGAAACTTTTGATTGCTTTTGTTAACGCAATATAGGCAGGCCTCCAACGCGGAAAGGTTAACCCGCGTGTTTTTGTTCGCACTATTTTATATTTCTGCTCACGATCCCATTCCCCATCTTCTTTTTGCTGTTTAGCTACAACAAACGAAAAATTCGAAGGGAGTTTCTCCCAGAGTTGTGAAAGATAGCTTTGTATCCCCCCGATTTCCGGCGGGTATTCCTCTGTAAATAAGAGGACACGGCGGTTCTGCAGTCGCAACATTTTATTTCCTTATAATAAGAACATATTTGGCAGGAAAAACCAAGATGTTCCTTATTTTTTTCTATTAATATCCTCGTTCCAACTTAATATTGGTGTAGTAATAATTCAGAATTTTTTTATAGTCCCAATTTTCTTTCCTGGCATAATTTACGGCGCCATCTCCACTCAAACCAACGCCATGCCCTCGGAGTGTTTTCCCGCCATATGGATCAGGCTTGCCTTGTAGGTATGGGAATTTTGAAGAGTTCCAAACCTCTTTGGCACTACGCGTACGCCCATCGCTCCCCGAAAAATATAACGATGCAATTAGCTTTCCGGAATAAGTAAGCACCTGGCCAACAGTATTGCGGACAGAATTCGCAAACTCGGGAACAATTTTTTCATAATTGTAACCCCTGTACCATTGGTCGTTCGGAGTATTGGTGATATCAAAGCCATTTTGGGGCTGCCTTCCGCCAAGTACGTGATGATTGAGAACATACGTCCTCGCCGCAACGGCTAAGGCTTTTTGAAACTCTGTCGGAGCGTTATCTGACGTTTCCCCAAGCCCACGTACATAATCTTCCGCGTGCAATTCATTTATTGCCCAGATTCCCCTGCCAGCACTGTCCTTGTTGACTATTATGTTTCCTCTGAACTTATTGTAGTTGGTACCAGAAGCACCTTTGTCTGAATAATTCACAATCTCCATGATTGCTCCGCTCCCCGGTACAAATTTAACCGGACCCTCTAAGGTCTTCTTAAAGTTATTCGGTCCGGTCACGACATATTTATCGCCGCTCAATGAGACCTTAACCACTTCCCCATCATTGAACGTCTTTTTTACATCTGGATGCTGCAAAGTAAATTTCCCTGATGAAGAAATTTGTATTGCCTGCTTTGTTACCCATATCCCTATCTTAACAACAGGACCACTTTTGTTTGATCCCAGTGCCAACCCCGAATTGAGTTTAAGGGAACCCGAAGTACTTTTTGGCGCACAAAATTGTGCTTTTCCGCCGGTCCCCATCGTAACCTTTTGTGATTTATGGAACTTCATTGAAACGAGCATGTCGCTGTATTTCTTAAAGTTCCCGCACGTTGCCCTGTCACTCCACCAGACTTTCTCCGTCTTATTAGGTAAACGCCCGAAGACTTGCTTAAAAGCAATTGGCACATCCTTTGCAATAGCATTTCCCGACGAAGTAGCCGTCGTACCAGTAGTTTGTTTTTTTGCTTTTGCCGATGCCATTGCACCTCTCAATGCTTCAATTGTCTTTTTGTCATCGCGTCGAGATTTCCAATAGTCGAGTTCTTGTGTGGTTGGTTTTTTGCCAAATACTTTCTCAAACTCACTTGCGACTTGTTGAACGGTAATTACTGAAGCCGCAAGAGACACAGCTGGCATACAGAAAAACGCCGCTATTGCAGACACCAAAAGAAGACAAACAATTATATTCCCCTGCGAAAATTTCATTCAACAAGAATTATAGCATCAACAACAAATGAGACAAAGGCAAGAAACAACGTGTAGAATAAAAACATGTTCGTCACCTCATTCCTCATAGCCGTTATCCCCGTTTTTTTGTGGCTTCTAATAATCGGTTGGTGGGACAGAAAAGAACCAGAACCCATAAAAACCATTTCTAAGCTTTTTCTCTCGGGACTAATAATTGCATTAGTGATTTTTATGCTCGGGACAGCCGTGGAAGTAGTCGCCGTAACACTGGGTTTTCCCCCGTTCGGTTCACTCAGTTCGAGTGACAGCTTATTGTTTCTTGTTATTGTTTCTGTCCTAATAGCCCTTATCCACGAAATCACAAAGCTGTGGTTCGCTCAAAAACTTATTTTGCCCAATAGAAATTTTTCCCAAGCAGTTGATGGAATTGTTTACGTTTCGACTATCGCACTTGGTGCTGTCTTTGCAGAAAACATATTTTCACTCTATCGGTTCACCGCCCAACCATCATTAAATATCCAACAATTTGTCTTTAATAGTGTTTTTATTTCTCTAATGCTTGCAACAAGCTCAGGGCTGGTTGGTTTAGCTCTTGGCAAAACAAAAATGGTTGGCGTAAAAGATGATGCCCAGGTCTCTTTTTTGAAGCTGTTGAGCTCACCCTCTGTTTATTTAGGTTTAATAAGTGCCATCATCTTCCATACCGTCTTTCGCATCTTTCTTTATATTCAAGAAGAAAGGTTGGCGGGGACAATAGTTATTGTCGCGGCGCTCTACCTATTCTCCCAGTTTGCTTCCCAGAAATTGACTGAAAAATTCAATAATACGAAGGAAATCTTATCTTGACATATTATTAATATTTTATTATAGTTTTACCTTAATTATGAATACGCCAAAGAAGTTATCTATAGTAATTCCGGCACTTAATGAGGCCGCTACCATTGAGCAAGTTATTCGCGCTATTCCTCTAGATCTTCCTGTCCAGGACCGGGAAGTGATCGTTGTAGACGATGGATCTACAGATGAGACTGTCAATAAGGCGCGGGCTGCCGGGGCCTACGTCGTTTCCCATAATACGAACCGCGGTGTGGGCGCCGCCTTCCGCACTGGGATCAACGAAGCCCTCATGCGCCAGGCTGACTACATAGTATTCATGGACGGTGACGGGCAATTTAATCCGAAAGACATCCCCGCTTTGGTGGGACCAGTCATCAACAACCAAGCCGATATCGTGACGTGCACCCGTTTTTCCGATCCTAAAAAATATCCCAAGATGCCACTGATCAAAAAATTTGGGAACAAAATTGTCCGTTTCATAGTTAACCGGGCTGTCAACTCAAGATTTACTGACGTTTCTTGTGGTTTCCGTGCCTACAGTCGCGAAGCTGTCTTACGTCTAACACTCTTCGGGAATTTTACCTATACCCATGAAGTAATTCTTGATGCCGTAATGAAGGGCATGCGGGTTAACGAAATAGCTTTGGAAGTCCGCGGGGAGCGAGCGATAGGCAAATCACGTGTTGCGAGTAATGTCTTTGTGTATGGAGTACGTTGGCTCGCAATTTTCTTCCGTACTCTACGTGATTCGAGTCCGTTTCAAGTATTCGGGACACTGGCCACTTTATGTGGTGGCTCAGGAATACTGGTTGGCTTTTTCGTGTTTGCCCATTGGCTCAGGACAGGCCAAACTTTCCCCTACCGCTCGTTGGTAACCTTGTCAGCAGTACTCATCCTGGTGGGAACCTTTCTCATGGCCATCGCTCTGTTAGCCGACATGTTGCGCCGACAACGGATGCTTTTAGAAGAACTTTTATATCACGCCCGCAGATCATCTTTCGATAAGAAATGAAAGATGCCATAGGCCAACCAGGACCTTCGGTCCTGTTTATCACCAGATCCTATCCGCCAATAAAGGGTGGAATGGAAACATTGAGTTTTAATTTAACAACATCTGTCTCAAAAATTGTAAAAACAAAAGTAATTGCCAATACCCGCGGCAAGAAATTCTTGCCATTTTTTTTCATCTCGGCATTTTGTCAATCAATTTTGGAAGCAAGAAGATACGATGTTATTCACATTGGGGATCCTATCCTGTCTAAGCTTGGCTGGATAATAAAAACTCTTTCAAAAAAACCGGTGGTCATGGAGGTTCACGGCTTGGATATCCTTTTTGATTCATTTCTCTATCAGGTTTATTTAAAAATGTTTTTCCGGACCGCTGACCTCCATATTTGCATTAGCAAATACGTAGAAAACTTGGTCCAAAAAAAATATCCAGGAATTAGGACTGCAATGATAACACCGGGCATTAATGACGAATTTTACAAAGATCATGTAGACAAAAGATGCCTTCTTCCAAACACTGACCTGACGAACAAAAAGGTATTGTTAACCGTTTGCAGGCTAGTTAAAAGAAAAGGTGTAGGCTGGTTTGTAGAAAACGTAATGCCAAAACTGCCAGAAAATTTTGTATATATTGTTGCAGGAGAAGGTCCTGAGCATGATGAAATCAGAGAACTGTGTACTAAACTATCTCTAGAAAACAGGGTCCTTACAGTAGGCGCCGTCTCAAACGAACTATTAAAGAAGCTCTACAATGCGGCTGATTTATTTATTATGCCTAACCTGCCGATACCCGGTGATGCCGAAGGTTTCGGAATTGTGGCACTAGAAGCCTCGAGCTGTGGAACTCCGGTAATTGCTTCAAATATTGAAGGTATCACCGACGCTGTTCTTGAAGGAAAAAATGGATGGCGTGCTGAGACAGGAAACAGTGATTCGTTTGTTTATGCGATCTTATCGCATCAAGATAAAAAATATGGACAAAAAGAAGAAATTAGAAAATTTGTTCTGGATAATTTCTCCTGGGAAAAAATCGCTTCGCACTACATTGAAGCGTTTCGCTCCATCGCTAAATAAGAAAGCGGGTCCATAGGGGGCCCGCATAGGACGGTTCAGGGGGTTGTGGACGGACGCTCGGGATGAGGCGCCAGGTGCATCTCCTCGACGGATTGCCGCAGGGTACGCTGCAGGCAAAGGTACGAGTAAGGTGTCTCCTCGGGATTGATCCCCACGGGAATTAAATCGTGGGTTCGTTGTTGCCGCGGGTGTAGAGCGGCCAACTCCTCCAGTGTGGCAGTCGTCCCAATTCCTTCAGACATCCTCTTCCTCCTTGCCGAAGGCAAAAAACAACTCAAGGAACAGATCCCCCAAGTGATGATATTATACCACTTTTAATTCAGTATTTCAAGGATTGTCACCTTGACAAAACATATATTTTAAGATAAAGAAAACAATTGTACTTTCGATAACAAACCTCAGTATCGGAGTTTTAATCGTGCCCAAAATCAGTACCGATGTTTTTATCAGCGCCGACAGCATGCTGCGGTTTCTCCGACTTCATGAAGCGAACATAAGCCGGACAAAACGAAAACCGGGAATGACCAAACCCGGGAAGTCGCGTGACCTTCTCGAACAGTTCGGCAAATGCGCTTTGCAGCACACTACCGCTCCAGCCTTCCGCGCTTTGATTTTGAAAGAAATATACGTCGCCCCCGGTCATAAACCGGTTCGTGCGACAGCACTTCCCCGCATCGTGCAATCTGCAGGTGAATCCTTGGATGGCGCAAAGAAGTTCGCCAAACTGCTTTTGCGCGCCACTTTTTTCCACCTGCGCAATCAACTCGCAGGAGAGAAAGAGGAGACACCTCACCATTTCGCAGCACTATGTTTCTTGGGGGCGGCACTGGAGTTCATCAACGTGATTCCCCAAAGGCCGGAGCTGTATCGTAATAGCTACGCCTTTGTACACCAACTGGTTTCAGGAGTACGCCGGGGGGATGAGGAAAGTGAACGTTTACTGCGCCTACTTTTTCTGGAGAGCTTTCAGTTTGGCTACATGCTCTCACCGTTACCTCAATCCCAATTCTCGCTTGACCACCTGAATATTGTGCTCACCAGTATCTCAACTGAGGTCGTACGCCAGGGCTCGAATCTGTTGCCCTTTCCCTGCCTTGACTCCGATCATGAGATTCTCTCAAAGGTCTTTCGCTCGGAGATCGAAAACAGAAACAGGGAGAGCAGGACACTAGGTAAACAACTAGAGAGATTCAACAGTATTCCGATCTCAGCTTACGAAGACTTTCTCTCCACACGTTGGGAACTGATTGCCAGCAACCACGAACCTCACCTTGTCCTGACAGGAGGCAACGACAAGGTGGAGATCAACATCCCTGCTTTCGAATCCGCCAGTCTCCATTCTTTTTCTTTTGTCAGAGAAGACCCACCTGATAGTTCAAGTAGCTTCTGTCGTTACCCGAAAATCCATGTCATGTTCTTCTGGGATTGTTTGGGTGAAAAAGATGTAACAACTGCCACGATCACGGAAGAGGGGGAAATTCTGGGGTTCAGGAAAGACTCGTGGCCACCTGTTCTTTCGAAGCTTTTGTGGACAATTGTCTTGGATGCCTATGCCCATATTGTTTTGCCAAAAGCAAAGGATGCGGAGTCGGCTCCGAAACAAGGAAGGGGTTCGGAACACAAGCGCGAAAGACGGAGACGTCGCCCGGGTGAAAAAGTATTCGTTCACCCGCACTTTCGAAAGTTAGCAGCAGGATGGAGAGCAAGCGAAGAACAAATCGCCAAAGCAATCGAGTACACCGGCGAAGCTCCTCCTCCTGGAAAAACTTTTGTTGACGAGTTTGACCGAGGGTTTCCCGGTGAACGCCTGCCGAAAGCCAAAACTGGAAACCTTTGGGACAGGCACCAGCAAATTCTTCCAGTGCTTTCTTACGACGAAGACGTCCTAGAAGAGGTGCTGTCAGAAGTACTTTCCTTCGCACCGCAGTGACCCTGCGGTTTTTTAATAAATGAAAAACCCTCGCGGAAACCGCGAGGGTTGAAAGAACTACTTCTTCCCCATAAGCATCGCCTTGATTCGTTCAAGGTTTTTGCCGGGGGCGGCAACATTGTTGCCGCACACGAGGGCGCGCATGGCACGCAAGGCCTCGTCTCGGTAGCTAGAACACAGGAGTACTAGCCCCGAGAACTTCTGCTTCGCCAACTGGTTAGCGATCCAGAGTCCGTCGAACTGTTCGTCTTGCGTCAGGTGCACGTCCAGAAGCAAAGCTTGTGGCTTCAATTCCAGAACCTTGGCCAAAGCCGCGTGCTTATCCGTCGTGCAAAACGCTTCGACTCGCTCGATCTGACCGGCAAGTGCTTCTTGCACTTGGTCGATCCAGATCTGTTTGTCGTCCACCACCAGAACGTGCTGGTAGATGAAGTTCGGCAGTTCCTGGTACTCGGACCAGTCGTAGAGCGTAAAACCGCTCGACTGCAAGGACAGCTTGCTGGGTTCAAAAAACCCGATCGGCTTGATCTCCTTACCATCCATGAAGACCTTGCCGTTCCGAACGCACATGCGCCCGCCCGATCGCTCGGACATTTCGTAAGATTCGACAGCTTCCTTGTTGCTGAAATCGACCATTCCGAAGAAAGCGCCTGTCGTTTGGGCCACCGCGTCATCCACGTCAATCAGCGGGAACAGCATCCCGTTGACGATCGTGCAGCGCGTGCTGTTGACCTTGTAGCCGCCGTCGACGATGACGGTTTTCGGCGCACAGGTCTCGAACTGTTCGTGCGCCATGAGACGCACGCCGTCGAAGAAGGCTCGCTCGCCTCCTCGCGGGCAGCAGCACCGGGCGACCGGTTTGCCGTTTTCCTGGATGTCCAGGTAGAAATAACCGGCCACATCGTGCAGTTCGAACAGTTGCCTGTCCGTGACGATGATGCGCCGCCTGTCACGCGGTCCGTCTTTCCTGTCTGTAAACAGGATGGCGAAATGGCCGTAACCAACCGCTACGTTCGACGGCTGGTAGCCGCGCTCCTTTATCAGGCACTGAACGGGTTCAGGCAGAAGCGGAAGCAAGAACTTTTCCACCCAAGCAGAGACGCTAGTGTAGATCCGTTCACGCGACCGATCACTGATGCTCGTGAGGCTGACGCGGAGCTGAGGGTGGTAGTACCACCAGTAGCCGAGCCAGAAGAGAAACTCATCCATGAGCGTCATCTTCTTTGTGGCTACTCCGAGGCGAATCGCCGGAACGATTTCGTCGAAGATTTCTCCGCCCAAGCGGATCCTTTCTTCTTCCGAAACGCTGTCCCGCTCTTCTTGCGTCAGGTACCGCTTCGCGTGAGCGCTGCGGATCGCGAGAATTCGCTCCTTGATCGCGCCGCGAACCTCCTGCTCACCCCACTTCTGCGCGAAGAGTTCAGGCAGTGACTTGAGTTCCTTGCAGATGTAACCGTCAGCAGTCAGAGCAAAGTGTAGTCCGTTTCGTTCGATGTCGTAGTTCATGACTCACCCTTTCAGAAAGACGTGTTATTTGACCCCACCATCCAAAATGGAGACGCCCGGAATCGAACCGGGGTCCGAAATAGTTGCTGAATGTCACCAGAGATCAACTTGGGCAGTTATTCTGGTTAAGCTTCCACGCTTTAGACAATCACTGGGCTATTCGTCGACACCTGTCGTCCCCAAAAAAAGATCCTCCTCTCTCGCGGCTGCTTATTGCTATGCCTAGCAACCGCGAAAGACGAGAAGCCGTAACGCTTCTCCTCAAAGGGTTAAGGTTACAGCCAAAGAACTAGTGTCGCCGACCTCCTCCTCTGCCGAAAACGATGATCCGAAGACCACCGAGAACGATCAGCAGCACGAGTATGGCCTGGATCACAGGCCATGATTCAGCAACAACTCGGTCCGTCAGCTTGAGAAGCAGCCCCGGCTGAAAATGGACGACCGCCATCAAGATGACGATCGCCACAGCCGAGACCACAAAACGCCGCGGCGTACCGAAGAAAAAACGAATCCAACGCATGATGATCTCCTTGTTTTGAGTTTCGCCTTGATTTCGGATCGCCAGTGCAAGAAAAACCTGCAGACTCAGGGGGAAATTCTGACGCCAAGCTTTCCCCGTGCTCCGCACCTTAAATGGTGCAGGTTCGGCATGCGGTCAATCCGTCGCGGCGGTTCACCAGACCTTGCCGTCGCAGGATGTGCATGATCTTGCAAGTAATACGACGAACTTGTGGAGATTTCCAGCAGTCCTCGTAGTCCCAGCAAAGACCAGCCCCCGGCAACGGCTTGCCCTTGATCACCACCGCGCTCTGGAAAGAGCCGTAACGGAAAGTAACCCGAACCAACCGCCCTCGATGCCGAACATTCTCGCAGCAGTAGCAAGCCATTTGAAATTCTCCTGTTTCGGTTTGTTTGTCTCCCCCTTCTTCTATCGCCTAAAAAGCAACAGAAGAAGAGAGAGGCTTGGGAACTCCACGTGTATCGATTCTCGCGAACCATCACCTGTCAGGAGATAGACGCGACACAAATCGAAGGTGAGATTGGTTACTCACTCCTACACGTTTTGTATTTCCCTAACATAGTGCCTCTTTACAACGCCCGCGTTTGGCACCACGGGAGGTTTTGACAGAACCAAGGTCAGGTTCCAATCGGATAAAAAGGTGCCACCCTTTCCATTCCGATCAGCGCATCCTGACACGAAGTCTGCCTATCGAGGAACCTTCGAACCCCGGATTGTTTTCTACTCGCGAACTTGCTTTTTGTTTTTTTATACCTTCCCCTTCTCTCATCACCATTTTTTAAAATGAGGAGAGAAGGAAGCCCAACTTTTCAGCCGGGCGGATGTTTTTGCCACGTTATTGCCGCAGGATCTACATCAAACCTTGCGGATTATTTAAGTCCCACTCCCAAAGGAGAATTCGCGGCTGGGACTGCAAGGACACTACTTGTAGCGTCCGTTGCTGTTGTTCCGGTTGTTGGCCGGCTTCTTGGGCACTTCATTGCCCGCCTCGCGGATCTTCTCCGTGAGGAAGTCTTCCATGAGTTCGAGCTCATGGAAGCCGGCGGCGACCGGAATGAACCGGCGCTCGCGCTTGCAGGCCTCTTGGGTGAGGTAGCAGGCGCAGGCGTAGCGGTCCTTCCACATCGCCTTGAGTGCCGAAGCCAAGTCCTTTTGTCCGATGGCGACGGTCGCCTCGAGCATCAGGACCCGCCCCTGCACAGCCTTCTTTTGGAAGGCGGCCTTGCGAGCCTCTCGCAGGGCGGTCTGGACATCCTTGTCGCCGACCTGAATGGTCGACTGGACGCCGTTGCCGTTTCCCGAGAAGAGGTTCTTCACGGTCCCAAAGCGGCCGGTGTTGAGACGAACACGGGTGGTGGTGGCGGTAGCCATCGTCGTATCTCCTTTTTTTGTTTGTTTGTTAGTTCTCCTCCTCCGCGAGAACTTGGAGAGAAATTCCCGCGAAGGAGGAGAACCCAACTTGCGTAAGGCTAGGTTGGGTTGCACCGTGACTTTGTCACGGCTTTAAAGTAAACGTTGTGCAGGCCCTTCCCATGTTTGATAGACCTGGACTCTCCGCTCCAACAGCAGAGTGGCTGTGCTGCTCGGGCCGACGGGTTGGAACCGGCGGCATCTTTTTGCAGTCACAGTCTTTCACATCGACCCGGAATCGATGCTTTTGCAGTTCTCCCTTTCTCAACGTCCAGACTGTTCGGGAAGCTACAGTCAAAATGGACGCCGGGATGAGGCTACTGCCTCCTAACTGCGTGACGCGAGGCATACGTTTGGATGCCTAACACCACAGGGATTTACCCCTCTATCGCGGCATGAATCATAAGACCCATGTCGCGAAAGAGGGATGGCATTACCGTTCATGGTGAACCATTCCCTTGTAATGCCGTCGCAGTTTTTGCCCTTTCATTGACACTGGCACTGCGCTCCAGTGTGTTAGAATCCCTATCCTGCAATCCGTTGCAGGACGTGACTTCTTCTCCGAAAAAGTCACAGGGCTGGGATGATCAAACGCTCACGACTTCTTGCGTTTGGCGGCCATAGCCTTCCGAATCGCTTCCTCCTTGCGGAGGGCACGATCCAGACGGTCTAGCCAACCAGCGCTCAGTCGTGAGGCGCCGCTGATCAGGCGGACTCGGGAAGCCATCATAAACTGCCACTAGCAGCTAGTGATGGCTTCCCAAGGCTCCAATAAAAGCACGACATCGCGCCTGCTTCGGAAAACGCGTGTCATGCTTCCCCTTCAATTGCGAGGATGAATCGCAGCTCAAGGGGTCAAATTGTCGAAAGTTCCAGAGTATCAGGCTCTGGAAATAGACTTCTTCTCAGGACATGCAGTTGGATTTCCAAAGCACGGTCCAAAAAAGACTCTCCAAAAATCGCACT
>CAYNDL010000012.1:0-23612 GCA_964396115.1 uncultured Candidatus Saccharibacteria bacterium
TTAAGTATTTCCACCCCAAAGCGGAGAAATTCTTACAAAAATCTTACGGCATTCTGGTCTACCAGGACGACTTATTATTCACGGCGCTAGAACTGGCTGGTTACAACTGGGAAACGGTCGACAAATTCCGAAAAGCCGTAGGCAAAAAAATTCCAGAGGAGATGGCAAAGCAGCACAAGATATTCGTTGAAGGTTGTCAGACACATAGTGGGATGACAAAAGAAGAAGCTGAGTCCATCTGGAATTTGTTTGAACCGTTTCAGGGTTACGGATTCAATAAAGCCCACGCAGCATGTTACGGACGCGTTGCTTATCAAACGGCCTACATGAAAGCACACTTCCCTGCTGAATACATGTGCGCGATTCTTACTGCGGAATCAGGAGACAACGAAAAAATTGCTGTGATTATCAATGAATGCAAACGTATGGGGATTCCAGTTCTTCCTCCAGATGTAAACTCATCCTCAAAGGGTTTTATTGTAATCAAGGGCGGCGAAAGTATACCGACAGACGAGATTAGATTCGGCTTACTTACAGTAAAAAACGTTGGAGAAAATGTTATTGAGAAAATAATTGAGGAACGGGAGAAAAATGGGGTATTTAAAAATATCGAAGACTTCTTCTCTCGCGTCCACTCAAAGGATTTGAATAAGAAATCAGTTGAAAGCTTAGCCAAGGCGGGCGCTCTGGATTCTTTGGGCGGCGAACGTAATCAGATAATCGAAAACATGGACGTACTCCTTGGATTCAACCGCGATATCGGAAAACAACTGGCTTCTAACCAAGCTGATTTATTCGGCAATATGCCGTCAGCCGGTGTTAAACCTCGTTTGAACCTGAAGACAGTGGAGCCTGCTAATCAAAAGCAGAAGTTGGCTTGGGAGAAAGAATTACTGGGATTATTTGTTTCTGGCCACCCTTTGGCCGATGTTTCCCCTACGCTCATAGCTGCAACCATCCCAATTGGAAATATCTCGACCGATATGGCAAACGAAAACGTCAGGATCGGAGGAATCGTAACCAAGATTCAAAGGATACTTACCAGGAGTCAGAAAAACATGGCTTTTGCAACAATCGAAGACAGAACCGGCGGAATCGAAGTATTAGTTTTTACGAAACTTCTTGAATCCACAAATGATCTATGGCAAGAAGATAAAATCCTAATTATCGATGGAAAAGTTAGCGATAAGGATGGTGCGGTCAAAATACTTGGGGACAGTGCCCTTGAGTATGACCCAATCAATCCGCCTCCCCCACTTACCGACCGTCCCGGCTCAAATGACCGTCCCCCGCGAAGCATTACTATTAGGGTACCTGCAAAGGCTACTAAAAGAACGTTTCTGGACTTAAAAACCGTATTGGAAAAAGTACGCAAAGGAAGGACTGAGGTTTACCTAGAGATACAGCGAGACAACGGGAATAAAGATAAAGTTAAGACGTCCTACACTGTATCTTTCTCCCCGTTTCTGGGTGGGCGAATCAAAGACCTTTTGGGGCCAGACAGTTACGCTGTCGAAGAGACACAATCTGTCAGCAACGCACAAGTCTATTAGAACAGTTAAGTGTTTTTTAGCGAGTTGCTGCTTCCGAGCGACCTGTTATAGTGTTTACTATATGAAGAAAGACACCCAGGAAAACAAGATCTCGCCGGTTGAAAAGATGCGCCATTCTATGGCCCACCTATTGGCAGCCGCTGTAATGGAGAAATTTCCTAAAGCAAAACTCGGAGTTGGTCCCGTGATTGAAAATGGTTTTTATTACGACATTCAATTTCCAAAACCGATAAATGATAGTGACCTAAAAGAAATCGAGCAACGGATGCGCGAGCTAGTGAAAGAAGACCTGATTTTTGAACAAACTGAATGGAGTAAACAAAAAGCCCTTAAGTTCTTCAAAGACCAGCCTTTTAAAAAAGAGCTGATCAAGGATTTGCCCGGAAAAAATGTTGGTATCTCACGGGTTGGTAAATTCGTTGATCTATGTCGTGGTGGACACGTTAGTAGGTCCTCCGAAGTTAAAGCATTCAAAATTACTCATCTTGCTGGGGCTTACTGGAAAGGCGACGAAAAGAATGAGCAGCTAACTCGTGTCTACGGGCTTGGCTTTGAAAGCGCTGAGGAGTTAGCGAGCCATGAAGCAATGCTAGCTGAAGCTCAAAAAAGGGATCACAAAAAATTGGGTCCCCAATTAGACCTTTTTGTTTTTTCAGAAAAAGTTGGTAGCGGCCTTCCCCTTTGGACTCCTCGCGGCACGATCATCCGTAATGTTCTGGACAACTATGTCTGGGGATTACGAGAAAAATACGGATATGAGAAAGTAGAAATTCCCCATATAACAAAGAAGGACCTTTACGTGACGAGCGGCCATTGGGAAAAGTTTAAAGACGAACTTTTCCGTATAACAACACGCGAGGGGCATGAGTTTGCAATGAAACCAATGAATTGCCCGCACCACACACAGATCTTTGCCCGGAAAGCATGGAGTTACCGAGAGCTGCCCCAACGTTATGCCAACACAACCATGTGTTACCGAGACGAACAATCAGGTGAACTTTCAGGATTGTCTCGAGCTAGAAGCCTTACCCAGGACGATGCCCACGTTTTTTGTAGGTTCGATCAGGTAAAAAATGAGTTGTTAAATATCTGGGATATTATCCACGAATTTTACGGAACGTTCGGCTTTGAACTAAAAGTTAGACTTTCTACTCACGATCCGGAACAACCAGAAAAATATTTGGGAGATGAAAAACGCTGGAGAGCAGCGGAAACAATACTTTCGGAAATAGTTAAGGAAAAAAAGACTGAATGGATTGATGGACTGGGAGAAGCCGCATTTTACGGACCCAAGTTGGATTTCATGGCGAAGGATTCTTTAGGAAGGCAATGGCAGGTAGCCACCATCCAACTTGATATGAATATGCCCGAAAGATTCGATCTCAATTGTACAAACGAGAAGGGACAACATGAAAGGATTGTTATGATTCACGCGGCAATCATGGGTTCAATTGAACGTTTCTTGTCCATATTAATAGAGCACTTAAGCGGAAATTTCCCGCTGTGGATGGCTCCTGCTCAAGTTGCCATTCTCCCAATTACCGACAAACAAGTCGCCTACTCTAAAGAAATTGCCACAACCCTACGCAGTAGCGGCGTCCGAGTTACAATAGACGACAGGAACGAAGGAATCGGTAAAAAAATCCGTGAGAATGAGATGTTAAAAACGCCAGTATTGATGATAATCGGAGAACGCGAGCTCAATGACAAAACGATTTCGCTTCGCTTTCCAAAACGCAAAGATGGTGGCACGGTACAGTTGGAAGAAGCGCTTGCGCTTATCAGCTCAAATATTCTAGAGAAAAAAATTACCTTACCTTAACTAATTCTGGCTTTCTGGATTAGCACTAGGCAAAGCACTCGACAAAGCATCAAGGGCCTTCTTTGTTTTATCAACGGCTTCTGTTACGTCCTCAGCTTTTCTTTGAGTGGAAGAGAAAATCTGCCTGAGTTTTTCGAGCTCTTCGCGAGCCTGGTCGACAAGCCTCCTAGCGTTCTCTGGAATGTCTTTGATTTTGTCGCCAAACCCCTCTCGTTCAAGAACCAACTGAGTACCGTCTATGCCCGAGTTGACCTTGTTTAGGGCAAAATCAACCTTATCGTTCCCCACTTTCTCACGTGCTGCCTTATTGAGTACTTCAAGACCTACATAGGCGTCCTTTAAAGTGGCGGGGTTATCTTGGCTTTTGCCAAAACCGAAATTTTTCCGCGCCCAAATACTGACATTGTTTAGCGTGTCGCGGGAACTAGCACCACAAAGACCAGTGCTGATGTGCCAATGTTCACAGGCCGCGGGACTCTTTGCCAAAAGCCATGGAATCCCCCACACTAACGCCATCCACGCGAGCAATATGACGAAGAATATCGTAAAGATAAAACGGATAACCTGCATATAATTATTATACAACACGCGTAATCAACCCCAATGAAGCAAACATTACCATTGATTGCCATAATGGGAGCGACAACTTCAGGAAAAACGGCGCTCTCACTACGACTGGCGGAAATTTTCGAAGCTGAAGTTGTTTCTGCAGACGCACGGCAAATATATTTTGGCATGGACATTGGAACGGATAAAATAGTCCACAGAAGTCAATGTGAACCCAGGGTAGAAAAGGCTGTTAGCTACAGGGGTATCCCGCACTATCTGATCGATATACTGAATCCGGATTCGCCTTATTCCGCGGCACAATTCAGAGATGACGCCGATACTGTAATAAATAATATCCATAACAATAATAAGCTCCCTATTATGGTCGGTGGCACAGGTTTTTATATACGTGTAGCTACCAGCAATATGGAATTACCGCAGGTTCCCCCAGATTTCGACCTTAGAAATAGGCTGAGAGATGTGCCCCTGCAGAATTTGGTTGACGATTTAAAGAACAAAGATCCAGAAAAAGCGAAAAGAATTGATTTAAAAAACCCACGTCGAATCATTAGGGCCTTAGAAATTGCATCTCATCCAAAACAACCGCCAACAAACAATCGGCAGAAAAGATGGTCCATTTTAAAGATTGCCTTGCGCATCGATAAAGATACTCTTAAACAAAACGTACAGACCCGGGTTCGACACCAGATCAATGCAGGACTTGTCGAGGAAGTGCGCACACTTGTTCAAAAATACGGAGAAAAAGCTCCGGGATTGCAAACGATATGTTACAGAGAATTTCTCCCTTTCCTCAGGGGCGAAGCCAGACTGGAAGAAACAACCGAGGAAATTGTCAGGTCAAATTTACATTATGCAAAAAGGCAGGCAACTTGGTTAAAAAAGGAACCTGACCTCACTTGGGCAAATTCACCCGATGATGCGGTGGAAATCGTAAAGAATTGGTATCAACCCTGAATACCTAGTTCTTCCTTTATGAGTTCCTGAACTCGTTTCGGGTTTGCCCTACCCTTTGTTTCAGCCATGACTTTCCCCATCAAGAATTGGATTACCTGCAATTTGCCTGCCCTAATTTTGTCTGTTTCACCGGGGTTAGACATAAGCACATTTTGCACAACACGTTTTAGCTCATCTTCATCAGAAACTTGGCCGAGATTCTTTTCAGAAATAATAGCATCCGGTTCTCCTCCAGTCTTTTCCATTTCTAACAACACTTGCGGTACAGCATTCCTGTTTACTTCTCCCCTGTGCAACATAACAATAAGCTCAGCAAAATTTTCTGCAGTTATTTTTGTGCTAGAAAAGCTAACCTTTTCCTGCGAAAGCATGTTGCGCATGTCGCCAACTAAATAATTTGTTGCCAACTTAAAAAGACGGTAGCTGTCTCTGTCTTCGACATCGCCGCGGTTCTTGTTCCACTGTAGTATTTCTGAAAATACATTCTCGGCATAACAAGAAAGTTCTCGATCGTCTACAAGAATTCTTACTTGGTCTGGAGGTAGTGCAAATTGCTGTTTAAACCGTTCTTCCTTTTCCTGTGGCAATTCGGGCATCCTGTTTCTGATTTCTTCCACTACCCGCTCTTCAATTCTCAGAGGCGGAACGTCCGGTTCGGGAAAATAGCGATAATCTGCCTCATTTTCTTTAATCCGCTGTTCAACCGTAATCTGATTTGCATCGTCCCACCCTCTTGTACTCTGGTTCTCAGGGGGATTACCAGCAGACCAAAGGGTCGTTTGTCTTTCAATCTCATATGCTAGTGCTCTCTCCACAGCCCTAAATGAATTTAAATTTTTAATCTCGGTTTTCGGATGGTATTCGCCGCCCTTCTCCCTTAACGAAACATTTGCATCAACTCGCATGTCACCATGCTCCATGTCAGCATTCGATACACCGATGTAGCGCATCGTCCTCTGAAGTGCTTCCAAAAATATCTTCGCGTCTTCTGGAGTTCTGATATCCGGCTCGGTTACGATCTCAACAAGAGGAGTGCCCCCTCGAGTATAGTCCACCAGAGTTCCGGTCTTATCGTGGATATTTTTTGCCGCATCCTCCTCTAAATGTGCGCGAGTTATCCCAATGACTTTTTCTTCTCCATCTGAAAAAATTTTTGCACTGCCCTCACGACAGATCGGTTCATCGTATTGGGATATTTGATATCCCTTAGGGAGGTCTGGATAAAAGTAGCTTTTACGGGCGAACGTGGTGTGGGAAGCAATCTTACAATTTAAAGCCAGACCAACCATAATAGCTGACTCCACGGCCTTCTTGTTTAGTACCGGCAAAGTCCCTGGAAATCCCATACAGACAGGGCAAACGAAACGGTTAGGCTCTTCTGCCTCAGACACGTTTTCGCAGCCACAGAAAAGCTTAGATTTCGTATTGAGGTGTACATGAACCTCGAGCCCTATAATCGGTTCTAATTCCATGCGAGTAGCGTAAAAGAAAAAGGATTATTTGTCATTGTCCTGTATCAAACTCGGACACTCACCATGTTCTTTGCAAACAACTTCCATTTATCATGATTTAGCAGGGTTGCGACGACGCGCCCGTGAACTTCTTCCGGCGATTGTAGCACCCCGTTGAAATCAGCGGGAACGTGTCGCCAAACATCAGGATACAACTCCATTAATTCATAGTAACTTTGCTCGACCTTATCGAGATAGCTTGTGTTTCCTTCGTGGGCGTCCGGGTTACCTTTTTCTCTTTTCTGCAACAATAGTTCCCGCATTTTGCTAGGCATCGTATGAAGCAATACGATGTCGGGGCGGGGTAATTCCATCATTTCAAACTCCAGTTGATCTACCCATAAATACCTCAACCTTCTTTCGTCATCCCCTTCTCCTAACGCCCCCATATGGGCTTGGTTACTGGATACAAATCGGTCGCAGATAACGACATTGTCTTTTACTGACAATGCTTCCTGCAAAAGAGGAAGAAACTTCAAGCGATTTGATGCATACAAAACAGCCTTGGAACGCCAATCTCTGGTGTTCCAATCATCTTTTGTCTCATGGAGCATGTGCTTGATCAGATCCGCCACAGGATCCTGCCCATAAGTTGGGAAGGAGAACTTTTGCACATGATATCCCTGATTCTCAAGATATTCACACAATAGTCTGGTCTGCGTCTCCTTTCCGGAACCATCCGGGCCTTCGTTAACTAATAGTATTCCCATAGAAGTATTCTAACCCAGCTTTAAAAAACAAAAAAACGAGTTCGACCTCGTTTTTTCGTTAATCGATTCGTTTAGAACTGGACTGGAATACCAACACCCATTGTTGAAGCAACCGTAGCAGAGCGTAGAAATTCTCCTTTAGCCGTGGCAGGACGCGCTTGTTTCACTGCATCAATCACAGCCTTCAAATTCTCAACTATTTTTTCTTCTTCCCAAGATGCTTTAGCTACACCTACGTGTATATTAGCAGAATCGTCCATTTTGAAACTCACTTTTCCGCCCTTCAGAGATTTAACCATGGCAGCGGGATCAGGACCGATAGTGCCCGTCTTCGGATTCGGCATAAGGCCACGGGGGCCCAAAACACGGGCAATTTTTGCTAGTTCTTTCATCATGTCGGGAGTAGTAACGGCAACATCAGCATCTAATGCTTTTGTTGATGCAACTTGATCAACAAGCTCAGCCCCGCCAACTAAGTCGGCTCCAGCTTCTCTAGCCTTCTCTTGCAATGCAGGACTTTCTACAAAAACAGCAACCCTGATCGCTGTTGGAGCACCGCTTGGCAAAGAAACAGTGCCTCTAACCGCTTGATCAGACTGTTTTGGATCCACGCCCAAATGTATGTGAAGCTCAATAGTCTCATCAAACTTCGCCGTTGCGTGCTTTTTTACAAATGCAACCGCATCTTTGAGGGTAGATACCTCTTTGGGTTTTTCAGCTACTGCAATCCTGGTTTTTTTTCCGCTCATATCTTCATCAATTATTTAACAGTAATACCCATAGACCTGGCTGTCCCTTCAACCATTTTCATAGCTTGTTCAACGTCAAAAGCATTCAAATCTTCCATCTTCTGTTCTGCAATAGCCCGAACCTGATCCTTAGTTACGGTTCCAATTTTGCTCTTATTGGGTTCCCCAGAGCCCTTCTCAACCTTAGCAGCTTTCTTCAAAAGTTCCGCTGCGGGAGGAGTTTTCAACACAAAAGTAAACGATCGGTCCTTGAAAATACTAACAATTACCGGAGTAATTTCACCGTTTTTGTCCTTAGTCTTCTCATTAAACTTTTGGCAAAAATCTTGGATATTTATGCCGTGCGGACCGAGAGCGGTACCAACTGGAGGAGCTGGATTAGCCCTTCCCCCTGCGATCTGCAACTTCACCTGTGCGATTAATTCTTTAGCCATAGATGCTGTAATTTAAAATATTGTAATAAATCTGTCCAGCGCCGATTAAACTTTCTTGACCTGCAAGAAATCGAGCTCAATGGGGGTTTCCCGACCGAACATGTTAACCAGAACTTTAACTTTACCTTTTGCCTCGTTAACTTCAGAAATTTTGCCATCAAACTCCTTAAAGGGTCCGTCAATAATCTTGACGGCATCGCCATTCTTAACATCCATCGTGTACTTGGGTTCTTCCTGGCCCATTCGTTCCATTAGGTGCTTCATTTCTTCCTCTGATACGGGCGTTGGGGTTGTACCAGAACCAACGAAACCAGTCACATTGGGAGTATTCCGAACAACGTACCAAGAATCATCAGTAACGATCATTTCAACCATCACATAACCTGGAAACAAGCGTTCTTCAACTGTTCGCCTCTTTCCATTCTTGATTTTAATCTTCTTCTCTCTAGGAACGAGGACGTTAAAAATTTTATCTTCCATCCCCATTGATTCAATACGCTGCTTCAAGTTGCGAGCAACATTATCTTCATATCCAGAATAGGTGTGAAGTACGAACCAGGATTTTTCTCCAGTTGAGATCTGTTTTGGCATAAAATTACTTAATTAGAAAATTTTGCACAGCAAACGTGAAGGCCGCATCCAGTACTCCCGTAACGGCAGCAACAACGAGCGACACGGATAAAATTACTATCGTATAACGAATAGTCTCCTGTCTCGTGGGCCATTGTACATTTTTTAGCTCTTGCCTCGATTCCCGAATATATGAGGCAACTCCCTGGGGGAGTTTAGACATGTTCGATGAATAATTCATGGTGCTCGGCCAACCGGGAGTAAGAATTAGCTAATAGCGCCGGTTAGTCCTCGCAAAGACAATAACAGATACTGGCTTAATCGTCAAATTAACCTCTTTTTTACCTCTGCACTGCCTGCCTAAATATCACCAATTGTGCTTCTGACCAAGAAATAGACTCATTAGGTTCATCAATGTGTACTGGTTTGTTGTGATCGGCAAGCTCCAAAACAACAGTGGATCGATACTGACGGTCATTAAGTTTTTTGGCTGCAACGGGCGGAATAAAGGTGGATTCGGAACTAATTTTCCTTAACCAATAATTTTTCGAATCAATCCAAATATCCATCCTGCCGTTCTTGTCCCACCAGTCCCCTAGTTCTAAAAACTCAGGGCTCCTAAAATAAGAAATCGTCTCCTTACTATAAAGATCTTGCTGGATTCCAAAGTCTTGTTTTGCTTGGTTATTTACTCGTTCGCAAAAATCTCCAAGCTTGGAGTAATCAACCTTGATCCGGTAACGATAGTATGTCCCGTACTTATCCTTCTCTTTAGGCAGTTCTTCCGAAACGCTTACAAGATTTTGTTGTTTAATTATTGTTAATAAGTTCCTCCGAAAAGTTTTACTTTTTTGTACATCCAACCCAGCAATTTGATTGCCGTAATTCTGCCAAAAGAATCCTAAATCTTTAACCGAAAATTTGATCCATTGCCCCTTTATCTTTGACAAATCGAGAATTCCTAGTGACGGACCTGTATTGATCTTTGCATATAATTCGCCATTCTTTTTAACAATATCAGCGCCCAAATCAAATTTAATTGTTCCCAGAGATAAGCGCCCACTTGCAGTCGAGGTTATTTCTCCACCAATATTAGAGTCCAAAATTGCACTCCCCGTTGTCTTTATTTTTGCTTCAATATCACTAGGCAAACTTTGGTATATCTTGTCAGCACTCCTATTGTCACCTGGGATCAAATCGTACAACTTCGCGGGGCTCTGCGTCTGTAGTGTCCTTTTTTCTGATTTGAAATCAAAATCAAGGTTATAACTGAAGGTGTTAATATCACTCATCCTATCGAACATCCGTGCCATCACAACACTCGATGGGGTTTTGAGAAAACTCGGAATGAAACCGGCGTAATAAGCCCAAGCACCCCCTCCGAATAACAACAGGAGAACAAGAAAGCCAACGGCAGTTAACACAAAATTGCTCCGGGATTTATTAACGATCACGCCGGGCATTGCTACTGCTGTTTGTTTTTCTTGAAGAGACGGCTCCTGCTTCTCCTGCTTTAATTCTTCTGAATTTTGTTTCTCTTCCTCCATATGAGCTTAAATATCCAAATTTTGGACAGTACGGGCATGTGTTTGGATAAATTTCTTCCTAGGCAGCACATCACTTCCCATGAGCGTATCAAAGATCATATCAGCCTGTTCAGCATCTTTAACTGTAACTTTCCTCATCACACGAACTTCTGGATTCATAGTTGTATCCCACAGCTGTGAAGGATTCATTTCACCCAAACCCTTGTACCTTTGAACAGAGACCCCGGACGCAGTTACAACCTCTTCTGTCTCGTCTCCTTCTGCGGCAGCCACAACAGCTTCAGCTTCAGGCTTTGGAATGGCAACCTTTTCCTCTTTTTTACTTTTCTTCTTCGACATCTCAGCAATAATTTTATCTCTCTCTGCATCAGTAAACGCATAACGGTGATCACTTCCCTTTGAGAGCTTGAAGAGCGGTGGCTGAGCAATGTATACGTACCCAGCATCAATCATTGGCCGGAAGTGCCTGAAAAACAAAGTCAAAAGAAGAGTACGAATATGACTGCCGTCGACATCGGCATCAGTCATGATCACAACCTTGTGATATCTCAACTTGTCCAATTCAAACTCCTCACCGATACCAGTTCCCAATGCTATTATTAAGGTCTTTATTTCTTCCGATGTAAGCATCCGGTCTAACCGCGCACGTTCTACGTTCAATATCTTTCCTCTCAAAGGCAGGATGGCCTGTGTCTGTCTGTCTCTGCCGGATTTAGCAGAACCCCCTGCGCTATCACCTTCAACAATAAATATTTCACTCTTCGCCGCATCCCTTTCGCTACAGTCCGCAAGCTTTCCGGGCAAAGCAAATCCATCCAACACTCCTTTTCTGAGAACTGTTTCTCTTGCTGCCCTCGCAGCAGCACGGGCTCTTGCCGCCAGAACAACCTTACCAACAATCCCACGGGCGTCTTGAGGGTGTTCTTCCATATACGACTGGAAGGCGTCGTACATTACTTCTGCCACGACTCCCCTTACTTCCGGATTACCCAACTTTGCCTTTGTTTGCCCTTCAAATTGTGGATTAGGAATTTTTACAGAAACAATCGCAGTTAATCCTTCGCGCACATCGTCCGAACTCATGTTTTCATCTTTTTCTTTCAAAAGAGAATGTTTACGGGCGTAATCATTAATAGCCCTTGTTAGTGATTGCCGAAAGCCAGCCACATGTGTTCCGCCTTCAGGAGTATGGATCGTATTAACAAAAGCCATAAGGTGTTCTGTGTAAGCGTCTGTGTATTGCAGTGCAATTTCCACTGAAGCATCATTGAGCTCCTTGGAGACAAAAAATGGATCAGTATTTTTGATATCCTTTCCATAATTCAAATGTTCTACATACGACTTAACTCCACCTTCGAAGTAGAAACCATACCGAACCGACCTCCCCGGTTCCCGGTCATCATAAAAATTGATTCGCACTCCAGGTGCCAGGTAGGCTTGTTGTCTCAGCCTCAATAATATTCTTTCCGCATCAAACTTCACTTCAGGGAATATTGTCGAATCAGGTTTGAAAGTTATTGTAGTACTATGTTTTTTTGAGGCACCTGCCTTTTTTACATTTGCCTTTGGTTTACCAGCGCTATACTCCTGGACAAATGAACCGCCATCACGTTCGACCTCAGCCTTTAGATAAGAGGACAGAGCATTAACAACGGAGACACCTACTCCATGCAGACCCCCAGACACTTTATATCCGCCTCCTCCGAATTTACCTCCCGCATGTAGGATGGTTAGCACCGTTTCAAGGGTGGACTTTTTCGTCTGCTTATGTACCTCAACAGGAATACCTCGCCCATTATCATAA
Organism: uncultured Candidatus Saccharibacteria bacterium; assembly: GCA_964396115.1. Lineage (GTDB taxonomy): Bacteria > Patescibacteriota > Andersenbacteria > UBA10190 > CAIZMI01 > CAYNDL01. The sequence continues at coordinate 12,225 of CAYNDL010000012.1, forward strand.
ACACTAACCATGTCGTCGGGCAGCAGCGTTACTGTTATTTCATTACAAAAACCTGCCATCGATTCATCAATGGCATTGTCAACAACTTCCCATATCAAATGGTGTAGCCCATCAAGACCTGTACCCCGATATACATACCGGGACGTTTACGGACGGGTTCTAGACCTTCCAATACCTGGATATTTGCCGCAGTATAACTGCCCTCATTAGGAGCAGTTAATGACTTTTTACCTGCGGGTTTCTTCTCCTTCTCTACGGAAGAATCCGCCCCCCTCCCATTGGAGGACTTATTTACCATGATTCAATTGTACCCTATTTTGCCATCCTTTTCCAGTGGCAATTGGTATGCTATTCGGCAGTTTTAGACACCTTTTCCCTGACCCCCAGAGACAGCTCAACTGCTTTCAAAACTTCAGAATGAGCCTCATTTACCTCGTGATCGGTCAAAGTTTTTTCTCTTGAGCCATAAGTTATGCGGAGGGTGAGACTCCTCTTCCCGTCTTCGTCAAATATATCCACAAAATCAACGTCAAGAACCTTGTCTCCGCCTATGGCGGCTATTTCAGTTTGGACTTGATCAACCAATACCCCATTAGGAACAATGAGAGTAACGTCTCTTTCCACAGTAGGAAATGGAAAAGGCGGATTATAAACAGTTTCAGATTTTTCCAATTCTTCCAAAACTGACAAGTCTACCTCAAAGACAACAACGGAACCTCTGATGTTCAACCGGTTCAAAACTTCCTGAGATACATATCCCAAATAACCTACTTCCTTGGTGCCAGCCTTTATAACCATAGACTCGTCCAAGAATGAAGCAACGGTTTCCGCAACAAATCTTACGTCCTTGACTTTTAATTCCTCAAGAATATTTTCAACCGTTCCTTTTGCTTTATAAAAGTCTTCCCCCTTCCTCTCTCCGCGTCTGACTGTAACACCACCTAGTCTCGTAGTTTCTAGCTTATTCCTTCCATACACATTGCCGATTTCATAAAAGTTCTCAAAAGCCTCTTTCTTCACGACTGCTGCAGAAACGCGCAGAAGATTTGGAAGCAAGGAAGTCCGAAGCAGTGACTGGTCGCTACGGATCGGGTTTAATAATTTCAACCCACCCTCATCAACTCCAATCGCCCTTGCCTCAGCATCCTGAATAAATGAGTACAGGTAAACCTCATACCACCCCGCGCCTTTGAGCGTATCCTGCGCCGTCCTTATACTCTTGATGAATACTGGTAATACCGCAGGGCGAACTGGGGCTTTCGGTAATACCGCAGGCAGTCTGTCATAGCCCATAACCCTTCCTACTTCCTCAACAACATTTTCGGGAATGGTAATGTCATTCCTAAAAATTGGGGCGGTTACTTTATATTTGTCATTTTTTTGTACAACCTTAAAACCGAGAGAAGACAATATTATTTTCACTCTCGCTGATTGTATCCTCACTCCGAGTACATCTTCTATCTGCTGATGGTCAACAGTGATAACAGGTTGAGAGTATGAACCGGCCTGGTAATCAATTTGCGCTTCGACTTTGGCTCCACCATATTTTTTGAGAAGTTCGACAACTCTTGCTGTGCCACATAAAACATGGTCGGCCGTAACTCCTTTAATAAACCTGTCACTGGCATCAGTACGAAGTCCAAGCACTGAAACACCTCGCCTAATCCTAGCAGGAGAGAAATGAGCAGCCTCGAGGATCACTGAATTTGTCGTTTCTTTTACCCTACTGTCCTTCCCTCCCATAATTCCAGCAAGAGCGATCGGTTTATCATCAGAAGTAATAATTAATACGCCCTCAGGCAAAATTCTTGATACGTCGTCCAGAGTTACCAACGTTTCACCCTTTTTACTCTGTCGAATTCCAATTGTTTTTTGAATCGCTCCGGCATCAAAAACGTGGGTGGGCTGACCCATTTCCCATAACACATAGTTAGTTACATCCACTAATAGGTTTTGTGGTTTCACGCCGACCATCCTCAGTTTTTTTTGCATCCAATCTGGAGAGGGACCATTCTTTATTGCCGATATGACTGTTGCAACATAACGGCTGCAATCAGCTTTATTCTCAACAGTAATCTTAAATTTTGGTTTCTTCGGCTCTTTTTTAAGTGAATAGAGCGGAAGTTTCGCCTTTTTTCCCAAGATTGCACCAATCTCACGAGCAATTCCAATATGAGAAGAACAATCGGGCGCACGGTCCGGAAGCACATCTGCCTCGAGCATCACCTCTTCTGGATACAAACTTGAAAGTTTAGACCCAACGATAGCACTTTTCGGTAACTCCATTATTCCAGCATGGCCATCACCCAGTCCCAATTCCCTTTCTGAACAAAGCATTCCTTCACTTTTTACGCCCCTAATCTCAGCTTCAGTTAAAGTGACTAGTTGATCATTTTTGTCGAGTACCTGCACTCCGGGAAATGCTACTGCTACTAATATTCCAACTCTGACGTTTGGGGCACCACAAACAATTGCGTAGTCTTTTTTTCTAACCCGTACTTTCGTCAAAGAAAGCCGATCCGCATTCGGGTGCTTAACAACCTCGCGAACCTCTCCGATAAAAATCTTATCCAAAGAAACTTTGCTTTCTTCTTTCACGATAGATGACTCAAAGGAGTGTTCAGTTAAAACACGCGCAACCTCGGCCGGATCTTCGGGTATGTTTACATATTCTTTTATCCAGTTGAGTGCAACTTTCATTTTTTAAAATTGCTTAAGGAAATGAGGATCTCCGCTCCACAACAGTCGGATATCTTTAATCCCGAAACGAAGCATAGCAAGCCGGTCAATACTCCCTCCAAAAGCAAAGCCGCGATACTTCTTCGGGTCAATATTTACGTTTTTTAACACATTCGGATGTACCATGCCGGCCCCCATGACCTCAATCCAATGGGTACCCTTACACACACTGCATCCGTTTTTGCAAAAGAAGCAGGAAACATCTATTTCGACACCCGGTTCAACAAACGGGAAAAAGCTTGGACGAATCCTAAAATCCACCTTGTGTTTCAGTAACCTAGGCAATACCTCAGAAATTATCCCCTTGAATTCAGACAAGGACACTTCCTCGTCGACGAATAAACCTTCGTACTGGTAGAAAGTTGACTCATGCGAGGCATCCGTTGCCTCATGTCGAAAAACACGACCGGGAATAATTAAGCGGAATGGTGGCTTGTTTGCCGCCATGACCCTTGCCTGCCCTGCGGTTGTGTGCGCCCGAAGAAGCCTCCCGTCATTAATCCAAAAAGTGTCCATCATATCCCTTGAGGGATGTTCTGGAGGAATGTTAACTAGGTCAAAATTGTATTTGGATTCTTCAACCTCCGGCGTTTGATAAATATCAAAACCCATCCCCACAAATAAATCCTCGATCTCTCGGCGAATTATTGTTAAAGGATGCAGGTGCCCTTTTGCTGGGCGTTTGCCCGGAATTGTTACATCCAGAGCATCCTGCTTTGAGGGCTGAAGAGCTTTTTGCTTTTCAGAAAAAGCTTTATCCAGGGTCATTCTAAGCTCATTCGCGCGTTTTCCTGCGATCTTACGCTCTTCCAAAGGAACATCCTTTAACCTGCGTAGAAGCGATGATAATTTTCCATGTCGACTCAAAAATTCCAGCTTGAAACTTTCTAAATCTTCCCAAGAAGAAGCCTCCTTAAGACCCTCTACAGCTGTTCTTTCCAGGTTTTCTAGTTCCTCATTGATATTCATACAGTTCTCTGCTTATTGGCAAATATAAGATCAACTAGCACCAGTATGCCGCCAAGCAGCAAAAGATTCCACCATGCCAGGAAACGGAACCTCTGGAGGATAAGGATGCCTGTGATTGCTATGGAAATAAGCAAGGCCTGACGGAAAGCCGGCGCTAAATGGTTTGAAGGCAGGTTGTTCGACAATCGAGAACGACCAAGAACTCCCAGAATCGTTAACGTCCCAGTTGATGCAAGAAAAAGTGAACCGAAGAAGAAAGCCTCAGCAAATATTCCGTTCGTAAAAGGATCAACCGAAACAACCACGAAAGCAAAAGCTGCCCATGACAGTACCGTCCAAGCGGCGAAGAGCATCAAGGAACCGCGCAGTGTCATTTACTCAAACCCCAGATTCTTTGCCGGGAATGGCAACCCGCGGAACACGCAAATTTATTACATTAGCCACTGCCAGAGCTTCACAATAACGTTTGTTTTTACTCATTGCCTGCATTATCAGATCAAGTGTTCTTTCTGATTCCCACTCTTTCGGAACATCCTTTATGACAATCTTCGCCAGTTTCACTTCTGATTCATCATCCAAACGGTCAATGACATCACCCACGACTAATTCATTATAAGGATAAGTTATTTCTGTAACGCGTTTACTCACCGGATCTTGGTACGGATGAACAATGAAAGAGATGACCGCTGGGTCGAAATCCGCTTTATTGTCCTGGGCGATCCGTCTTAATTTTGCGATTGATCTTTGTTGAATAGGAATAAAAAACGGCATTTCCCTATTGAGCCCGATGATCGGTCTCGGGATACCTGCGCCTTTTTCCACCATATCGTTCAATACGGCGGTTATATCTCTAGTTACATTTTCTAAACGTTGTTCATGTTGTCCCATGCCCATAAGAATAGCTGCATTTTCCACCAAAAACAATTGACATTTTCTTGTTTTAAGGAAATCACATGCTACACTGCCAATGGTTAATGCCTTAAACAAAACTATGGATCAAAAAATTTCTACACCTATAGCAATCGTTTTGGCGGGAATCGCAATTGGCGGAGGAATATATCTTTCAAAAGTTCAAGTTCCAGAAAAAAACGGGCAAGCTTTTGCCCCTTCTGCAACGCCGCAAGTAGCCGATGCGGAAAAACAAAAGATTGAGATACGACCGGTAGATCCCAATTACGACCACATAAGAGGCGCTAAAGACGCACAAATAACACTGGTAGAGTATTCCGACACAGAATGCCCTTTTTGCAAGCGGTTTCATGGCACAATGCAAGAGGTCATGCGCGAATATGACGGAAAAGTTAACTGGGTATATCGCAGCCATCCCATCGATGGATTACATAAATTAGCAAGAAAGGAAGCGGAGGCAACTGAGTGTGCCGCAGAACAAGGAAAATTCTGGGAATATATCGATGAGGTTTACAGGTTGACCGCTTCAAATGACAGTCTTGATCCCGCACAGTTGCCAGCCATTGCAAAAGAATTGCAGCTAAACAACGAGCAGTTCGAACTGTGTTTAAGCTCAGGAAAATATGCACAACGTGTGGCAGATGACATAAAGGATGCAGAAAATGCGGGACTTCTTCCTACACCAGAAACTGTAGTCCTCAAAAACGGAGAGGTCGTCGGGGTAATTGAAGGAGCGCGATCACTTGAAGGCGTCAAGGCAGCACTCGATCCCTTGCTTCAATAACACGCACAAGAATAGAAAAACGGCGTAATGACTTACGCCGTTTTTACTTATTTGCGGACCCGACCGGATTTGAACCGGCGATCTTCTCCGTGACAGGGAGACGTGTTAGACCGGGCTACACCACGGGTCCTCTCATCGCAACAATTGAATTTCTAATCTACAACGACTGAAGTAATAGGATACAGAAAAATATAAGTATGTCCAGTAAATTTCGCGGCCGCGGTTCGCCGAACATCGATCCTGACACGAGCCACGTAGTTGGCTCGTTCCGAGTAGCGGCGGCAGGGATCGAACCTGCGACCTAAGGCTTATGAGTCCTTCGCTCTACCACTGAGCTACGCCGCCATAATTAATTCAGAACGTACATAGTGTGCTTAAAATTTAACCTATAGTCAATGCTCGATGAGCAGTGCCTAGGCCAACTCGCGCATCGTTCCGAGCTTCAAATCCTCAGTGAAGCCAAGCGGTTGGCTTCACCCCCCCCGCCAAACATAAAACGGGCATGATGCCCGTTTTAATTATTGGTAGCGGGGACAGGATTTGAACCTGTGACCTCCTGGTTATGAGCCAGGCGAGATACCGGGCTTCTCCACCCCGCGTCACTGCTGTAATTTCAGCTCTTCGATTCTAATTTATAAACGATCCCAAGTAAAGACCTCCTGCGTGCAGGTCCTCGGTACGCAATGTATAATGTTGTAGTTATGTCACAAAATTTTATTCCCAAACCACTAGTTCTGATGATCCTGGACGGGTTCGGCGTCTCATTTCTCCCCGAAGGCAATGCCATCATCGCCGCACATATGGAAAATATCGAGGGTTGGTTAAGACAATACCCGTCGGCTGTAATCAAGGCATCAGGTATTGAAGTTGGGTTACCCTGGGGTGAATCTGGCAATTCAGAGGTAGGCCACAAAAACATCGGCTCTGGACGAATAATCTACCAACCACTCCCCCAAATAACGCTATCGATAAGGAACAAGTCTTTCTTTAACAACCCTGCACTTCTGGAGGCAATGAATCATGTTAAAGAAAGGCCAGAATCAGCTCTTCATGTCATTGGTTGTTTTAGTGATGGAGGCGTACACAGCCACATTGAACATTTGCAGGCGTTACTTCATATGGCACAGAAAGAGAAAGTGAGCAGCAGGACTTATATCCATGCGTTCCTGGATGGCCGGGATACGCCCCCAGTCAGCGCCGGTACGTATTTCAAAAAAATTGAAGAGGACATCAAAAGTACAAAAGCAGGCGGCATTGCATCAATTGTCGGCCGCTACTATGCCATGGATCGCAATAATAATTGGGATAGGACACTAAAATCCTACGAACTTCTGACAAAAGGTCTGGGCGAACATGCTGAATCCTGGAAAGAAGCCCTAGAAAAAGCGTACGACCAAGGCAACACGGATGAAACAATGCCTCCTTATGTAATTACAAAGAATGGTGCGCCGCTTCAGACAATCAAAGATGGTGACACGGTCATATTTTTTAACTTCCGGCCGGATAGAGCCCGTCAATTAACCCATGCATTTGTTGACAAACCATTTAAACCATTTCCTGCCCAAAAATTTGAAGATTTAGATTTCGTTACGATGGCAGAATACGAGAAAGACCTCCCTGTTACAGTGGCATTTCCTGAGGAACAGGCGGAGTACCCGGTGGGACGAGTCGTATCAGACGCTGGGAAGAATCAACTACGTATTGCTGAAACGGAAAAATATGCTCACGTAACATATTACTTTAATAGTGGTCGTGAAATTTCTTATCCCGGTGAAGAACGGGTGCTTATCCCCTCTCCAAACGTTAAGGACTACAGCTCAACTCCAGAGATGAGTGCGGAAGCTATCACCGATCGCGTAATTTTGGAGATACAAAAAGGAAGATACGACTTGATTGTCATGAACTACGCCAATCCGGATATGATCGGACATACTGGCAAGTACGACGAGACAGTAAAGGCGCTAACATTTTTGGATAAGCAAATGAAGAGAGTATTAGAAGCATGCTTGGCACAAGATGGCGCAGTACTTTTGACGGCCGACCACGGAAATGCAGAAGAGATGCTAAACCCCACTACGCATGAGGTTTCAAAAGACCATACCGCAAATCCTGTGCCGATTATTTATATGAATAACCACAACAAACTTGAAACTCCAAAGAGTGAAGACCTGATGATGCAGATACTTTCTACCCCTATTGGCGCCCTCGCTGATGTTGGACCGACGGTTTTGGAAATTCTTAATGTGGCCCAGCCGCAATCGATGACAGCACAGAGCCTACTAAATAGTATTTGCTAAGAGATATCTACCTTCTCACAGGAAGATAATTGCTTTCCTAAAAATAGTTCTGCTAACTCAGCTGCCCGGGAGTCATCAGTGATATAGCATTTCAGTGACCCGCTGTTACCATTGTTCATAATCCTGTCGTTCTTAAGTTTTGTTTCCACATCCTCGGCAACCGCCGAAGCGGAATTGACCAAAATAATTTCCTTATTAAATGCCTTATCGGCCGCTTTTTTTATTACTCTTTCTAAGAGTGGATAATGTGTACAACCGAGAATTATCGTGTCGATATCTTTATCTCGTTCGGCAAGGTGACCCATATATTCATCAGCGATCATTTGTGCTATTGCTCCCTCAGTAATTCCCTCTTCCGCCAGTGGCACAAATAATGGGCAGGCAAAACCTGTGACTTTTGTGTTACCGTCAATCAGTTGTAATGCTTTATCATAGGATCCTGACTTAATTGTTCCCCTTGTTCCGATAACACCCACGTGACCGCTCTTGCTTATGGACAACGCCTTTCTCACACCAGCACTGATTACACCCACGACAGGAACGGGTAAATCTTCCTGTAGTTCATTTAGTGCATAAGAGGAGGCGGTATTACAAGCAACAACTAATAACTTAATCCCCTTCCTTAACAAAAAATCACTGCACCCTCTTGCATATTTTACGACTGTATCGGGACTTTTAGTGCCATACGGGACACGAGCTGTATCGCCAAGATATAAGATGTCCTCCTGCGGGAGTCGATTCACTAACTCTCTTACAACCGTAAGTCCTCCGATTCCTGAATCAAAAACTCCAATTGGCAGAAAGTTTTTATCCATTTTACTTCTCCCTTTCCTTTTCGAATCCAGCGCCAACCTGGAAACAAAGATCTTCTCTTCCCTGAGGACCAATAATCTGAAGTCCGACAGGCATATCATGAGACATGCCGCACGGTACAACTAGAGCTGGGACGCCCGCCACATTTACTGGAACGGTTAGAACGTCTGCGGCATACATCCGCAACGGATCTTCAGTCTTCGAGCCTAACGGAAAAGCGACCTCGGGAGCTGCGGGGCTGACCAAAACATCAACCTCCTCAAAAACCTTTGCATACTCTTTGATTATTTCTCTCCGTACAGAAGATGCTTTCCGATAATATTTGTCCGCGTAACCGGAAGAAAGCGCAAAAGTTCCAAGCATGATCCTTTGTTTGACCTCCACCCCAAAACCTTCTCCCCTCGTCTTCCTGTAGACTTCTTCAATTGTCTTTGCTTTCACACGTTGTCCGAATCTTATGCCATCATATCTGGCAAGGTTGGTGGATGCTTCGGCCCTCGTTAGGATCAAATAAACTGCTAGTGCTACGTCGGTTAGCGGCAGGGAGACTTCTACAATTTTTGCGCCAGATTTCTCCAGGTCAACTATTGCTCTTTTTACGGTTTCAGACACTTCCTTATCAACTCCTTCACCAAAAAACTCTTTTGGAACACCTATTCGAACCCCTTCAACTCCTTTTTTCAACGATTCCAAAACTGGGGGAACATTATCTTTCAAAGTTGTACCGTCCTTAGGATCATTTCCCGCAATCCCCTCATAAACGATGGCGGCGTCTTCGACGCTGCGTGCCAACGGACCAACTTGATCAAATGATGAAGCATAAGCAACAACTCCGTATCGACTAACCCTTCCATAAGTCGGTTTAAACCCGACTATCCCGCAAAAACTAGCAGGTTCCCTAATCGACCCCCCGGTGTCAGTCCCAAGTGCATAAGGAACCATCCCCGACGCAACGGCCGCGGCACTTCCACCCGAACTACCGCCTGCAACGAGTTTTTCATTCAGAGGGTTATGAGTTGGACCTGCGATTGTGAATTCCGTAGAGGAGCCCATTGCAAATTCATCGAGGTTAGTCTTGCCCACAAAAACCGCTCCCATTTTCTTTAACCTTGTTATCACCTCAGCGTCGTACGGAGAAATATAATTCTCTAAGATATGCGATGCCGCGGTGTTTTTCGTTCCCTTGATAGAGATAATGTCCTTAATTGCACAAGGCACGCCCGCGAGTACAGACAATTTTTCACCCTGCATCCTTTTTTTATCTATCAGGTTCGCCTCTTCTAGCGCGGCCTCTTCTCGCAACGAGATGAACGCATTTATTGCGGGTTCTTTTTCCTTGATTCTTTCAAAGGCTGCTTTTGTTAAACCCGCAGATGTGACTTCACCGTCTGTTAGTTTGGATGCCAGTTCTCTTATTTCACTTGCCATTACAGTACTTTAGGAACTCTAACAAGACGACCCTGCTTATCAGGAACAGAATCAAGCAAAGAGTCGGCATCAGAATGTATAATTTCATCCTCGCGCAAAACTTGGGAAACGCCAGTAACGGTCGACACTAATGGCTCTTCGGATGTTGGGACAGACGATATCTTATCAACATAAGAAATAATGTTTTCAATATCTTTCTCATATCTCTTTATCTCATCTGAACCCAACTCAATACGTGCCAAGTCAGCAAGATGTTCGATTGATGCTTTAACCATTTCTTTACCCTAACGATTTTAAGCTTCTTCTACAAGTTTTAGAAAGTCTTCTCCAGCTACGATTCTAATTCCAAGTTTCTTTGCCTTAGCAACCTTAGATCCAGGCTCTGCTCCGACAACTAACATGTCAGTGCTCTTCGAAACGCTTTCACTTACCTTTCCGCCGTTACTTCGAACTAAATCCCAAGCCTCCTCCCGGGACAGTTCACCGAGACTTCCAGTGATCACAATGGTCTTTCCCGAAAAAACACCGTGCGACGCCGTTACTCCCTCGACCTCTACCCCATTCCTTATGAACTTATCTAATAATTTTTCCGTATTTTGGGAACGGAAATATTCGTAAACGCTCTTTCCAACCACTTCACCTACTCCATTGACGGCGCTCACTTCCTCCAGTGTCGCCTTTCCGATACCCTGTATGTCTTTAAATTTTTGGGCCAGATCATTGGCAGTAACCGATCCTACATGCTTAATTCCAAGTGCATATAAGAATCTTCCAAGTGGCAATTTTTTCCGTGACTGGATCGATGAGATTATATTTTCCGCTGATTTATCGGCATACCGTTCCAGTGAAATCACGTCTTCCTTTTTCAAACTGTAAAAATCCGCTGGATCTCTGACCAATCCCTCCTCTACAAGTTTTTCTATGAGCTTTGGTCCAACTCCCTCAATATCTGCACCAGCTCTTGATACAAAGTGCCTCAAGCTCTCCAGTTGTTGAGCTGAGCACATTTTATTCGTACAACGTGTGATCGTCCCATTTCCTTCTTTCTCCACTGCAGCTCCACAGATAGGGCATTTTTTCGGCATCACAAATACTTTTGCGTTCTTTGGCCTTAACTTAGACAGCACACTAACAACCTCAGGAATAATGTCCCCCGCCTTTCTAATGACCACTGTATCCCCTACCCGAACGTCTTTCCGGTGCACCTCAGCTTCGTTATGTAAAGTTGCCCTGCTCACAGTGGTACCAGCAACATTAACCGGTCTAAGAACTGCAACAGGAGTTAGTGCACCCGTACGTCCAACTTGCACAATAATATTCTGAACAACAGTCGTGGCTTCCTCGGCAGGAAATTTAAAGGCAACAGCCCCTCGCGGAGTTTTACCAACAGTACCCAATCTCCGGAACGTTTTGTTGTCATCAATAAAAACCACTACTCCGTCTATCCAG
>CAYNDL010000013.1:0-22760 GCA_964396115.1 uncultured Candidatus Saccharibacteria bacterium
GATTGTGGTGACTGGGGGGCCGCAATTCGATAAAGTTGTGTGGATCCGAGAGCGGTGGAATGAATTGCGGCGCGACATCCGGAAACCGAACGACCGGCGGCGGAGGTTTCTAATTGTGGGAGGATTGGATGGAACAGCGGAAATGATGGCCATCCTTTTCCCCAATCTTTTGAAGGACGATGTGGTGACGCTGCGCACTCACCCGCGGGCCACGGAATTGGACCGGTACCTAACGGCTGCTATGCTGCCGGTTTACAACAACAATCATGTCATGATGGAGACTCATCCTGTACTTTTCTCCGCCGGCGTTGAATCCTTGCTTCCCGCTGTCGACTTTGTTCTTTCCGGTTACTCTACCGTAGCGCACTTCGCCATTGCCCTTGGTATACCGGGGGTGATCTATATCGGAACGCCGGCGATCAGGGCGAATCTGTGGGAGGAAAAGCAACTACGGGTTCCGGTTGAAGCAGACATGGGAGCGGCTTGGTACGTGACGGATTCCAGGTCGCTCGCGATGGTGTTAAGCGATATTGAGCAAGCGTCGTCGGATAAGTACCTCACGCTGCTCAAGCAGCAGAAAATTATCGCAAACCACTGTGACGGCCAGGCATCGCAGCGCGTAGCGAACGTTCTGCGAAAAATGCTCGAGGTCTCATAAGATAACGACCACTCGGCGGGTAACCGCCGAGTTTTAAATTTGTTTCTTTTGCATAAAAGGCGTATACATTTTTTATGGAAAATAAAACAAATAACGGTACTTCTCCGCTAGCTTCTTTCAGGACGGTCCTGCAAAGTGTCGGAGAAAAAATGAATTTAAGGAAAGATGTGGCGGAAATACTAAGCTATCCCCAACGGATTATAGAAGTGTATATACCGGTTGAAATGGATAATGGGAAAGTGCGGATTTTTCGCGGTTATCGCGTACAGCACCAAAATGCCCGCGGGCCATACAAGGGCGGTATTCGTTTCCATCCTGAAGTCAATGAGGATGAAGTTCAAGCACTTGCAGCTTGGATGACAATGAAAACGGCGGTGGTGGATATTCCTTTTGGTGGATCGAAGGGTGGGGTTGCTGTGAACCCAATGGAGCTTTCTGATCGCGAGCTCCAGAAACTAACAAGAGCATTCGTGCAGTCACTTGGTGATGCCATTGGTCCCACCACTGATATTCCGGCACCCGATGTGAATACTAATTCGCAGATAATGGCTTGGGCAGTTGATGAATACAAAAGGTTACACCGGGAGAGTGGGCACGAGAACGCCAGCTTTACTGGTAAACCGCTCTCAGTTGGTGGAAGTTTGGGCAGAGAAGAAGCCACGGGATTTGGCGCTGTTCAGGGCTTTGGAAACGTGGGTTCGTATTTCGCTCGTTTTGCTAGTGAAGCAGGGATGCATGTTGTGGCTATCTCTGACTCACGTGGCGGTGTTTTTAACCCGCATGGACATAATGTCGAGAAACTTTACGAAACCCAGGATAGAGCCGGTCACCTAGATCAAAATGTGTGCTATCCGCGGATTGGGGTTGCAGAGGCCGGCGAGCAAACTGTTTCATGTTCACCACTTTCCAACGAGGAACTGTTGGAGTTGGACGTGGACGTACTTGTTCCTGCTGCCATTGAAAACCAAATAACCGGCAAAAACGTTAATAATATAAAAGCCAAGGTTGTTCTTGAGTTGGCTAATGGACCGACAACTCCTGAAGCTGACAAAATATTGGCTGAAAAAGGAATAGATTTAATTCCTGATATTTTAGCAAACGCGGGCGGCGTCACTGTCAGCTATTTTGAGTGGGTACAGAACTTGGAAAATTTATACTGGGACAAAAACGAGGTTAACAGCCGTCTAAAGCAGAAGATTGATAACGCGTGTGAAAACGTTTTTTCGTTGGCGGAAAAACAAAAAGTAACGTACAGAGAAGCTGCATATCAAGTAGCTCTAGCGCGAGTTGAGGAATCCCTTGTATTACGTGGCTGGGTTCCCGCAGAAATGAAGGGTAATTAATTACTCAATTTCCAAGCGAAACCGTCTGCTTTTCGGTGATAAATTTCTTTTTGCCGAGCCTGATTTTCCAAACTAGCCACAGTGCCTCCCAAATAATGCCTTTGCTTATTTTGGATTTTCCTATCCTCCTATCAATAAATACAATAGGAACCTCAGTAATCTTCTTTGTGATCATTGAAGCCCTGGAGTTCATTTCTATTTGGAATCCATATCCATCGGCCCGAACGGTGTCGAGTCCAATCTTTTGGAGTAACTCAGCCCGCCAGGCCTTATAACCCCCTGTTAAGTCACTAATCGGGACACCCGTGACGAGACGGGCGTAGTAATTTGCAGTTTGGCTTAAGATCCTTCGGTTTGCTGCCCAATCAGACACTTTCCCTCCTTGCATATAACGAGAACCGATGACGAGGTCACTATTCTGTAATTTGTGAAGGAAACGTGGAACATCGTTTGGATCATGAGAGAAGTCCGCGTCCATTTGGATGACTGCCTCTGCTCCTCTACGGATCGCCTCTTTGAAGCCGTCTATGTAAGCACGGCCGAGGCCTTCTTTATTCTTTCTTGTGAGAAGGGATATTTTACTATTTTTTTTGCTATAGTCGGAAACAATCTTCCCGGTTCCGTCAGGGGAGGAGTCATCAACAACAAGTACTGTAAGTTCGGGGATCTGCAAGTTCATCAGTGCGTCCAGCATTGGTCCGATATTATCCTTTTCGTTGTACGTTGGTATGACTACTGTAGTTTTCATTAAATTATATTTCTATTATTAAGAGCGGTTTTCGCTGCCGCAAAAACTGTTTCGACTGGAATTGTGGCAACGCAGCTTTTATCACTTTGTCTGCCTGGGTGCTGCCAATCCTTGAACTTTGCTGTCTTTGCTTCCAGTGTATTCAAATTCTTACACGGTTTTTGTCTTTTGAGGAAGCAGGGTTCGTTGCATGTTGGTCCCTCAATTGTTATGTGATGTTTGTTCGAGTCTTTAATGTACGGATTAAGAAAATATGCTGGTGCTGCGCGGTGCAGAGGTTGTGCTCCAAAAAGGCAAATTGTTTGCAAACCTGCGGCTGCCGCAAAATGCATTGGACCACTCATGACTCCAATTCCAATGTCACAAGAACCGGCGAAGGCTATGTTTTCCCGAAGCGTTAATTTTCTGCCGCCGAAATCCTTGGGGTATTTGGCACCGAACCAAATCGGTTTAATCCCTAGTTCGCTCAAGAACAAATTTTCAAGTTCAGAGGTTTTCTGGGGGTCCCAGCCGCGCATCGAAGTGCCATTAAGGCTTTCAAGTAATACAACACGTGGAGAAGGGAACTGTTCGGCTACAGCTTTGCCTACTTGCCAATCCTCCTTCGACCCGTAGAAGGGGTAATTTCCGAAATTTTCACCATGCAACCCAATACTATCGAAAACTTTTTTTACGGGATTATCGAACAAAGAGAGACCGAAATCAACCTCCGCTACTAAATCGTATTCTCCCTTAACATTCTCATAATGTTTTCTATTCCATGTAGGAAAGGACCGGCCCTCTTCTGTGCAGATGTTTCCTTCCAGGGATAGGTTATGGTCGTCCCAGTGGACTAGTTGGTCGATATGCGGATTTTCCTTCATCAAGGAAATACAAAAGCCATCCTGGTTTCTTTCTCCCCAATAACCGCGGCTATTTTTGTAACCCCAGGCAGCAACTAGGGTTATGTTAGCTTTTGGATATTTACTGGCCAACAACTCCAATAATGGTCCCACTAAGAAGATGTGGTCACCCATGTTTCCAACATGTTTAATCAAAATCCTTTTGGGATTTTTTATGTCCATCGGAATGGTGGACTTATTTTGCTTTTTCGACCAAAATATCATTTTCCCAAACATATTCGGGAAATTCAGTTAATCGATTTTCCTTGATGAAGGTAACGAGCCTGCTAAAGCGCTCGACAGTATTTGCAAAATTGTATGACTGAACCCGGTGTCGGGCTTTTTCTGTGACCATGTCATAGAACGACTCATCGCCTAGCAGTCGCTGTGCGAGATTCACGGCCGTGTTGAAGTCTTCAACATCACGCACAAGGAGGTCGGGGAATAGTTCCTGTTGGCCATCACTGGGACCACCGATTGATGGTGTACCAATCGCTGCGCAGTCAGCTTGAACTCTTCCGCGTGTCCACCACTGATCCATGTTGATGACAATTTTTACGCTTGCAAGGTAGGGTAAGTATTCTCGCCAGGGCTTGAACGGGACACTTTCAAAGATAGTGTCTTTGAGGAGCTGTAAGTTTAATTCCGAGTCGGGGGTTTCTGTTACGTGGATGCGAAAATTTTTGTGCTTTCTTTGAATTTCTTTTGCAGCTAGATGGCCAGCCATTATATCTGGGCGTGATGTTTCTCCGGCGATGAATATTATAGGTTCCTTGTCTTGGGGACTGTGCCGGAACTGCACTGCATATTCAGCAGGATATGGTTGCGGTAGGTATACGACTGGTGTGGAGGTCAGTGATTGTTGGTACTGTACCGTTGCCCTAACGATAGATAGCACAGCGTGGCAGCTGTCATAGAAATTGCGCAGATAGGTCAACTGATTGCCATCATTTCTCCAACGATCACGAAGTTGTCCGAAAGGCTGTGTTGGCACACCCACCACAACAACGCCTGGTAATTCTTTGCGAATCCTCTTCACAAAATCTGCCATCTCTCGCCCTCGATGCCAATCGTAGACGGCCAAGATGGTATCAAAGTTCTTGAAGTATTTGATGGAATAGTTCCCCCAACTGCCCAAGAGTCGCCAATGTAGTCTCTGGTAAATTCCTCCCAGTACGTTTCCGTCTAATTGCCCCAGGATTGCTCCTGTTAGCGGTACGTGCTGCCCCTGAAAAGCCGTTGTATATGAGCCGAAAGATGTTGGGTCGATTTCGGTAAGCGGATCACCCAAATAATTAGGATGCTCTTCTGAGGGAATCCAAACCCTTCTTGTTTTCGTCGTGTATTCTACGCAAGCAAATTTCATGATGTTTTCTTCTTAATTGCATAATACATTATTTCTTTCATTGTATTGAGTTCTGGAACCCTGAGCGTAAAGGCTGTCGCAAGATAGGCTGTTAGACCCAATAAAGCAGTGCACGCTATCGTGAAGAGGTCTCCAAATAGACCCGGAAAATATTCGGTGGTTACCTGACGAGCCGCATAAGAGCCAACAAAAAGAGTAACTCCGCAAATAAATATTTTGATCAAGCTCAAGTCGGCAAATATTTTCCAAAGCGTGGGTATGCGCTTAGTTAAGGCAATTGCATATAGTGTAACCAAAATAAAAGGAGAGATAGCAGAACCCATTGCTAGTCCTTTTATTCCAAAACGCGGGCCCAAAAAAGCAAAAAGGCCGATCGACAGTATTTGCGTCGCTATAGTAACAATAACGGAGACGCGGGTTACTTTCATTGCTAAAGCCAAGTGACCGAGCAGTGAACTTAAACCATTTGCGAGCAAGCCAAAGAGTAAAATACCCAGGACGGCGGATGTCATTCCTGCATCTTCAGCCGTGAAGGATCCACGCTGATACAAAACACGAACAACGTTTGTCCGTAAGAGAATAATTCCAATTGTGAGTGGAATGCCGAAAAAGATCATGATGCGAAAAGCTTGCTTCGTAGTCTTTACAATCTCTTCTTGGATTCCAGATGCAACTGCACGGGAGAAAGCCGGGAAAGAAACAGTCACAATATTTGTTAGGAAAAGCGAGTTGGTCATCTGCGATAGCTTGTCACCGAATTTAATTGCAGAGAGGGACCCTTCCGGAAAATGAGAAACGATTATGCGGTAAACAACTCCAGCCGCTTGAGCGGCCAAGATAGACAAAATAAACGGGGACACTAACACGAAGACGCGTCGAAGATCTGGGTCTGTTAAGGAAAGAATGGGACGATACTTGAAGCCTACACCTTTGAGTGCATAAAGAACGATTGCAAGTTGAATCGTTCCGCCAATTAATGTGCCAAAACCGAGGGTGTATATGCCGAAGCGGTTTGCTAAGGTGATTACTAGAACAAATGAAATAAGGGGGGAAACAAGGCGGCAAAATGCAGGAACTCCAAAAACGTGAAGTGAATTGAGAATGGAGGCAGCCAGGTCCATTAGCATAGTAAAGAAGAAGGCGGGCAACATTAACCTCAGGAGGAAAACGGTAATAACGTGTGTTTCGGTACTAAAACCTGGTGCAATGAAATAAACGATTTGATCTGTAAAGATTTCCAGTACGGTTAAAACAATCACGAATGCCAAGGCAGAGACATGAAACAAGTTGTTACCCAGTCTCCAGGCTCGTTCTTGTTGATTGCCCTGAAGGTATTCAACAAATATTGGAAGGAATACAGAAGTGATTGATCCGCCCAGGAGGATTTTTGCCAGCAACTCCGAAGTTCCTTGTGCCATGAAGTAGGCATCTGTGCCCGAACCCGCACCAAACTTGTAGGCAATGGACAATTGCAGCAAAAAACCCGCAATGAGAGCGGCAAATGTCGATAAGCCAATTGCGCTGCCAGCCCGCGCCGCCTTAAAAAGTGGGGGAGGTGACTTTTTCTGCTCCGTTGTAACCGATTCCATAATTAACTGTTCTAGCGTCAGAATAGCTTATTTTAGTCATTTAGAACAGGCTTGTTTTCTAACAGGAAAAGCGAAGTTTTATTAAATATAAGAGATTTTGTAAGCCGTCCCTAAATGGCAAGAGCTTGCTCGGCCCGACTCTTTCTTTGTAGTTGATCCGTTCTTCACCGAATTTGTATCCCTGAAGAATTGTTTTTATCTTGATTTCTTCCGAAAAAGCCATGCCGTTCTCCTTTGGCTTAACTGAATCCAAAATGGAACGTTTAAAAATCCACATTCCAGATTGGGTGTCTTTTATCTTAAAGCCAAATAACATACGGGACGCCGTTGTCAGTAAAAAATTTCCAGTCCTTCGCGTGAAGTTCATAGATCCGCTCATTAGTGGGAAGCGGCAGGCAGACAAAAAATCAAGATTGTTGTTAATGAGATGTTCAATCAGTCTTGCCAACTCTTCGGGCGGGTATTGTCCGTCTCCGTCCATTGTTGCGATTATTTCGCCGCTTACGGCCGACAACCCTGCTTTATATGCGCTTCCATAACCCGGAACTCTTTCTGTGACTACTTTTGCACCATGCGATTTTGCAACTTCGGCGGTTTGATCCGTTGAATTGTTGTCGATGACGATGACCTCATCAATTTCTTTCGGAATAAAAGGCAGAAGCTTGCGGAGCCCCGATTCTTCGTTGTGGCAGGGAATGACTAGACTTACTGTTTTTTCCTTGATCATTAGTTAATCTTAAAGATGTAAGCGCCCCTGATATCTTTATCGCCTTGTTCAATTTCAAAAGATTTGATGGGCTCTAGGTTGAGTTTCTTTAGTCCTTTCAGCATATCGCTTTCAGATCCATTAATAGACGTTGCTACTGCGTATGGAACTTTTGATTGGTTGAAATACCGACTTAAGACAACAGGATCTTCGAGGTTGTTTTTCTTGTTTTCCACGAAAATGGCTTGATTACCGAGAGTAAGTTCAACGTTCCTCATGTAATCTTCAAACAAAACTGGTTCTCCAATTTTTTTTATTTCAAGAACTGCTTGGTAAAGCGCATAATCTCTGCCTCGCGACTTTCTTAAACTGTCATACGCGTTATGTGTCATGCCACCAAACCACACGCCTACCGCAACAATTAGCAATAATATTTTTACAAAGTACGTTAGAATTTTTCCACCTTTTCCATTTGTTGATTTATTCAAGAGAGACAAGAAGGCATGCAAGCCTCCAGCTGCAAAAAGTGCGACAAATGGAAAAACAAAAGCGTCATAGCGAACGTAGGGGGCCCACCAAGCAATGGGTATGATGATGACTAAGGCCGTGCCAAGGAACAGAAGCGTTTTCTTGAGCCTCCGACGCAGGAGGAAAAAAACTATTCCAACGAATGCCAAATCAGCGGTTACATATGGTGCAATTGTGAACCGTGCTGCCAATTCGTTATGAAAACCAAGGAGGTCTGACCGGAGGGTTCCCATTAGTTTCGCGGGGGTATACCAAATCGAGAGGAAGCCAGTTCTCTCTAGTATTTCCACATATTTATCCCGAAAATCTTCGAGTGAGTCCGATCCATAACCTTGGTCTTCTTGTTTGGCCTGATTGAGATAGCTTTGCGGCCCTAGGCTGCGACCATTGGCTAAGGCAATGATGGCATATGGAGATACGGTTATAACCAAAATACCAATCGTAGTTAGTGTGCGTTTCCATCTGGTTAGATTTGTGACAAAAATGAAGGCCAGAATAAATATCGAAACGATTACACCCTCGTATCTGGTTAAGGAAAGCATTCCCAGTAGAGCACCCAGTATCACAGAGTAACGTTTTCTGTGGTCGAAACTTAGCGCTGTAAGCAGGGCAGCAAGAGTTAGTGCAATGAATGTTGTGTCAGCGTACCCGCGTATCGAATATCCCAAGAATGGCGGATAAGCAGAGAGTAGGAGGGCTCCGATGATCAAGGCAATCTTACTAACCCCTAATTTTCTTCCCAGAGCGTAAAAAAGCACTAGCACAAGCAATGACATCGCTATGGCCACGAAGATGGCTGCATTTTCCCAACTGATTCCTTTGGCTAGGGTGTGTGTTATTAAAATTAATAATGGGTAAAAAGGCAGTCTTTTCTCATCCGTCGGGTAAACCCCATCCGGCAGACCACGAGCTATTGTTATAAAGTTGTAAATATCGCCGAAAGGATAAGTGCTCCACCAGTTTAGGAACCAATAACGAAGATAAGCGCTGTAAGTGAAAACAGCGGTAAACCCAAGGTGCTCCCAAAAAATAAATTTCATCAACCTTTTGAGCTTGTCTGTATACATGAACTAGTTTACGGGTATTCCAATAATACATAATTATACGTTAGAGGCTCAAGCGCGCTTAAAATAGCAAAAGGGGCACTGATTTGTTATGCTCACTATACAAATATATGTGGCCAATGAAGCTTAAAAACAGGTTGGCATTTCTTTGCCTGGCGATTTCCTTAGTGTTTGCGCTAATTGTCTTGATTGGGTCGAATTTGATGATGGTTGGATCAAAGGAGGTGCCAGTTGTGCGCGTATCAGATGGCGCTAGTAAGATTGTGTTGAAGGCTGGAGAGGAAGTTAGACAAGTATTCAAAGTCCCTGTTTCAACCTTGAGCGGAATAGTTTTTTATTCGGATCCAGATTTTGTAAGGCAGGATATCGGAGTGAAGATAGTTAATAAGGACGGAAGAGAAATTTCTTCCGATAAAAAAATTGTTCGTCGTTACTCTGATGCAAAAACTACCATTAACGTGTTTCTAGAATCGAGGAGATACAAGAGTAACGAACAGGTTAGTTTAATCATTAAAAATTTGGGTGGACAGGACCTCTCAATTTGGCGAACAGAGAAGGGTGGAGAAGAAGCTGTGGCTTTTTCAATTATCGAACCTAGGCGCATTTCCGAGCGCGAAAGATATGGCGCTTATTCGGCAGCTATCTTTGCACTGGGTCTTGGACTCATTCAGTTTATAAAGAGCAACAAGAAGAAGTTCATTTCTCTTTTATTTCTTCTGGCTTTGGTGACGCCGGTAGCGCTTGCTGGTTTTTGGCAATCTGACAAGTGGGGAGTTTCTGATTGGGATTACTATTTTTCCGTCCATGACGCTTATCGACAATCAATAGTTAATTATCACACTTTCCCCCTTTGGACACCGTACACCGCAGGCGGAACAGCTGGACTTGGCGATCCGGAATTTCCGGTGTTTACTATCACATTTCTTTCAGAGCTTATTTTCGGGGTTCCGACGGGACTGCGGATAGCAATAATCTTATCAATACTGATTGGTGGAGTAGGGATGATGCGTCTCTCACGTTCCCTTGGCTTAAGTGCTGAGGGGTCAGCGACAGCGGCCATTGTATATATGTTCGGCGGAGTGAATCTATTAGAGATTGTTGAAGGACACGTTAATGTTTTTGCTGCAATGTGGATACCCTGGATAATGTGGTCCTGGTTGCAGATGGCAAAAAGAAAAAGAGGCCCCCTCCTCTGCGGCGTATTCTTGGCGCTAACATTCTATGCAGGAGGAATCTATTTGTTGATGTACACAACAGTTGCGTTCCTTTTTCTGCCGCTTTTTACGACGAACAAGTTTAAAAATTATTTACTAACCCTCAAAGCAGGATTAATTGCACTGGGTCTATCAGCTTTTAAGTTGGTACCAGTTTTTCTTTGGTTAAGAAGTTACTCTGATACTGCTTACGCTAGTTCCACAAACATCTTGCCCTGGTTAAACGAGATATTCCTAGAAAGGATCCTACATGGCACAGATGTGATATTTGGGCAAGGTAGCGGGTGGCATGAATATGGAGCTTACGTCGGATTATTGACCGTTATACTCGCTCTTATTGGACTTTTATACATGGGGAGCAAAAAAGTCGTTTGGGTGTTAGGGCTTGCTGTCCTTGCCGCCGTCATTGTTTCTGCAAGTGGCCCTTTTCTTAAGCCCCTATTTGACGTTTTTCCTTACATCCCAAGGTCGAATATTTCAAGGTTTGTGCTATTTGCAGTTATTCCTCTCGCGCTGCTCTCAGCTTATGGAACAAGTTTGGTTGAGGAAAAGGTTAGATTTGGTGGACGGATATTTGTTTTTGGCGCACTTATTTTACTTGCGCTTGATTTAATGACATATTCAAATGCCCTTTCTCGGCAAGCCTTTGTTGTTGAACCCATACGTTTACAAGAGAAGGCGGAATACCCAATTGAGTACAGTGGCGATTCGCATGGAATTGAACTAAATGGGCAACGGTACTCTCGATCATATTCATCATTGCTATCTGGATATGGATCAACAACGTTTCCATCTGTGCTGGGACCGGAATCAAAAGTAAATATCATTGAAAGCGAAGACAAACATTCATTCGCGGAGGTTGGCGGAACAGAAAGTGCTGAAGTGACTTCATGGACGCCCAATAGGGTTACAATAGAAGTTGCTGGACAAAGAGAGGGTTCACAGCTTGTAATCAATGGCAACTACGCCAATGGCTGGTTTGCCAATGATCGAAAAGCGGAGAACGTCGATGGGAGAATCGGGACAACAATAAAGGAGGGGGAAAAGACTATTGTTTTTAGATACAAAACACCAGGCTTTGTTTCGGGAGCAATTATTACTTCAGTGACAATACTGGTACTTGTGGCTTCGACATCAAAAAAAGCCCTGCCTAAATTGCGAGCAGCTTAGTTTTCTAACGCCCAATCCGTTTGAAGATGTAAGTCCCTTTTTTGTACCAAATTTCTTCGAAGTTTTTGTCTTTTTGTAATATCTTTATCTCATGTTTCATTTCATCCCTGGAGAAGGGCCAGGGATTGGCATACGCGCTTAAAACAAGCCAGTCTACCTTGTCTATCTCCGGATAAATTTGGACTTGGCGCCGCGTGGCGGCAAATCTCGCAGTAAAACCACTGGATACTGCTATCGGCGCTTCTTGTGGGATGATTTCGTTTGCTTTCTTTACCGCGTCTTCATGTTCAGCGATTAAATTATCAGGCATGATGTGCTTTTCGTTTGAGAAATTCAATGGAATTTTCGGGTCGGACCAAGCGACAGCGTGCGTTGCATAGATAAGGGCAATCCCCAAGAGACTAGATACAAAAAATGGCAAGTATCGCGGCTTGATCCTTCTAATAACTTTTATGATATTCTCCGCACCATAAATTGCACCGATGGCAATGATTGGTAATATGTTTGCATTCGAATAGTTGTTTAATGCCCAACGGTACTCGTGCGGACTTGTGAACCTGGAAAAAAGGATGGGTAAGCTACCCAAATAAGTCAGTGGCGAAAGCAGGGATAGGTAACCGAAAGAACCGTATATCGATTTAATGGTGGATCTTTTTGTTTCATTATCGAACATGTTTTCAAAGATTGCTTTCGGATAAACAAAAAAACCTCTTATAACGTTATATGGATCTTTGTCCCCAGCATCTAAATATGTGAGAACTGCATTATCCTTTGTCCAAATGGGCATAATCCCGTAAGCAACGACGCAAAAATATACGGCGGAAATTACCATCGTTGCGAAAGCCAGTTTCCAACGTTTTCTGAACATGAGATAAGCACCGATCATAAAATAAATGGGAGGCGCATCTTCCCGGGTCATGAGTCCTAGGGCCAGTGCCAGAATTGTTATCCATCTTTTTTCAAAATGAATTCCGTAGAAAAACCAAATAATAGCGGCGCCAGTTAAAACACTTGGATGGAAATCTGTATTGAGGGCATACTGTGTGCCAATGAATGCCAAGTACGCATATAAGAGGGAAAGAGAGAAAAGGGGGTTATTGATTAAAGATTTAGCTATTTTATAAAGTGCCCATCCAGTTAAAGTTACAGACAATGCCTGTATGGCAAGTATTACCCTCGCATCAGGGATCAACCGGAATATTGGGGCAATCAGTGAGATAATAAAATGGGCATGGTCGCCCCACATCACCATATTTTTGAACGTGTCAAAAGGGAGGCGAAAATGACTCAGGTTGTTTAAGGCCAATGTGTAAGCCCCTAAATCGATTCCTGTTTCGAAGTAGTGGTAGTTACGGAAGGCAAGCTTTAAATAGGCACCTGAAAAAAAAGCAACCATGCCGATAGCGATAACATCAGGGATACGGCGAAAGAATTTATTTTCCGCTAAATAATTGTAAGCGCTCATTCTTTATCTTTGTTCTTATCATAGGGCACCACCCTAAAATTGCGTAGATTTGGACACAACTCATCATTGCGGGCAAGCGTTTTTTCTTTTCGGTATACGATAAACCATTTTGCCAGTCCCAAACCCGGGGAAGGCTTGATAGCTTCGTTGCTTTTTGACAGATATTCTAGCCGATTTCTGATGTGGATGCTATCAGAGAAAACATTTTCCTTATTGGCGATGCAAGATAAGAGCGGACGAATGTCGACGAGCGCTTCAGATGACTCAGTTCGAGTCCCAAAATCATAAGTTTTTGTTGAGCCGCCCGTGATTGAAAAAGGCATAAACACGTTTACAAAGCTAAAATAAACTAAATAGAACGATAGTAACGCAGAACCAATGTAACTAGCTTTTCTGAATGAGAAACGATCAAATATCGAACCCAATGAGACGCCAGCGAGGAGCCAAAATCCTAAGGCAAAGACCACAAAATACCGGAGCGCAAAATATTCGATAATGTACGTGAGACAAATTATTTGGATGACAAGCCCTAATAACCAAACAAATAAATATTTCCTTTTCTTGCTTATGGCTATGCCGAGGATTACGCACGCCATCAGTATATAAACTATGACCGTGCTTATATTTTCAGCCAATAATTCGCCAGTGTAACGTGCCATGAACACCGAACCGGACAGAACAGGGAAGATGAAAGTCGGAAGCGCTTGTAAACGATCCCAAAAGTGCGAAACGCTTTCTGCAGGGTTGCCCTGGTCATTAGAAAACAAGACCAGGTTGGCAAACTGAACACTAAAGCCTGACCAAAAAGCGATGGCGAACATTATCGTTGATTCGACCAAGTGTTTTAAACGATCTTTCGTGAAGTTCCTTAACAAAATATAGACAGAATACGGAACCATAATTGCCAAAATTGCCAACAGTGTTGCCATAAAAATTATGTGCGTGTTTAAACCGAGACCCGCGGCAAGACCCAGTAGAATAGGCGACCATTTTTTATTTTGGACGGAGAAGTAAATCATGAGACACGCAAACATAGGCAAAAGCGAAATTGCCCAACCCATACGCTGTTCCGTGAGGAATACGGGGGAAAAAGTTAGAAATACAACACCAAATAGTGCTGAACTTTCACCAAATATTTTTCTTATTACGAAAAAGGTAACCCAAAATACAACTATTGAAGACAAAAGAACTGGAATGCGTAACGCTAGTGCTGAGTAGCCCAATACACTTACGAAAGGTGTGCGTACAAAATCGATCCATACTCCGATATATGAACGTTCCCCTTGAACAGTGATTTTCCGCGCGGTTAGAAGTTCATATACGTTTTGTCCTTCTGAACCCTCGTCGCCCATCAATCCTGGAATATCATTGAGATATATGGTGTTGGCCAACAAAAAAAACACAAATAGGCCGACAAGGACACACCTCCCTAAGAGCTTGGACCTCGAGATCATCTATCAATTATACACAAATCTATTTTTTACGGTTTTGGAAGTATGGGTTTGGAATAACAACAAAGTGTGAAAGTTCGGGACAGATTTCATCATTTCTTTTTTTGCCAGTCTTGATGCTTTCGTCACTCCTATAATCCACGAAAATTGGCGCCGCGCTTCTTTTGTCTGTCAATGATAATTTTTTATTTCTATAAGCAATAAAACTCAGCCTGTTCCTTATCTTAGGCTCTTTCGCAAACACTGTCGGCTTATTTTCGAGGCATGCCACTAGTGGATCAATAGAAGCAAAGTGGGCGGCTGTATCCCATGATGTAGCGGAGTCCGGAAAATTTTTTGTTGTGCCACCAGTTTTTGTGTAGGGAATGAACACGAAAAAGATCATCCAAACACAGAGTAAAATAGCTACTGTAATTGGAGTGAAATTAATGAGGTATTTATTTTTTGTCCTTATCGTCAATTTTGCCAGTCCTATTCCGGCGAGTGTCCAAAACGCAAGTGTTGTAACGTGGAAATATCTCGTGCGAAAATAATTAACCATTATTGTTGTAAAGAGGAGCGATATGCCTATTCCCAATAGCCATGTTGAAGCAGTTTTTCTTTTGGGTTTAAGTATTACTGCAAAGAAGACGAGAATGGAAAGTAAAAAAAAGATAGACAAAGTGCTCCAAGCAGGTGTTTCGCCCAGATACTCACCAATATATGAAGAATTTGAGAAGTAAGAAATGATCGTCGGCAAAAGTTGTCTCAAGTTTTTACCTAAATTCCAGATACTCCCAACACGTGCGTTCTCGACACTCAAAAAGAGCAGGATTGCTAGCTGTAACCCGAAGCCGGCAAAGATACCAATTAGAAAAGTCCACCAGGAACGCAGCCGGCGCCATTTCCTGGCATTACTTATCATGAAGCCACCGAGAATTCCAACCAATGGTGCCATAAAAACTGTATGTGTGCTTAATCCAATTCCGGCGACAGTACCCGATATGAGGGGTTTTTGTCTGAAGCGTGACGATAAACAGAAAAGCAAGAGAGAAGCAAAAAATGGCAGAAAGAATACCGGCCAACTTATTCTCTGATCGAGAATAAATGCTGGCGAGAAAGCAAAGAATGCCAGTCCATAATACCCAAATATTTCACCGAATATTCTTTTTATGCTTATCCAGATAAGCCAAAAAGTCGCAAGAGAGGTTAGGAACATAGGTAGGCGCATTGCTAATGCTGTTGGTCCCAGCCAAAGGATGAAGGGCAGGCGGAAATAATCACTCCAGAAAGCAACATACGACTCGCGTCCTTCTAAGAAAGGTTTACTGTTTTCGATATGGTCTATAACACTCAAACCTTCATACCCCTCGTCACCTACCAGTGCTGGAACTTTATGTAGAAAAAGGGAATTAATAAAAATAAAAATAAAAAACAGAAGCAGGATGCTTAATTTTATTGGTTTTTCTGATGCGATTTTATCTAAGAATTTTCCTTCCATTTTTTAATTATTACCAATACTAGTGAAAAAGCAGCTAACGATACCCAAGAGACCCCGCTAATAGCAAGTGATTTTTTAGTAGATTCTGCTTCATACGAGAAAACAATCTCGTGTTCACCTTGAGGGACTATAACCCCTCTAAATATCCAATCTGCCGGGAAAATCCGTGTCTCTTTCCCATCTATGTAGGCATGCCAATCAGGGAAATAAGTTTCTCGAAGGACAAGAAGACCAGTTCCATTGTTGCTTGTTTTAACAACAACCTTAGTAGGTTCGTGTGACAAAATCTCAGCTGTCCCAGTGCTGACAGGTACCCCTCTCAAGGCAGCATCATCCATAACTGGTACTGGGTCGTCTTTTGTTTTGGACTCGAACAAGACCGCTCTCGCTTCATCAGGATGTTCGACAGACTTTACGTTAGTCGCAAATTTGACTAGTGGGTGGGCTTCAAGATTCCTGAAAATTCTGACAGTTTGCCCCTCAAACAAAAATTCTGCAATTTTTTCTATTCCAGACAGAGCGCCTAAATTGCGATCCTTTTCGTAAGATCCTATCAAGTAATTGATACCTAACCTATTGAACATTTCTCTTTTTTCGAGAATGAAAGGGTTGTGTTCAACCGCATTTTCGTTTTGGTCCCCCATGTCGTACAAGTATCTTTTAACTTCACGTAGCTGCAGAGCGCCAAGCCATTGGATACTTGATATATTTTTGGCCGCCGCAATATGTGGCGCCAACATTTCCTGGGCAAGCAAAATCCTGTTCGTTTCTGGGTATAGCGGAGAGATCGCTAAATCAACAGGGGTGCTCTTGATCGGCGGAGGCGCACAAGTGTTGTTTTGACAAACTTCCAACACACCTCCCGGAAGATAGTCGCCGTCATATTTTGAATACATTATCCAAGGGCCAGCAGCCTTGGATCTAAAAAATGCTTCAAATTGATGGCCAGCTACGTTTGAAAAGGGAGTGCTGAATATAAATTCCAAATCGCTGCCTTCTTTTGCTGTTCTTGCATTAATCTTAGTATTTTTTGTTTCGGACGTGTTTTTATCAATCAACGTAAGTTCGATATCAACGTCCTTTGCTGGCACTGTCCCCCAGCGAGCATCAAGACTGATCCCGCGGATTAGTGAAGAAGTACTGGTAAAATTTTGTTTAACTATAATGCTGTCATTAAATCTTTTATAGGGATGGAAGGTTACGCGGGGTTTCGGGCTAATGGAGAGGTCGCGCTGGGAAAACACGCGGTGGTTTCGTGCAGCATCTTGTTTTATTATTTGTTCGGCCTTGGAAACATGAAAAGGCTGACTAAAGGGCACACTCACATTCCTTGTGATGTTTGGGATGAAGACCTCTGTAGCCGCTATTAAAGTTAAAATATAAATATTTTTTTCTTTTACTCTCAAGGAAAACCAGAAAAAAATCAAAAAAGACACAACAGGGATGAGACTTCTTGTTTGTTCAGTAAGGACGTTTATCTTGGCTTCTGGCCTAATCTCAGGGGGGATCGCTTTCCAGGCAGCAAATAGCGTTACAAGGATCATAAGTGCGGATATAAGAATCCAAATGAATCTCTTCCGCTTGCTGAGATTAATCAATTGTTCCGCCCCATGAGCGGCCAGGAAAGAGAGCGCTATAAACAGTAGTATTAACCAGCGAGCGGGAACACCAAGAGCATCCAGCCAATGATTTTCGACAAGGTAACTATATAATGGTGATATTCTCCCGCTTATCATCAGGAGAGAAAGGAGGACAAGTAGGGCAACAAAATATCGCGATCGGCGCGACATTTTTTTTACGGAAAATATCCCGCAGATTATTAAGACCAAGAGGGTACTTCCTAACCAGGAGCTCAGTTCAGTCTCATTTTTTGCACCAATATAATGCTCGTGGTACCCAAATGCGTGTGGTAAAACCCAAGAAACCAAGTGATAAAAAGGAAAATTAAATTCATATAATTCTTCTGGCTGCATTGCATCTGAACGATCAGAGAGGGGAACAAGTGACAGTGTTGGTCCTAATTGGACAAAACAAAGAAGCAGGGTTAGGAGGGCGGCGGGCACAAGAGCAGGGATTCTTGCCAATGTCTGTCTAAAACCCGTGAAAAGGTGGGCGGCTGCGAATGCTGTTAGAGCAAATGCAGAGATCATAGCTGCCTGCGGTTGTCCGAGTAGAACCTGTAAAGCTATTCCGGTACTTAAAAAGATAAGAGACTGGTATGATTTCTCTTTAAACCATTTACCCAGCAACCAAAGGAGCAGTGGGGTCCACGACCAGGGGAGAATTACGTTTGTGAGATAGTAGCGACCAACAAAAAAACCAGTGCCCGTAAACACAAATGTTCCAAGCGCCGAAGGCTGTTTTTTAAAGCCCTCCTGCCTAAGCAATAAGTATGTTCCAGCGGTCGCAAGGATTACATGGAGGAACAGGGACAAGTTGAGAGTGAGTACTCCCGGAAGAAATTGTCTTAGAATCAAATGCAAGGGGTAAAAGAAACCAAGGTGAGAGATTGCGAGCAGGGGATAACCGCCCTGCAGTTCTGGCGCCCAGAAGGGTAACTGTCCAGCCCGTTGATAACGAGCAAACATATCTTCGATAGGAGCAGTAATAAAGGTCATGTCAAAATCATAAAAAAGCCTGCCTCGAACCCAAACGAAGAAGAAAGGAAGCAAAACCAGCAGCAAGCTTATCACCCAAGACTGGATGTCGTCTTTTTTGATTTTTTTCCCGATAAAAGCAGGCATCGGAATGGTATACTTACATATCATAATGCAAAACAAACGCAAATTGCCAAAGATAATGCTCGTAGCATCCGTACTTTTTTGGCTAATTTGGATAGGGTTTTTGATTGTCGGCGTAAATAAATGGCTGCAATTTGAGTCAGAGGAAGTAGTTGTCTCTCTGCTTTCTCCTGTTTCGGAGGAAAGTACTCTGCCTGTCTATGCTCAATTTTATGTAACGCAAACCATTTCTCTCCCAAAACCGGTGAAAATGACAAAAATTGAAATACCTGTTTTATCGTCCAACCAAAACGAACCCTTAGAAATAACTGTCCAGTCGGGTCAGGAGATTTACGAAAAAAGATTATTGACCGGCACGGAAAAGCTATCTATTTGGCCTAACTTTGAAGGGAACACAAATAGTTTATTAATAAAATTTGCAGCGCCAAACGTTACTGTTCCGCGAAAGAATCAAGCGATAAGGCTGTATAGAGAAAAATCTGCCGCCGGATACAAGGAAGGCGAGATGACAATCGCTGGGATCAAAAAAGACGGCAATATTAATTTAAAGGTTTATGCTTCTATGACTAGATATTCACAGTTGTTGGATCGGATTGAAAAGAATCCTGCCCAAGCAGCAGTTGTCCTGCGAGACCTGGTTTTCTTGTCGCTACTTGCCGCCTGGCCGTTTGCTCTTGTTGCTTATGTTAAAGAATACATGAAGTAGCATCGCAAACAGGATTGTCCACATGAAAATTTGAATGAAGACAGAGACGGCGGGATACTCGGCAGCCGCCTTTATTTTCATGAACGAACCAATAATGAGTGGTAAGGCAATACATAACCAGAGCAATATAAATCTGGTTAATTTTTTCCTCAACAAGAGAATAGTATAAAGCGAAAAAAGACAAAGCAAAAAAATAGTATTTGGAAGCCTAAAGATCGAGTAGCTCAACATAATGAGGATTGCGAAAGAAAGGAACCGCAAGATTAGTCGATCTGTTTTCATTGGCAGTTTGTTTTATTCTCGTTCGTCTTCTCTCTCTCGGGTGTAGCATAAATCGAAACTTCATCATTCTTAAATAGAAGCGGAAATATTGACGGATTGTTCAAATACGCGTCTGGTATGCGCTCTGTCCAGGTGTAAAAAAATACATGAGTCACGTTTACACGTGTTAAGTCGTCGAGAATTTCTCCGCAAGATTCAAGAAGTTTATATTTTGTTGCTTGGTCGTCGAGGATAAAGTTCTTTCTTTGTGTAAGGGCGGGTAGCCACTCAACACCACGTCCTCGGTTACGTGTTTGCATAATAAGCACATTGTTGTCCAAATTATTTTTGATCCATCCATATGCTTCAGCTTCAGCTGCGTGCATAGATGATCTTTGTCCGTTAAAAGACCTGTAATAATTCCGTGCGGTAAAATAGGCGTTTGTGGTCAAGGGCGCAGCAAAAAGTATGAGTAATACCAGGTGAACAAAGTGATTTTTAGAAATATAGGTAAATAATTTTGCGAGACCAATTGTGCCGAAAATAAGCAAGGAAATAATAAAATATGGAGCAAACCTTCTCTCCCAAGCACCAACACCAAAAAAATGATTGAATGTGGCAACAAATGACGCAAAGGCAAAAACCAAAAGAATAATTTTGCGACGAGACCCAGCCGAATCATTGACGAAGAAGGTCGCCCCTAGTGGCACAGAAAGTAGTAATATACCGATCCTTGATTCGGCAAGTTCACCTAATAGGTAAGTTTGTATATGAAATTTGTTTAAATTTGAGTATGGGAAAAATTTTGCGAAAAGGAGTAACGTCAATAGAACAAGAATTCCACTGATAAGAAGGCTAAGGGGAACAAAGAATTTTACTTTGTTGAAGTGGGAGACAAGAAACGGTGTGGCTATCAACAATACTGATGCGACAAACGCAAACGAAGCGGGATGAGAAAAAGCTATAGCAAGAAAGGTTAGACTTGAAAGTAATAAATTTTTTTTGTTTAGAAGATAGATGAACAGAAGTACGAAAAAAAGGCTCCATAGTTGAGCCATAGTCCCGTCCCTGAAGAATGTAAGGATATCCCACGAACAAAGAGACCAGAAAAGAATTGAGAGGGCACCCGATAGGTTTCCCGCCAGCTTTTTAAGCAGCAATCCTAGCATAAGTCCGGTGGCAATATATCCAGTAGCCATAAAGATTTCGAAGCGCATCGGCCAAGATACCGGAATGATCCTTGTTAAAGAGAATAGAAGACTCGAGAGTGGATATGGCGATCTTGACAGTAGTGTAATACTATTTGCGGTGGAAATATGCGATGGAGCGTCGCCCCCTATCGGGATATTAACAGAGAGTGGATAGAGAAACGAAAAGAACAGTAAAAGTACAATCGGCGGAACATACAGCATAATTTGAGTTTTTCTTTTATCTGGCATGTGTAATTATTCTATCATCATAATTTTATGAGTTGTATGAATAGGTCATTATTTATAGTCATCCCAGCGTTGAACGAGGCAAAAATTATCACCTCTGTTATTTCGGGTATATTCGACTTGGGGTATAAAAATATTATTGTTGTCGATGATGGTTCTGACGATGATACTGCGGGAGCGGCGAGGACTGCTGGGGCAATTGTTTGCCGCCATGTTGTAAACAGGGGAAAGGGGGCTGCCATGAAAACCGGTATTGAGATGGCGTTGATCAAGGGAGCTGAAATTGTCGTTACTATGGACGGTGACGGACAACATTCTCCTGGAGATGTTAAAAGGATGGAAGATCTGATGATTCGTGCTGATTATGATGTTATCCTCGGATCAAGACCGTATGATATACGCATGCCAATTGGGAAGGTGATTGCGAATTATTTGGCGAACTTCTTAACTTTTATCCTTTCTGGCATTTGGGTGAGTGATAGCCAGTCTGGTTTTAGGGCATTTACGGCGGAGGCACTAAAGGTGTTTTCCAACTTAGGAGACAAATATGAGTACGATACAGAGATCATTAAGGAAATATCGGCCAATAAACTAAAATTTGCGGAATTACCGATCGAAGTTAGGTATACCGACTATTCCATGCAAAAAGTCCATAAGCAAGGCTTCATTAATGGCGTTAAAACGGTATACCGCTTGATCTGGAATATGATATCTTAAAAGTATGCATTTTTACCAAATAATTGTTGTCGTGGTCTCGTTAGTGATGCTCGTACAGGGTGTTATTCGGCTCGCTCTAAACTTCTCAAGCCAATCTCTACCAAAGCTTGGTGCAAGGATTATTGTTTGGGGAGGGATGATGGTTGTTGCAGTTTTTCCGGGAGTTACTACTAACATAGCAAAGTTCATAGGAATGGAAGGGAACATAAATTCTATAATTCTTCTTGGTTTTTTACTTGTATTCATGATCGTCTTTCGGATTCTTTCAATCATTGAGAGGATAGAAAAGGATATATCTACAATCGTTAGGAAGGAAAGTATCCTCGAAGCGCTGAAAGAAGATAAAAAATAAAAGTTATGACATTCTTTGCAGCTGGAAGCGTCTTGCTGGGGCTAGTTCTTTTTTTTATGTTTGGCTACCTCGTATCTTTTTTATTATTTAAAAGGCTTAATCTGGCCGAGCGAATGCTATCAGCAAGTGTAATTTCAATATTTGGTTTGCCTCTAAACTGGCTAATCGTAGTGAAATTATTTCATCTTCACTTCTTAAGGCACGAGTTTGTATTTATCCTTGTAGTCGAGCTTGGACTACTGCTCGTATTTGCATTGATGAGAGGTGATGAGTTGCTTGATTTTTTCGGGTCAAAGAAGAGGAAAATGTTCCCGGTTCTGATAATTGTTCTAATCTTGGCTGGGTATTCATTTTTTACGATCACTCGTTCGCACGTTATCGATTCAGGCGACGCAAATTACTATATGCAGAAAACAGTTTCATTGTTTGGTAGTGAGACAATCCCCCGCGAGAGGCCGCTTTTCCTAGTGTTGAGTGGGGGCCTTAGTGCAATTACCGGTTCGAGCGTGTATTTTGTTTTTCGCTGGTTGATGATTCTACTGACTTTTGTTTTTGTGCTGCCGTATTACTTGATGACAAGAAGATATTTTTCATCACCAAAGAAAATTCTATTCGGCCTGTTGTTATTGCTGGGCACCCCAACACTGCTCATTGAGATGACAGTTGCAAGACCGCAAAGTATTTTTATTGTTGGCTTGCCATTTTTTATCTATTTAATGGTTCGTTCATTTGAAACAAAAAATACGAATTACTTAGTTTTAGCCGGCCTTCTTACGTTTTCCGGTCTGCTTTTCCACGAGTTATTCGTCGCAACATGTTTGGTGTTCGTATTGTCTCTACCCTTGTATTTCTGGGGGGCGATTAAAAAACGACCAGCGGTTGCG
>CAYNDL010000014.1:0-21645 GCA_964396115.1 uncultured Candidatus Saccharibacteria bacterium
GCAGAAAGAATCGTGGTAGAACTGAAAAATAAGCTAGAGAAAGACCACCCTGAACTTACTGGTCAGAGTTCCAGTGTTCATGCCGATGTCATTTCTGCCCTCACTAGTCTTGGTTATAATCCCGTACAAGCAAGGGAGGTGGCTAGACAATTACCGGAGGATATCAAAGATGTGGAAGAGGGAATTAGAAGTGCACTTAAACTGTTAGGACGCAATAAATAAATGGAAATAGTTGTAGCGCAAGAAAAAGATCGTGAATCTTGGGACGCCTTCGTGGCGGAATCTCCTGAAGGCTCTTTCCTCCAGTCTTGGTGGTGGGGTTCTTTCCAGGGAGCCGCAGGTTTTCATGTTGAACGTGTGATGTTCCGGGACAAAGGAGTTCTGCTGGGAGCGTGTCTTTTGGTCGAGCACCATGTATTGATGCGCAAGAGCTATTGGTATGCGCCTTGGGGACCGGTGACGACTGGAAAACTAACTGAAAATGAATATCTGGACCTTTTACAGTCTCTCCGGCTGCATTTGTTAAAAACAAAGCACGCAGCCCAAACATTTTTGCGTGTAGAGCCAAAAATATCAGAAAAAGAAGACAGACTACTTACTCAGGACCGTTTTTCTTTGCTACACCGAGGGGTACAGCCACGAGATACTTTGTTGCTTGATTTACGTTGCAGCGAAGACGATTTGTTGCGACAAATGCACTCGAAAACGCGTTACAACATACGCTTGGCTATCCGCCACGGCGTAACCATCGCGGAGGAAACCAATGAAACTGGCGTCAGGCATTTTCTGGAGATGGCTAAGGAGATAGAACAGAAAGATTCTTTCCATTTCCATCCCGCTGCATACTATCGAACCATGGTTAACGTCTTAGGTTCGCAAAATAAACTGAGTCTTCTCGTTGCTTACCACGACAATGATCCGCTTGCGGCTGGCATCTTCATTAAGTTCGGTGGTGTTTATACCTATGCCCATGGCGCTTCCTTCAAAAAGAAAAACCATGTTATGGCGCCGCATATGTTGCATTGGGAAGCCCTCTTACGTGCCAAAAAGGAGGGATTTTTCTGGTATGATTTCTTTGGAATCGCGCCAGACAATAGTGTGCATCATCCGTGGGCAGGTATAAGCAGGTTTAAACGGGGTTTCGGGGGACAAGAGAAACATTACATTGGTGCTGCCGATGCTATATTTGATCCGTTTCAATACAGATTCTTCAATATGGCGAGAGCTATCCGTGAGATCATTAAGAAATAGTCATGCTTCCATACAAATTAACGACGTATCCGGTAATCCGCAGTCTTCGCAGGCCTTGGAAAATATTCCAAGCACTCATAGCTAATATTGTTTTCGGATTCCCTTCTCGCAAAATAAAAGTTATTGGTATCACAGGGACGACGGGGAAGACGACGACAATACAGATGACAGCCGTTGCCCTTGAGTCTGCTGGTTACACTGTTGGAGTTGTATCATCTATTCGGGTTCAGATTGGTACTAAAGTGGAAAAAAATAAGAGTGGACTTACTTCTTTAGGTCCGTGGCAACTCCAGAAACTTTTAGTGCTGATGGTAAAAAGTGGCTGTCACTATGCCGTCATCGAGGTATCTTCACACGCACTTGATCAATTTCGGTTCTGGGGCGTGGACTTTGATGTGGCGGCAATAACGAACCTCTCTCGTGATCATTTGGATTACCACCACACGTTAGAAGACTATGCCAATGCTAAGCGTCGGTTGTTCAAGGCAGTCGAGGGTCGTCGGGAAAAGAAGATCAACGGAAAATATGTACCCCGTGTAGTCATCGCTTCTTTGGATGATCCGAAGACGGTCACCTTCCTGGAAGAAAAAGTTGATTATCGCTACGGCCTCACCTTACTCAATCCTCGGACACCGACCCCCTCGCGCACCGAACCGATTTCCCTTTATGCAATAAAAGTCTTGAAAGATAAAACAACAGCCATGGTTGTTGCTCATGGAAGGAACTCCTTGCTTTATCTCCAGCTGCCAGGCGCCTTTAATGTTCGCAACGCTCTAGTAGCGATCGGCGTTGGTGTTTCTCAGGGAATTCCTGTCGAGAGGATTTGCAAAGAACTTTATAAAATAAAATCAATTCCAGGACGCTTCGATAAAGTAGAAGCGGGACAGCCGTTCGATATTGTCATTGATTATGCTGTTACCGAAGCAGCTCTTCATACTCTTTACGATACAATCAGGACGCTAAGACCCAAAAGAATTCTTTCGGTATTCGGGGCGTGCGGTGATCGCGATAAAGGCAAACGACCAGGCATGGCAGGAATTGTTGGTACACACGCGGATATAGTTTTTTTGACGAATGAAGATCCTTTTTCCGAGGATCCAGAAGTGATTTTTGCTGCTTTAGAAGAGGGGATGAAAAAAGTCGGTAGTAAGAAAGTCGAACTCGGAGAAATTTCCAAGGAAGCCTCTGGCACACATATGTACGTGAAAATTCCCGACCGGAGAGAAGCAATCCGTGCTGCGGTTTCTATTGCCAAGGAAGGTGACTATATCGTCGCAACGGGTAAAGGGGTCGAAGAATCGATGCGTTTCAAGAATAAAACCGTTCCGTGGAACGAACGCGCCGTGTTCGAAGAAGAACTGAGGAAACTTTATGGATCTTCTAATTGACACCACAACCTATACAGCCGTTATCGGACTTGCTGATGGGGGAGTTGTTTTAACCAAAGACCAGTGGAATGCAGAACAAAAGCTGGCAGAGGAACTAACATCAAAGATAGAGTCTTTACTCGCGGGGGTGGGTAAGAAACTCGCTGACCTCGAAAGCATCAGGGTTCATGCTGGTCCCGGAGGCTTTTCGACACTTCGGATCGGTGTTGTTACAGCCAATACTTTAGCGTTTAGCCTCGGCATACCGGTCGAGGGTGTTTTGGGCGAACAAAAGACACTGGAGGAACTTTTGGCAGCTTCTGTGTCACAGGAAAAGGGACCTATCATGCCAGAATACCGTTTTCCTCCTCTTATTACTGATAGTAAGCAGAAGAATAGTCGCTGAATGCTTGTGAAGAAGGTGTGTATATAGTTGTGGAAAACAGGGGAATCTCTTGTGGAAAAAAGAAAACTGTTATAAGCTCTTGACAGCATCTAAAAAAACGCTTAAGAAGACACAAGAGTGACAAGATTTTGGGGCGTCTACGAATGAATTCTCGCTTTTTTTAGCCCGCGCAAAAAAATATCTCTGCGGTGCTAGTGTATCTTTGTTGACTATTTTTCAAAAATATGGTGAGATGTCACCTATACTCAACAGAGCGCGATCTTTTTCCACACGACCCCAAATAAAGAGATTCTTATCCCCTCGGGGACCTTCTAATCTTGTTTAACACAATTTATAAGTGAGCAAATCTCCAAAAAAATCATCAGAACGAAAAGAACACCACAAAAAGTGGTCGGTTTCTTCGCAAGTTACTAGCGGAAACAGCAACTCAACCCGCAAGTTTTTTACAGCAGTTCGTGACGCTTCAACTGCGCCCCAGTTGATTGAGACCCAGTTGAAGTCTTATCGGTGGTTCTTAGAATCTGGTTTACCGGAATTATTTGAGGAATTTAACCCGATCGAAGCGCACGCCGGAGCGATGTCTTTGGAATTCCTGGACTATTATCTTGATGAACCTAAGCATACGGAGAAAACAGCAAAAGAACGCAATGCAACATTAGAAGCGCCTATTCGTGTCGCTGTTCGTCTAACGAACAAGAAGACAGGTGAAGTTAAAGAACAGGAAGTTTACTTGGGCGAATTCCCAGTCATGACTCCGCGCGCAACTTTTATTGTAAACGGTGTCGAACGTGTTGTTATCTCTCAATTAATACGCTCTCCGGGCGTATTTTTCACATCATCTTTCTCACGCGGCCGCAATTGGTACGGGGCAAAGGTTATCCCAAACCGTGGTGCTTGGCTGGAAGTTGAAACTGGAACAGACGGTGTCTTGTACGTAAAGATTGATCGTCGTCGTAAAGTTGTTGCCACAGCTCTCTTGCGTGCTTTTGGTTATGACACAGACGAAGAAATAAGACAGGCACTTAAGGACGTAGATACCGATCCGGATATTTCTTTCGTTGATGCCACTTTAGCCAAAGATCCTTCTCATTCTGAAGCAGAAGGTTTGAAGGAAGTTTACAAGAAGATCCGTCCGGGTGATTTGGCGACGACCGATAATGCCCGCCAGATGATCGAGGATATGTTCTTCCGTTTTGACCGCTACGATTTTGGACGAGTTGGTCGTTACCGCATGAATAACCGTCTCGGTCTTACTTTCCCAGAAACTCGCGAAACAAGGACTTTGCAGAAGGAAGACTTACTGGCGATTTTGAAAGAAGTTTTACGCCTTAATGTTACCCAAGAAATTGCTGACGACATCGACCATCTTGGAAACCGTCGTGTCCGCGCAGTAGGTGAACAGATCCAGAACAAGTTCCGTGTCGGTTTGCAGCGCATGAAGCGTATTGCTCAAGATCGTATGAGCACCATGGACCCGAATACAGTAACTCCGTCACAACTCATCAATGCCCGTCCAATTATTGCGGCAATTAAGGAGTTTTTCACGAGTTCCCAGATGTCCCAGTTCATGGATCAGACCAATCCTCTCTCAGAACTTGAACACAAGCGCCGCTTCTCCGCGATGGGTCCTGGCGGTCTTGCCCGTGAACGTGCTGGTTTCGAAGTTCGTGACGTCCATTACTCTCATTACGGTCGTATTTGTCCGATCGAAACACCGGAAGGTCCGAACATCGGTTTGGTTGGCCACATGGCTTCGTTTGCCCGTGTGAATGATTATGGTTTCCTCGAAACCCCATACCAAAAAGTTTTGCATGTCGTTCCTGTGGACAAGGCTGAAGGGGAAGAAACCTGGGTTGATATTCTTGATAAGAACGAAAAAATTGTTGTCCCTGCCCGCACAAAAATTACCTCAGACATTGTAAAGAAAATACAAAACGCTGGCATTACTGATGTTCGTATCAAGCCCCGTGTTTCTAAGGAAATTGAGTATATCGATGCCAACAAAGAAGATCGCACTGCTGTTGCTCATGCGGCGGAACCTGTGGATGAGAACGGCCATTTTGTCTTCGATCGCGTAGAAGCTCGTGACCACGGTCAGTTCCGTGAAGTATCCATTGATAAGGTTGATTATGTCGATATTTCCCCGATCCAGCCGATTAGCGTTGCTTCAGCATTGATTCCTTTTATTGAACACGATGATGCCCAGCGCGCCCTCATGGGATCGAACATGCAACGCCAGGCTGTATCCTGTATCAAGCCTGATTCCCCGATTGTCGGTACTGGTATGGAACGCCGTGCTGCGTTCGACTCGGGACACGTCGTGATTTGTCAGGGTGATGGTGAAGTTGTGGAAGTTGACGGTGGACACATTAGCGTTCTGGAAACCGGTGGAAATGTCCGTACATACCCCTTACAAGCTTTCGTACGTTCCAACACTTCAACATCAATGACTCAGCATCCGCGCGTAAGCAAGGGTGACAAGGTCAAGGCCGGTGATCCTCTTGCCGATGGTGCTTCCATTGAAGATGGTGAATTGGCACTGGGACAAAACTTGTTGGTTGCTTTCGTACCGTGGCGTGGCGGAAACTTCGAAGATGCCATTCTGATTTCTGATCGCGTTGTTCACAATGACCTGTTTACATCTGTTCATATCGAAGATTTCACGATCGAAGTTCGCGACACCAAACTTGGTCCGGAAGTTGTAACCCGTGATATCCCAAACGTTGGAGAAGAGAAGCTGCGCAATTTGGATGAGGACGGAATCATTAGGATCGGTGCGGAAGTTTCATCTGGTGATATTTTAGTCGGAAAGATTACACCGAAGGGTGAAACCGACTTAACGGCTGAAGAAAGGTTGTTGCGCGCCATCTTCGGTGAAAAAGCCCGCGACGTTAAGGACACTTCCTTGTACTTGCAGCATGGTGAACACGGTAAAGTCGTGGGAATCAGGATCTTCGACCGAGAAAAGGGCGACAAATTGCCATCAGGTGCAATTCAACAGGTTCAAGTAAGCGTTGCTCAACTTCGTAAGTTGCAGGTGGGTGATAAGTTGGCAGGTCGTCACGGAAACAAGGGTGTTATTTCCAGAATCGTTCCTCAGGAAGATATGCCTTATTTGGAAGACGGTACTCCTGTTGATGTCATCTTGAATCCGATGGGTGTTGCCAGTCGTATGAATATCGGACAGATCTTAGAGACCCACTTGGGTTGGGCTGCAAAGAAACTCGGTTATAAAGTTGCTTCGCCTCCATTTAATGGTGTTACGGAAGATATTGTTCGTGGCGAGCTCGAAAAAGCTGGTTTGCCACAGGACGGTAAGGTGACTCTTTATGATGGTTTGACCGGTGAGGCATTCGATCATCCAGTGACAGTTGGCGTGATGTACATCCTTAAGCTGCATCACTTGGTTGAAGACAAGATCCACATGCGTTCAACTGGTCCTTACTCTCTTGTTACTCAGCAGCCTCTCGGTGGTAAAGCTCAGAGCGGTGGTCAGAGGTTCGGAGAAATGGAAGTGTGGGCCCTGGAAGCTTATGGTGCCGCATATTCCTTACAGGAAATGTTGACCATCAAGTCCGATGACGTATTAGGTCGTTCAAAGACGTACGAGGCTATCGTTAAGGGTGAAGAAATTCGTCCACCAAATATCCCCGCCTCCTTTGATGTCTTGGTGCGTGAACTTAAGGGTCTTGCTTTAGACGTCGAGATTGTCAGTCGCACAGTTGCGAAAGCAGAAGAAGATGCTGAAGCAGAACAGGGCGGCCAGACAAAGACTCCGACCCGCACGATACACAGTGAAGAAAAAGAAGAAGCTTAATTTAACTTCAATCACTTTAACTATTCTCAATTAACAATGGCTCCACTTTCAGAAGAACAAGTCTTGGATTTCGAAGCGGTGCGGCTAAAACTAGCCAGTCCCGACGTTATCCATGAGTGGTCCCACGGCGAAGTAACAAAGCCGGAGACTATTAATTACCGCACGCAGAAACCGGAACGTGATGGCTTGTTCGACGAACGCATTTTTGGACCTGTAAAAGATTGGGAATGTTATTGCGGCAAATACCGCCGAATCCGTTACAAAGGAATCGTCTGTGATAAGTGTGGTGTCGAAGTAACTCGTTCGATCGTCCGCCGCGAACGCATGGGTAACATTGACCTTGCTTCTCCCGTTGCTCACATCTGGTTCTTGCGCGGTATTCCTTCGAAGGTTGGTTTGTTGCTCGATATCAACGTCCAACAACTGGAAAAGGTTGTCTACTTTGCTTCTTACATCATCACTTCTGTTGATGAAAATGGTAAGAAAGAATTAAGCGAACGTATTGAGCGTGAATTAAAGCAAAAACGGGAAGACATCCTCCGTGTTTACAAGCAAGCCCAAGACGCAATGCGCCAAGCTGCAGCCGAACGTTTGAAAGAAGTAACTGACTCCCAAGTACGCAAGGATATTGAAAACAAGCTGGAAAAAGAACTTCACACCAAAGAAAACGAGCGCGAAGAAGAACTGCAAAAGCTGGAGAAGGCCGGGCAAAAAGCTCACGAAGAGTTGGTGATGCTGCGTCCTTTGCAGATTGTTTCAGAGGTTGAATATCGCACTCTATCCCTAAAGCATGGTCACATCTTCTCAGCCGGGATCGGTGCTGAAGTTTTGCGCCAAATTTGTGAGAATATTGATCTCACAAAACTTGCAAAGCAGCTCGAAGGAGAGTTGGTTGACGCTGGTGCCGCCAAGCGCAA
Source organism: uncultured Candidatus Saccharibacteria bacterium (assembly GCA_964396115.1). Lineage (GTDB taxonomy): Bacteria > Patescibacteriota > Andersenbacteria > UBA10190 > CAIZMI01 > CAYNDL01. The sequence goes on from CAYNDL010000014.1 coordinate 7,759, forward strand.
GCGCTACATCAAGCGTTTGTCCTTAGTGCGTAGCTTTATCCGCGGTAAGATCCGTCCAGAGTGGATGTTCCTGACGAGTATTCCGGTAATTCCTCCGGATTTGCGCCCAATGGTGCAGTTGGATGGCGGTCGTTTTGCTGCCTCAGATTTGAACGATCTTTATCGTCGCGTTATCAACCGTAACAATCGCTTGAAGCGCTTGATTGAAATGGGAGCTCCTGAAGTCATCATGCGCAACGAAAAGCGTATGTTACAAGAAGCTGTTGATGCCTTGATCGATAACAATGCCCGCCGTGGTTCCACAACCGCTGCCGCTGTTGGTCAACGTCGCCAGTTGAAGTCTTTGGCCGACATGTTGAAGGGTAAGCAAGGACGTTTCCGCCAAAACTTGTTAGGTAAGCGTGTCGACTACTCCGGCCGTTCCGTAATCGTTGTCGGTCCCCATCTTCGCTTGCACCAGTGCGGTTTGCCAAAGTTGATGGCTCTCGAACTATTCAAGCCGTTCGTGATTCATGAACTAGTAAAGCGCGGTTTGGCTCACAACATTCGTTCCGCGTCCCGCTTGATCGAACAGGGAATTCCTGAAGTCTGGGACTCCTTGGAAGATGTAACCAGGACTCACAAAGTTATGTTGAACCGTGCGCCTACCCTCCATCGTCTTGGTATCCAAGCTTTCCAGCCAGTTCTCATCGAAGGTAAAGCTATTCAGATTCACCCGATGGTCTGTCCTCCTTTCAATGCCGACTTCGACGGTGACCAGATGGCTGTCCACGTTCCGCTGTCTACTCCTTCACGCAAGGAAGCCGATGAGATCATGTTGGCTTCACGCAATCTCCTCAAACCTTCTGATGGTGAACCTGTAACCAGTGCTTCTCAGGATGTTGTCCTCGGTCTCTATTACGGTTCGAAGATTCGTGAAGGTGTTAAAGGGGAAGGAAAGAAATTCGCTACACCAAACGAAGCTATCTTCTCCTATGATTCAGGCAGCACAGCCATCAATGCTAAAGTTTCTGTTCGCATGAGCGACGGGAACATCTTAGAAACAACTGTTGGCCGTATTTTGTTCAACGAAATTCTTCCTGAAGGAATGGAATTTATAAACGATGTATTAGACAAGAAACGTTTGAAAGCCTTGCTTGGTGAGATTCTGTCCCGCTACGGTGCTGAACAGGCCGCGGACTTTATTGACCGTATGAAAGATCTTGGTTTCCAATTTGCGACTCGTTCCGGTTCCTCTTGGGGTATGGATGATCTCCATATTCCTGTGGGTAAGAAAGAAATTCTTGAACACGCAGAAAACACTGTCCAGACAATTCGAGAACAGTACGAACAAGGTTTGTTAACTGACGAAGAGCGTTACGTAAAAACCATTGAAGTCTGGGAAGATGCTAAGAATAAGATAACCGAACTCGTACAAAAAGAATTGACTCCAGATCAAAGCGTATATCAGATGGTGTTCTCTGGTGCTCGTGGTTCGATTGGTCAGGTTACTCAGATGATGGGTATGAAAGGTTTGGTTATTTCCCCAACAGGACGAACAAACGAGTTGCCTATCAAGTCGTCTTTCAAAGAAGGTTTCAACGTACTCGAATATTTCACTAGTACGCACGGAACAAGAAAAGGTATGGCTGATACCGCATTGCGTACCGCCACCGCCGGTTACTTGACCCGCCGTCTAGTGAACGTTGCCCAGGATATGGTTATTCGCGAGACTGATTGTCATGATACTGAAGGGCGCGTAATTACTCGAAAGCACACACAAGAAATGGGAACAAACTTGATGCGCCGTGTACGTGGACGTGTGTTGGCAAAGGATGTGGTTGATCCAAAGACTGGTGAGGTCTTGGCCAAGAAAGGTGAACTTTTGACACGTGAACAAGCTAAGATGATTGATGATTCTGGTGTACCGGAAGTTGTTATTCGCTCAGTCCTGTCTTGTAAAACACTCCGCGGAATTTGTCAGAAATGTTATGGGTGGGATTTGGGTTCGAATACACTAGTACGCATGGGTGAAGCTGCTGGTATCGTAGCTGCTCAAGCAATTGGTGAACCTGGTACTCAGCTCACAATGAGAACTTTCCATCATGGTGGTGTTGCCGGTGGCGCTGATATCACTCAAGGTTTGCCTCGTGTTGAAGAATTGTTTGAAGCTCGTGCCCCTAAGAACAAGGCTTTGGTTGCCGAGATCGGTGGAACAGTAACTTTGCTTGACCGCGACGGACAAACAGTTATCTCCGTGCTTTCTCAAACAGCTGGTCAAGAAATTTATGACAGGGCAGGGATCATCGTCGACAAGTCGATCGAGGATGGAACAGAAGTTGAACCGAACCAGCGTTTGTTTATGGATATGGAAGGTGAAGAGTTCTTCTCGAAGAGAAAAGGCGTTATCAAGCTGACTGATAAGCAGTTGATCGTCCAAGGTAGCGAACTCGATCATCATGAGTATGTTGTTCCACAGGATACTGCTGTTTGGGTAAAGAATGGCGATGTTGTGAATGTTGGCCAACAGCTAACAGAAGGACATGTAAACCTCCAAGAGTTGTACAAAGTTGCCGGAGCCAGCGCTGTACAGCACTACATCATCAAGGAAGTAATGGATGTTTATGCCATCCAGGGTGAAGCAATTAACGACAAGCATTTGGAAATTATGGTGCGCTCGATGATGTCACGTGTGCGTGTAAAGGATGCCGGAAGCACGACATTACTCCCAGGACGTGTATATGAATTGGCTGATTTCCTCGAAGAGAACCTGCGCGCCAAGGAAGAAAATGGCCAGCCTGCTATTGGCGAACGGTTGTTGCTCGGTATCACGAAAGTCTCGCTCACAACTGCCTCTTTCCTCGCTGCCGCTTCTTTCCAAGAGACCGCTCGTGTGTTGATCGATGCCGCCGTAACAGGTCGTGAGGACCGACTATCTGGTCTAAAAGAAAACGTCATCATTGGTAAGCTCATCCCAGTCGGTACAGGATACAAGGGGAAGACTGAATAAAAATAAAGTAAACAAAGTTACCTCCAGAACGGAGGTAATTTTGTTTAATGAATGTGCACAGTTCTTGTTCAGTCCTGTGGAAAGCTATAAACAACAAAAAATGTTATAATTTACGAACTATATGGGTAGGAGGAGAAAAAGAAAAAATAGAAATTTCATGGGAAAGTTCTCAGAGGAGTTTGGCGCCTTCGAACTAAACCCTGAAACAAAGAAAAATATAATCGCTCTTATATTATTTTTAATTGGTGTTGTTAGTACTCTCAGCCTGTTTCATATGGCTGGAAATTTCGGTGAAGCACTAAGGCCGAAACTCTTTTCGTTGTTTGGTTGGGGAACTTTCTTTTTTCCGATTCTGTTAGCTGTAGTGGCTCTAATGCGTTTATTGCCGAGCAAGTTTCATTTCTCTGTAAGTCGTTATATTGGCTTCTTCCTTTTTGTTGTTTTTGGTCACGGCCTCTTGCATCTGGTGGCCCCTGCAGAGAAGGGCTTGGAGCTTATTGACCGTGGACAAGGTGGCGGCTATCTTGGTTGGCTCGCTTCTTATTGGATCCGTACAGGTATAGGAGATATTGCTGCAGGTTTTCTTTTGGGGGTCCTGTTTTTTGTCGGCCTAATGATGGCAACGAACAAGAATTTAAACGACATTGTAAATTGGTTCCGTTCGTTCCAGAGCGAAGAAGATGAAGAAGAGACTGACGGGGAAGAAGAGGAACCGGAACAGGATTTGGAACCGGAGAAACCCCAAGAAGAACACGGTCATGCCCTGCCTGTATTCTCTACGCGTCTTCTGGATAGCGTTAAGCTGACAGGAAAAAGGACGGTCGATTTGCGTGAGGAGGCACCCAAAGTCAAAACAGTTCTTCCTGCATACGAACGTCCGCCGCTCGCATTGTTATCTGACGTGACTACTCGTCCGGCAAGCGGTGATGTAAAGAAGTCGCAAGTGGTTATCCAAAAGACCTTGGAGACATTTGGAATTCCTGTTGCCATGGGAGAAGTTAATGTAGGTCCCACGGTTACGCAGTACACTTTGAAACCAGAGGAAGGTGTAAAGATCGCAAAGATCACCGCCCTTCACAATGATTTAGCGTTAGCTCTTTCTGCTCACCCTGTTCGTATTGAAGCGCCTATTCCAGGAAAAAGTTTGGTAGGTATTGAAGTTCCAAATAAAGCCGTATCCGTCGTGCGTTTGCGGGAAATGTTACAAAGCAAAGATTTTCAACGTTCTGATTATGCGCTTCCGTTTGCTGTTGGGAAGGATGTAACGGGCCAGTGTATTGTCACTGATCTAGCGAAAATGCCTCATTTGTTAGTTGCTGGAGCAACTGGTTCTGGTAAGTCCGTAATGATTAATGACATCATCACGAGCCTAATCTATAAAAACGGTCCGGCGATGCTCAAGATGCTGATGGTTGATCCAAAACGGGTCGAGTTGGCTCTGTATAACGGAATACCTCACTTATTGTCGCCGGTAATAACCGAGCCGGAGAAGGCGATCCATTCCCTGCGTTGGGCAGTGGGCGAGATGGAAAGAAGGTATCGTGTCCTTGCTGAGGTAAAGAAAAAGGATATCACTTCCTACAACTCTGGTAAGCGTGGTGAAGAAATCATGCCTTACGTCGTGATTGTTATCGATGAGTTGGCGGAAATCATGGTGAAGTATGGTCGCGAAGTAGAAAGCGCGATTGTGCGGTTGGCGCAAATGGCTCGTGCTGTCGGTATGCATTTGGTTGTATCCACACAGCGTCCGAGCGTCGATGTTATTACGGGTCTTATTAAAGCCAACATTACTTCCCGTATTGCCTTCAATGTGGCGTCTGCAATTGATTCTCGCACCATCTTGGATACTTCCGGTGCTGAAAAATTGCTGGGCAATGGAGACATGCTTTTCTTGCGCGGCGACATTTCTAAGCCGCGACGTTTGCAAGCCGCCTATATTTCTGAAGATGAAGTAAAGCGGGTTACGGAATTTTTGACTTCAAATGGAACTCCTGAGTACGACCTTTCGATTACCGCGCCGCAACAATCACCAAACGGCTTCGGGGGCGGACTTGATGGAGAAGGAGATGTAGACGATACCTTAATGAACGAGGCTATCAAAGTGGTTAGGGAAAGTAAACGCGCCTCAACATCACTCTTGCAGCGTCGGTTGCGTATCGGTTATTCGCGAGCGGCAAGGATTATTGATATGCTTGAGCAGCGAGGAATCGTTGGTCCTGGCCAGGGATCAAAACCGCGTGAAGTGCTGGATCCTGGCGATGAGATAATTGACGAAGAATCCCTCGAAACACCAATAGACGAAGACCAAAGTTATCAAGACGAAGAAAAGGAAGATTCTTTCAATACTATCTAGACATGGACCAAAAAATAATAGACAACGACAGTTTCGCTAAAGTCGATCCGTCGTTAAGTGGCCAACCGAATAACTCGGGCTTGGGTGCTAAGCTTAGGCAAACTAGAAAAGAACAGGGGCTTACTCTGCATGACATTGCCCATGAACTTAAGATTCCCGAGAAAAGTTTACAAGCCCTAGAGAATGATGATTATGGGAAGTTGCCAGTCGAAGTATATGCAAGGGGTTTTGTAAAAATTTATTCTGAGTACCTGGGGCTTGATTCAAGCGAAACTGTTGCTGAATTTTCCCAACAATATGCCCACGGCAAAAGCTCAGTAGAACAAAAAATAACGCCGCAGCAGTTGCGCCAGTTCCGTCACCCTCTCTTCGTTCTTACTCCCAGACTTACGGCAATTTCTGTCGGCATAGTCGTGGCGTTAATTGCGTTGCTGTATCTTTTCTTTGAGGTCCGTGGTTTTACTCGGGCTCCGCATCTGGATATTTCTTCACCAGTCGACAACTCAGAAATAAAAAGCAATAACGTAATGATCAAAGGGAAGTCGGACACTACTGCGGAAGTAAAAATTAACGGGGAAAAAACTTTCGTCCGTAGTGACGGGACTTTTGAAGAGACGATCGGTGTTGGTCCGGGGTTAAATAAAATTGTTGTTGTTGCTAAAGGTATCAGCGGGAAAGAACGTACTGTTACCCGGGAAGTTCTTGTTCAACAAAATGAACCAGTTCCTCCCTCTGCTAGTCCAACCCCATCACCCAGTTCAACTCCTGCAATTATTGGAGAATCGGAGCTAAAAATGCGTGTGACAGAGCCTGTCTGGGTTTCCATCATCCAAGATGGAAAAAATGTCTATGCTGGCTTGTTTACGCCGGAAGGTGAGAAAACATTTAAAGGTAAAGAAATAAGAGTAACTGCCGGTAAAGCAAATAAGGTAGAAGTGAAGACGTTGGCTCAAGATTGGCACGTTTTAGGTGAAACTCCGGGAGTGGTTAAGGACGTTGTATTTAAAGAAGGCAAGAAAGCTCAATAGGTATCGTTTTGAGGGGTTACTTGCTATAATTAGCGGGTAAACATTAACAGGAAAACTCTATCGAGTAATGCCATTTAACACCCTCAATCTTCGAAGGTGTTGCTTCGACGTTAGGCGCATCCGAGGATTAAATTTGAAGAAGGTGTCTCGGGGAGTTTTTTCCGTCTTTAAATCTTCTGTTATTGCGAGCATAGCGAAGCAATCTATCTTGGCACTCACCACAGTTGCTCTTATTTCCGCCCTCTTCCTCTTCAGTTCAGCCAGTATTGCCAGTGCTGCCGGTGAAGGTTGGCTCACTGGTTGGCAGGCCCGAAAAGCTATCACGATCTCTCACGCTAACGTGGATGCCGATCTGACTGATTTCCCACTGCTAGTTAAGTTTGCAAACGATACAGCTATCGGAGCAAAAGCACGAAGTGATGGTTATGACCTTCGTTTCACAAGTTCTGATGGTACCACCCTCTTAAAATATGAAAGGGAAACGTTCTCTGTATCTAGTGGTTCCGCCTCAGGGAATATCTGGGTGAAAGTTCCTACCGTCTCTGGTTCTATAGATACCACTGTCTATATGTACTATGGCAAGTCTGATGCTACTGACGGACAGGATGCTGGGAATGTGTGGAACGATAACTTTCAAGCTGTTTGGCACATGAATGGCGCGGCTTCAGAAGGGGGTACCATGTCCGATAGCAAGGGATTAAGAGACTTAACCGCACACGGTTCCTGGAATGCAGGGAGTCTGGATAGTCCAATAAACGCCGTTACCAAATTTAATGGTACCGATACTTATATGGAAGGTCTCGCGTATAATCCCGCAGGTGCTTTCACATTTAGTGGTTGGGCAAAAGTTTCCGGTAACGGGGTCAATTATTCCCGCATTATTGTAAACGGTCCGGTGAATACGTCCTGGTCGATCCAGAAGATGGACGGCGACCAACATTTTTGGACATGGAGGTTAATGCCAAATTTTACAGATGTGAATTCTGCAGTTCTCGACGATGGTTGGCATTATGTTACTGGTACATATAATGGATCAGACACCTCATCTTTCTATATTGATGGAATTTCGGTGGGCACTGTTTCATATTCCGGAACTGTTCCGTCAACGGAAGGGACAATCAGTGTTGGGGGAGAAACTGCGGAACACGAAGGGGCAGGCAACGCCTCTTGGCTCGATGGTGGTCTCGACGAACTCCGCATTTCCTCCATTGATCGTTCCGCCGAATGGATCAAATTCGAATACAACAACATGAACTCCGCCGGAAACGAACTAACGTTCGCTTCCGAAGAGAATAACTATGGTTGGTTGACTGGTTGGGGCTACAGAAAAAAGATAACAATCTCTCACGCTAACGTAGACAGCGACCTCACCAACTTCCCATTGTTGGTTAAAGTGGCAGAAACAGGAGGAGGAGACGGAAACATTGGAGCACATGCCCTAGCAAACGGAAACGACATCCGGTTTACATCTTCAGATGGAGTGAGCCTGTTGCCATATGAACGAGAAACATACTCCGTATCGTCAAATAACCTCTCCGCAAACATGTGGGTTAAAGTTCCTAACATTTCCGGAACTTCTAATACGGAAATTTACATTTATTACGGAAAGACGGGAGCATCCGACGGTCAAAATGCAGCAGGTGTTTGGGAATCAAATTATAATGGAGTATTTCATCTCGCCTCGAATTTGGGGAGTAGTTCAGTTGGAGGTGTCAGCGGGACAAACAATGGAGCTACTCAGACAACCGGAAAAGTTAACGGCGGGGCAAGTTTTGATAATGCAAACATAAATCTTGGCGATGTCCTGTCGGCTTCCGACGACATGACGTTCTCCTTTTGGTACAAGCGTGCAACATCCAGTTCCGGAGATGACTTCGTAGTTTCTAAAGGAATTGTGGGATCGGATTACGGATATGGAATATATTACGATGTTACAAACACTTGTTGGCGTATTTATGGAGCGGAGAATAACCATGCCTGCTTTGCGAATTCGTCTGAAGAAGACGATACTAATTGGCATTTTATTGAAATAATAAAATCTGGAACCGAGTGGAATTTGTACAGGGATACTGTGTCCGTCTCCACAATCTATCTATCAGGCGGTTCGCCAATGGCTGAAACAATGATTGGAGGAGTTCAGGGTAATCCAGGGTTTGGTTGGGAAGGGTCATTGGATGAAGTAAGGTTCAGTAATGTCACGATGTATCCGGACTGGCTTAAGTTCGAATACAACAATATCAATTCCGCCAACAACGAATTGACTTTCGGAAGCCAAACAACCACACCGTTCGTATGGACAAACAGTTCCGGTGATGGACTATGGAGCACTTGTTCCAACTGGCTAACTGGTACCTGTCCTGGTGCTAGTGACGTAGCGATTTTTAATGCTGCCTCCGGTGACGTGTCGATTGACCAAAATGTTAGCGTTGCTGGCGTTGAGATGCAGGCAGGATATTCAGGTACGATTACGCAGGCAACAGGAGTTGAGATCACTGTAGGAACTTCAGGTGGATGGTCTCAGGCTGCAGGGGTTTTCACTGGTTCTAATGGAAATATCACATTAAACGGTGGCTTCAGTTTCAGTGCAGGCACATATACTGCTTCATCTGGCACAACGTTAGTCCGCACTGGCTGGACGCATTCCTCGGGAACGTTTAATCACAACAATGGAACAGTTTCCCTCACCGCCTTTAATGCAGTTGGCAGCTTTAACATAGATGTTCCTTCTTCTGGAACGTTCAAGCATCTTACGATAAACGGTGGGACACCCGGTTCAAACACAGATTTTGTCGTTTCTTCCGAAGACACATTGATAGTTCTCGGTAATTTTGTTCAATCTGTTGGTGCCTATACTTCAATAACTGGTGGAACCATAAAGCCAAGAGCCAACATTTCTATCGGGCCATACGCTACTGCCGGTAGTACCGCAATAACTCTAGACTCGACCGGCGACCAAACAATAGAGGGCGGGGGTACGCTCGCTCCGCTTGTTGTTAATAAACCGTCGGGAACAGTCACTGTTTCGGGGTCGTCAGTTGCACTATCTAATGTAACCCTGACATCAGGCAATTTTGTTAGCACATCGGGGACCTTGAGTATTTTTGGAAACTACACAAATAACGGAGGGACATTTACTCATAACGGGGGAACTGTTGTTTTCACTAACGGCGTCGCTCTTGCTGAACGTACGATAAACGTTAATTCTTCTGAAACTTTTTATAACGTCCAAATCAGAGGAGAAGCTATCGGGGGAAGCGCTTTTACTATTTCGAGTGGCGACAAGCTAATTGTTGATAATAATTTAAATCTTGAAAGTGGTGGGTACACCGCCATATATGGTGGAACAATCGAAGTCAAGAAAAATGTTGTAATAGGCAACTACATGCAGGGAGGCACAACGGCCCTGAGTTTCACGGGTACGGGAACACAAACATATACTTACAACGGAGGGGGAATCTTAGGTGGCACCTGGACGATAAATAAGCCTTCTGGTGAGGTGGTTCTTAATTCCGATTTGACACTGAACACTTCAGGCCAAGACCTAACATTAACCTCCGGCACCCTAGACCTAAACGGCAAGACGTTAACTGTTAACGACACCTTTAGTATCGGTGCCGCCGGTATCCTTAATACCGATAACGGTACCCACACAGAAGGAACGTTCACCAACAACGGAACAATCATCGACCAAAGAACCTGGATCGGTGGCACCGATACCAACTGGAACACCGCCGCCAACTGGTCCGGCGGACAAGTTCCCGGTTCCGGACAAACAGTAAAATTCGATAACCGTTGTGCTTCCAACTGCAACGCCACCATTAACGCTAACGCTAATGTTGCAGGCATTACCCTTGCCTCCACCTACACCGGTACCCTCACCCAAGGAACAGGGAACACGATCACTGTTGGTTCAAGTGGCTGGTCACAAGCAGGGGGGACGTTTAGTGGTGGGGATTCGGCGATAACGATAAATGGAAGCTACACACTGAGCGGAGGGACGTTTACGAGTACAAGTGGAACACTTACCATGGGGACCGACACACCTTCTGGTGATTATACTGCTGCAACCATATCTGGCAGTGCTACTTTCGGGCACAACAATGGCACGATAGAATTTAAGACAGATAATCCTCCCGGATGTGTTGCTGCCAATATTACATTAAACATCCCATCATCGGTTACTCTTAATAATGTTGTTTTTGACATTAAAAATTTCGGAGGCGGAAGAGTATGTGACACGCCCTATTTAACTGTTATTTCGGGACAATCTCTTAGGGTAGATGGTGACTTGAATCTGGCCAATGTTAAGTTGATTGGGGAAGTTATTCTAAATGGCAACCTTTCTGTTAACAGCGGATCTTATGGCGGACCCGGGACTATCACATTAAGCGGCGCTGCATCACAAACATATTCATATGAGACAGGTGGTACGGCCCCAAATATTAAAGTTAATAAGTCTACCGGCAGTGTTGTTCCGGCACCAGGAACGACAGATTTTCGCATGGGCACTCTTACTTTGGAACAAGGATCATTTACGGCACCAACGGGTACAATAACGGTTGGCTATTTTACTCCAACAACGGATACAAAACTCCTTGATTTTGCCAGTGGTACCACGTTCACTGCTAATAGTGGCACGCTTAACTTACAAACGGCCTCCGTTCCTAACTGCGTGGCAATCAATCTTACTGTTGACGTTGCCACGACTCAAACAGTAAATAATCTTATAGTGAACACCCCAAAGGGTGGATGCGATACTCCAATAATTACGTTAGGAGTAAATGATACCCTCTTGGCCGAAGGGGATATAACGTTAACTCAAGGAATTTTGAGTGGCTCTTGGCAGTCAAAAGGGGATGTGGCAATAGGCTCCTCTTTCTTTGGTGGTGATGCAGCTATTACTTTAACGGGCGTTGACGGGCAATCATTTACCAACAACGGCGGCACCATTCCCTCCGGCACTTTCACTATCAACAAATCCTCCGGCGAAGTCATCCTCAATACCGACCTCACATTAAATTCCTCCGGCCAAGACCTAACTATCACATCCGGTGCGCTAGACACTGCCGGTTATGCTATTACGGTTAACGACGCTCTTACTATCAACGGAACATTAAAGCTCAAAGGCAACGAGACAATAACTGCTGGTACAAAAACACTTGGATCCTCTTCCACTGTTGAATTCCGTGGTGACGGGGACAGTACGAGTGATTCATATACGATTACCGACTTCGCCACCTCGTTTGGTAACCTCGCGATCAATAGTACAGATGGCACTACCGACACATACACGTTAGGCAACAACATTAACGTTGCCGGAAACTTCTCAAATAATGGAACGTTCAGTCCCAGCACCAATACGATCACGCTAAACGGCACAAGTTCCGGCAAGACCTTCAATCCGGGGACAAGTTCACTATATGCTCTCACTCTAAACGGTGTGGGAGGGGTTTGGGATCTCAACAACAACCTGACGCTCACCAGTGCCCTAACTCTGCAAAACGGCACCCTAGACCTCAACGGATACAACCTTGATCTCACGGGAGCCACCTTCTCCAACGCTGGCACCATCCGTCTCCAAAACACTGAAACCTTAACTAACGTCACTCCCGACACTAACTCTGGAACGGTGGAATACGATGGTGCTGGAACATTCACCAGCTTCAAACTTGGCAACGAATACAACAACCTCACCTTCAACAACGCCTCCGCTGTTTGGAACCTTCCCGCCGATCTTATCGTCAACGGCAATCTCACGTTAACCGCTGGCAACCTCAACCAAAACAGCCACGACCTCAGCGTCACCGGAAACATCTCTCGCACCTCCGGCACGCTTTCCAATACCGCCACCCGCACCCTCACGTTAAACGGTATTGCCCAAGACATTAACTTTGGTGACATCACTTGGGGCACCCTCACGCTTACCGGATCTTCTGGTTCCGCCACAATCGGTTCAAACTTCTCCGTTAATACGCTTCTCTCCATTCCTGCCGGCAGGAACCTGTCTTTGGGCTCATACATTATTAACCTGGTCGGCAGTCTTCTTAACGCTGGTTCCATCAGCAAGACCTCCGGTTATATTTCCAAAGCACCATCTAACCTGGAGATCACGGACCACAACTTCGACAATGCTCCCGGAATCTCTGTCCCTGCCGCCAAGGTATACGTTTCGCTTTCTGATGAAGACGCAAACGCTGACGGCACCACCCCGGACACTGTTAATGTCACCATTACCTGTCCCAATGATTCTGAATTGGTCACGTTAACAGAGACAGGCAACGCCACCGAAGTCTTCCGCAACTCCGGTCTCACCACCGCGGCATACACCGGTTCCGCCACCAACAATAACTCCACCTTGTCTTGTTCTGATGGTGACACGATCACTGTCTCTTATGCTGATCCTTCCGGCACAGTCACCGATACATCTCTAGCCACCAGTGACATTCTCACCCAAGCTCCTTCCAGCTTTGCCGGTTCCGCTTCCTCTTCCAACTCCATCACTTGGACTTGGACAGACAACGCCAACAACGAAAATGGTTTCAAGATCTATTCCGGCACGGGCACGCTGATCGCCACCATCGCAACCCCCAACACCACTTCATACACCGAGACTGGCTTAACCAAAGGCACAAGCTACACCAGGAAAGTGGCTTCATACAACAACGCTGGGAACACATATTCATCCACCGCAACCGTCACCACTCCTGCTGAGCCAACCCCGCCGTCTTCCTTTAACGGTACAGCTATTTCTTCCACCGCCATCACCTGGACTTGGACAGACAATGCCAACGATGAAACAGGCTTCAAACTCTTAAACAACTCCGGAGACATTATCGCCACCATCGCAACCCCCAACACCACTTCATACACCGAGACTGGCTTAACCAAAGGCACAAGCTACACCAGGAAAGTGGTTGCGTATAATTCCGACGGCACCTCCGCTGCCTCGTCCACCAAAACTGTTACCACCAAAGAAACAGCGCCTTCTTCACCAACCTTGTCTTCTCCAGTAGATGGAGCCATCCTCCGCACTGCCACCCCCACTTTCTCCTTCCAGTTTAGCGCTGACGAAGATGATGGCATTAGTTCGTATACGGTACTAATCGATGATGGGGCAAAGGCATTTACATTTGATGCACCGTCATCCTACACAAACTTTAGTATTTCCGGCGCATCTATTAGCTCTACTGGTGACACAATCTCAGTCACACTAACTAACGACTTAACTGAGGGAAACCATACGTGGAAGGTCCGAGCAACAGATGCGGGAGGGAATACTGGCACTTCTGACGAAAAAAATTTCTCATTAGACATTAGCAAACCAAGAATTGCAAACGTTACGATCAGCGGCAGTTTGCCTGTTTCTGGAACTGATCTCGCGACCTCAGCTTCGTTGCCGGTAATCAGTTTTGATGCGTCTGACAGCACGGCTTTAAAGAGTAGCAGGATTATAATCAAGAAAATTTCTTATTTCTTAGGAGAAGAAATATCCCGCAAGACCGTGTTTGATAAAGAGT
>CAYNDL010000015.1:0-20465 GCA_964396115.1 uncultured Candidatus Saccharibacteria bacterium
ATTGTTGCCGCCGGTTTTCTGTATATTTTCCAGGTTACTAGCTCCGCTGTTGGTGGTTACGATACGAGTTCTCTGGAAAAAGAGATGACCGCCCTGAAAGAAGAAACACGTCAACTTGAATTACAAGCTGCTGACTTACAATCTATAAAGACTATCGAAAAGGGTGTAGAAAAATTGAATCTCATACCATCGGAGCAAGTGGCATTTACAACTCCGGTTGTCGGTGGCACAGTCGCTTTTTCCGGAACACAGGGAGGTATATAAATTATTTTATGCCTGTCCTTGCAGCGTAAATGGCTGCTAGAATTGTATAACCATGAATAGGCCGGGACAAAAAGATGAGAGGAAAAAAGGTCGAACTACCAAATCGGACAGATTTGGCATAGTTTACGCTCTGGTCGTTTTGCTTTTTCTGGGCGTTATTACCCGATTGGCATATTTGCAAATTTTGCAGTCCGATAAATATTCTGCACTTGCTGAAAGTCAAAGAACGCAAACTTCTGATCTGTTGCCAAGAAGGGGAACTATCTATCTTTCCGAAGGAGAGGAAAAAACGTTTCCGGTAAGTACTACGAGAAAGGATACTACTGTTTATATGGATCCACGGGATATCGATGATTTGGATACCACGGTAGAAAAATTGGTTAATATTATTTATGCATTCAACAAACGGGAGGATGATAGAAAACTGAAATTGTTTGCAGATACGGGACAATATACAGTAAAAGAAGTTCAGGAAAAAAAAGAAGAAAAGGACAGCGGTTCATCGGAAGAAAAAGAAGAGAAAGAGAAGCAGCTGAAGTTGGAATTAAGCAATAATTTGAAGAAGCGCCTGGGTAACCCGACCGATCCTTACGAGCTCCTTATTCCTTCTCATAAGAATTTCGATGAGGAGGCTATAAAGGAATTGAAGGAGGCTAACCTAAAGGGACTGAAGTTCCAAGACTATTCTGAACGATATTATCCAGAAGGGACTCTTGCTGCTCAGCTTTTGGGTTTTGTGCGTCCGGACGGAATAAACACGAAAGGTGAATACGGAATCGAGGGGGGAATGAACAGTGTATTGGAAGGTCGGACCGGCTTCTTGGAGGCGGAGAGAGACGTCGTGGGTCGGTGGATCTCGGTGAGTAATATGGATGTGCGCCCAGCCGAGGACGGCGCAGATGTGGTTTTAACGATCGATCGGGTCGTACAAACCATAACTGAACAAGTCGCAAAAAACGGCCGGGACAAATTCAGTGCGGAGAAAGCAACAATAATCGTGATGGATCCCTATAGCGGTGAAATAAAAGCTCTTGCTAACTATCCCACATTTGATCCGAATTACTTTGGTGATATCCGCGATGTTTCTGTTCTGCGCAACAGCGCAACTCATGACTTGTTCGAACCAGGTTCAATTTTCAAACCATTGGTTATGAGTATCGCAATGGATCTTGGGCTAGTAACTCCTGATACCACTATGGAAGATAAGGGGCCGCTGAAAATCGGGAAATTTACAATAAACACCTTTGACGGAAAACATTTAGGGACTATTACGATGACCAGGATTTTGGAACAGTCCAATAACGTTGGAATGGTTTGGGTTGCGGAGAAAATAGGTGCAGAGGATCTTTTTTCTGGACTTAGGAGGTTCGGAATTGGAGACAAGACAGGGTTGCCTTTAGATGGGGAGGCCGCGAGAGCGCTCCCTCAACCTGACACCTGGACTGCTACCAGATTGGCTACAATATCGTTTGGACAAGGAGTAGTTGTTACCCCCTTACAAATGCTTGTTTCAGATTCTGCGTTAATAAACGGGGGGAAGTTAATGGAGCCACATATTGTCAAAGAAATCCGTTATCCCAATGGCAGGGTGGATAAAACTCAGCCGAAGGTTATCCGTCAAGTTGTCTCGCCCGAAACAGCAACACGAATGTCAGCAATGATGACTTCTGTTGTTGAGAATGGTGTTGCTGGGCTTGCAAAAGTGAAAGGTTATTATACGGGCGGGAAAACAGGTACCGCACAGGTTGCAGATTCCAAGACCGGCAGATATTCAGCCGACAGGAAAATAATTTCCTTTTTTGGTTTTGCCCCAGCAGAAAAGCCGAAGTTCAGTGTCTTAATTGTCCTTGATAATCCAGCGGGACTTAGTTTTGCTTCCGGAACTGCTGCACCGATGTTTCATGATTTGGCATCGCGCCTGCTCGATTATTATATGGTGCCTCCAACTAGAACGGACGCACAAAGTGTTAAAAAATAAACAACTACATATTTATGAGAATTGAATCTGCAGAATTTAAAAAAATAATAGATCTCGCTTATAGTGCACATCAAGAACACAATAACAAAGCAGAATTCCGCCAAGGTGGAACAGTTCCATTCGTTGTTCATCCATTCTGGTGTGCCATGATGCTTCTTCACGAAATAAAGGTACCCATTGAGCAGAGGCAAATCGGTTACCAAGCGCTTTTACTGCACGATGTCTTAGAAGACACGACCCTGGAATTACCTGCTGATTTATCAGAAGAAGTCAAAAGGGCGGTGGAAGCAATGACATTTGAAACGTGGCAACAAGAGAAAGAGGCAGTAATAAAAATGCCACCATTCCTAAAGCTCCTTAAGCTATATGACAAGGTGGCAAGTATTTATGATGAGGGTGTATCGGCCCACAAAGAGAATGGCCAAAAACGGCAGCAGTGGCGTCGATTAACGGAAAGTCTTATTGAAGATGTTGAAAAACATTATGGGAAGTTGCGTATTACTTCAGTTGCGAGGTCGGTCATCGCTGATACTAATTGGTAGTTGCTAAGTAATTAAATTTTCATTATTCTCTAGGCAGTAAATTAACTTGGCCCTATCGTCTAACGGCTAGGACATAGCGTTCTCAACGCTAGAATCGGGGTTCGATTCCCCGTGGGGCTGCTAATAAAACATCCCAATTTGGGGTGTTTTATTTTGGACGCATCAGTCAGAGTTTGCGGAACAAGGAGAGAGCCGATAACTCGAGCAAGATGCAATGCTAGTGAGAAGCACTGCCAATGGTATTTGACTGATCAACAATAATATATTATATCTAAGATATTATGAGAACTTACCGCCAAACAATTTGCAAATTTGCCCCAACTAATAGCTGGGGAAATAACAGCTTGTCTATCCAAGGCGGTTTTGTGAGCAATTAATATAGGTAAACACTATTAACCAAAGACGCCTCGGCTAGATAACCGAGGCGTTCTTGTTTATATAGCCACGTTCACTCAAAAAAATAATAGAAGGGAAGTACGATGAGCACGACAATTCAACTCAGGGATCCAAGCAGGAAGATTGATAGTGGAGTCCACACTAATGTTTGGAAATTACACTTTCTGAAAATGGCATACGAGGGAATGTTCATTATGCCGGTCCTCATCCCATTCTTTCAGTCACACCGTGTCACGTTGAAGGAAATGTTTTGGCTGCAAGCTATTTTTGCAATAGCTGCCTTTCTGACAGACATCCCAACAGGATATTTGGCAGACAAATGGGGAAGAAAGAACACTTTGATCGTTAGTGGCTTGTTTGCAGTAAGTGGTATGTTTACCTATGCCCTAAGCAGCAGTTTCTGGGGTTTTTTCTTTGGAGAGGTTCTTTTGGCATTTCACGTGAGTTTAAACTCCGGCACTGTCGAAGCTCTAATGTACGATACGCTTCTTGATACAGGAGATGTTCCTAGTTATCGCCGTCTCAGTGGTTCAGTGTCGTTCTGGGGTTTTATTTCCCAGGCAATAGCGAGCATTGCGGGAGGATTGATTGCGGTGTATTCGTTGCGTCTGACAGTTTGGGCAACCACAGCATCATTTTCTCTGGGTTTGCTAGTCGCCGTATTCCTGGTAGAGCCGCGCCGCCATAAAATGCAGGACCAGAAACACTTTGCTGCCATGTGGCGTATCTCAAAAAACACGTTAGTGAGTAATGTGCCCTTGCGCAGCATTGTGTGCTTAGAGGGGGCGCTTAGTACGCTTACACTCGTTTTGGTTTGGTACACCCAACCCTACCAGGAAATGTTCGGTTTGCCACTTGTCTGGTTTGGATTGGCTCACGCTGTGATGATGCTTGGTAGTGCAATAGCTTCGAGATCTGCTCATATCGCCCAAAAATGGATTGATGACAGGCTCTTGCTAATTGCAATGGCAGCAGCTGTTATCGTCAGCTACATCGGGCTCGGATTAACAATGTCCCTGTGGGGAGTCGTGTTTTTGCTCCTAGGAAGGAGTATGTGGGGTCTGTTCACTCCTGTCATAAACGATTTAGTAAATCGCATGACCACCTCTGACGTCCGAGCGACTGTTCTGTCGGTAATGTCATCGGCAAGTCGACTCATTGCTGGGATCGTATTGTTTTTGGTTGGATACACAATGGATGTTCTTACCATCAATCAGTCCATTCTATTAACAGGTGTCGTCAGTGGATTAGGTTTAACGATAATGTTCGTGGCCATGAGGAACACTTGGAATAAGATTCCCAGTTGAGTGAAACATGCGGGTTGAAAGCTTCAGCGATCAACCCGTTTTTATTATGTATAATTTATCTATGAATACAAAAACAACAAGGACGATGGTTATGGCGACAGGATTTATCTTAATAGTTCTCTTGGTTTTTCTGTTTCAGTCCAAAAAAGAAGAAATGAACATCAAGGAACCCACTGTTGCACCAAAAGCAGATGAAGTCCTAATTAGCGAAGCTTTGGCGGCAAAGTATCAATTGCAAGTTGAACAAATAACAAACTTAAAGATCGAGCAAAACAATGGTAATTTTGCCAAGGGCAGTGCAAATGTTGGTAGTGAAGGACCAGGAACAGGAGGAGTATTCTTTGCGGCCAAACAAAACGGCAGCTGGGTTATCGTTGTTGATGGCAATGGTATTCCAGAGTGTAAGCCATTCGATACTTATAATTTTCCAAAGGAAATGTATGGTGGTTGTATCGAAAACGGGGAACTGCGGCGAAATTAAAAACCCGAGCGAGGGCTCGGGCAGTAGAGGTTAGGACTTGGGCTGGGCGAAGATGTGGCAGAGCATGACCTGCTCGTCGTGGTTATCTCCACCGAACTCGAGCAGACGTTGGTAAGTACCAATCTCCCGTTCAGCGGTTTGTACCATGCCATCTTGTGTCCAGACTACTTCGTGGCCGAGGATCATCGCTCCACTCGGAACCTTGTCGCCCTTCCAAGTGAGGATAAAGACGCGCCGAGCTTTTTTTGTGAGAGCGGCGCGGATGGCGTTGAACTGGCTATTAATCAACACACTAATGTCTGTGTCTCCCCTAGTAAGGGAGACAAAATTGGTTTCTCCGTCATCCAATAGCTGTTCCCCGGTAATTTCCGTCACCTTAATGATCTGCCTCGCCATGATGAATCTTCTCCTAAATGAACAACGCAGGAATGAACAAATTAAAGTATATAAATAATAGACTTATGTCAATTAAAAACCCGAGCGAGAGGGCTCGGGTTAGGCGCTAATGATCTGAGGGACAATGGCGACGCGATTGAGAAGGTCAGAGTTGGTGTACCGTTGCCGTTGTATCGCTCGCCACTCGTTTGATGAGAGTGTTGGATCAAACGGGTTCACTGAACGCACCCAGGATAGGTAGGGGAGAAGTTCACCGCTGTCAGGGTTACATCGTGTGTAATGCAAGACCTGGCAGTTATGGATGCGGTCCCGCGGATCTGTGGACAAATCCAGCTCGCGAAACTTGGTCTGCGACATCCTTTCGAGTCGCACCCTGAATCCCCACATAACTTCACCGTGGCAAACAACAAGGACGCGCTTGTCACTGCATTCCCTGTGGAGTGTGTCGATCACCCGATCAATACGGAGACAAAGCTGGGCAAGGGACTCACCGTTTGGTGGCGTCCAATAGAAGCTATCCTGTTGCCGTCGCCTTAATGACTGTGCGAATTTTTCCCGGCGTTTGTCGTCGGGAAGAACCTCCATATCTCCCCAGTCTCGTTCGCGCAGGTAAAAGTCCACGAGCCATTCTGCGTCCGGCAGTTCCAGATGTCCCGCCGTCTCGAGTGCGCGAATGTACTCTGAAACATAGTAACGGTCGAAACGAAGGCCACTATTCCTGATCCATTCGCCGGTGATCTTCGCCTGCTCGCGTCCCTTGTTGGTCAGGCGCCAACAGGCTCCGATCCGCTCTCTGAAATCAGGAGTGAAACAACTGTTATCGCCTTGGCGAGATAACTTGTTTGCGATGTTGCCTTCACTTTCGCCGTGTCTTACTAAAACCAAATCGACTGGCATCGTCATGTCTTGGTCCTTTGAATGAACGATCCTTAAATCCAACGAAATAGTATTACTAAATATTGATAACTGGTCAATAAATTAAAACTCCCCTTGAAGGGGAGTGTTCTAGTGGATCTTCGGGGGCATCGCTTCCATGACGTAGGTCATGAGCAGTACGATGCCGCAAAGTCCCCAGTAGAAGAATGAACCTACCAGGAAATGTTTGATGGTTTCCTTTTTCGAAGGCGACGCCTTGCGGGCAATGATGAAATGGGGAATGCTGAAAGTCACCATCCAGCCGATAAGTCCAATGGAACCGAGAACGGCAGTGCCGTGTCCTGTGACTACCACCTTGTACGATAGTAAGATGATGTAGCCAACCTTCGGCAAGTAGCTGAAGACATATGCCCAAAGGAGGACGTTTTCCAAGATGTAGCAGTTCGTCCACCACTCCCATTTCTGGGCTGGGCTTTCAGTATCTAGGGTACTACTCGTACTCATACATCCCTCGTCCATGTTAGGGGAAAGAACAAAGACTCCATACTATAATTTAAAGAAGCTATTATGTCAAGAGATTAAAAACCAGCCTTTCTAGGCTGGTGTTGGGGGATAAGGAACAAAAAATCATAATCATGCGGGGGTTTGGAGAAGGATACAGCCACGACTGACAGTGTTGTCGAGCCAACCAATACCAACAGAAGGACAAACAATCAATCCAGAAAGTTCGTGCCGTCGTTGTTCGAGGGCATAGGGGATAGATGATCCACTAACACTCCCGACAAATCGATGGGCACCCGAGATGGTGGGGCATCCGAAACCCGCTCGTTCTGCTGTCCACCTGACTACAAAATCACTTGCCTGGTGGGGAAGCAGAAAATCGGGTTCACGGCGGCCGAATTCTTTGAGGGTGATATTCGCTGCCTCGGCCATTACACAAGGGGCATGTTCAGCAACTCCGGGTCCGTTCATCTTGAGACAGTAGCGAAGTTCCTCTCGGGCTTCACCGTTTTCGGGAGTAGGAACGAGAACATCCCGTTTGGGTTCGAACCGAAACAGCCTTTCTCCGACACTCAGTAGGTCTGTCCAAGAGGTTATTACCTCCCAGATTGGCCTTTTTTCTGGGTTGTTGAGGGTAGTGACGAGACTTGCGGTGGCCATGTCACCGAATAATGGACCTGTGACTCCGCATTCGTAGTCGATGATACGGCTCGCCCTGAACGTCGTGATCAAGAGAACATAGGAGCTCTCATTCATGTGTCTAGTGTAGTTAGACAGGATAAGCTCCAGTCCTTTTGCATACCCCGGGCAACCCCAATTGACGGCTTGCACCCGGGCATTAATAAGCCCATTGTTGCTGGCAATCATCTCAGCTGCTGTAGAGCAGAGCTCGTCCTTAATCATCCTGGCAATGTCGTCTTTTGACATGCCGGTCGGTACTTGAGCTTGTAACTCGGGAGGAATGTAGTCGAGTGCTTCCACGGGGATCATCGAGCTAACCACCAGAACCAATGCGACACACGCGTGGGGGTCGAGGTTCTGCTGGAGCATAATCTTTCGCAGGGCTCTGTCTGCCATCTCGGTCTCACTGTGGTCCGAGATCCGCCGTTCGAGTACACCTGATTGTATTTCGAATTTTCTGCCGATGATTCCCCGGCTCGCGAACCAGTTGTTAGGGAGACGACGAGGAGGAAGATAGGACACAATGTTCGCAATGCCGATTGGTTTGGATCCGCTGATCATAGATCATCTTTCCATAGAACAGGAAGTGGCATCCATAAGAACGCAACACAGTGATTAATAATATGATATTTATCTTTTAATACAGCTGTGATCTTTTACCTGGCTTGCCTTTGGAGGCTATCGTCCTTATTCTGAGGAGTAAGGAACGTGTGTTCCTATCTTTTTGGTTATGTTCTGTTTCACAGGAGTAGAGTTATCATGGTCGCGATCCCTCCCCAGGTTTCTTCGAATTCATTCGAGCCGTTGTTCCGTCAGGCCGGTTTGGCGCGTGTCCATCAAGGGAAGGTCCGAGACACGTTTGAGCTGCCAGACAAAGACCTGTTGCTGGTCTATGCGTCCGACAGAATCAGTATCTTTGATTTTGTTCTCAATGCCATTGTCCAGGACAAGGGTGCGATCCTTACGGCCCTGACAGCGTTTTGGCTCGGCGAAGTTTTGCGCGGCAAAAACCATCTGATTGCTTTTGGTGATGGCATTGATGAGTATCTGCCGCAGCAACTCCGGCGGTGTTCCGAGCTGCAGAAACGTTCACTCGTGGTTGAAAGGCTGAAGATGCTGCCAGTCGAGTGCATCGTTCGGGGCTTTCTCACTGGAACTGGGTGGGGGTCTTACCAGAAGGACGGCACTGTTTGTGGTATCAAGCTCCCTGAGGGGTTATACGACGGCGCGGCTCTACCTGTCCCGATCTTCACCCCGACCACAAAGGCGGATTCCGGACACGATGAACACTTGAAAACAGAGGAAGTCAACGAACGGTATCCGGGTCTCCAGGAAGCTGCCCTCGATGCCTACTCCAAACTGTTCGAGTATGCTTCTGGCAAAGGATTCCTGTTGGCTGACACCAAGTTCGAATTCGGTGAAGGTTTGGTTCTGGCCGACGAGATTGGGACGCCTGACTCCAGTCGTTTTTGGAATCAGGCGGAGTGGCGTGATTGTTGTGCGGCCAGGTCAACACCGACCGCATTCGACAAGGAAGTGGTTCGTAAGTGGGGCAAGACCATTGTGACGCCCTTCCATAGAAACGTTAACGAACTGGTTGTCGGGATAAACAAGCTGGATCCGGAGAATCCTTGCCACGTATCGTACGTTCAGACCCTTGTGGTCCCGGAAGATGTTCTCTGGGTTGCGCGACGCCGTTACCATACGATCGTCGAAGCCTTGACCGGATCTTCGTTGGGACATTTCCAATCAGACTACATGGGCATTTCCTGATCAGTGTGGCGGCCTTCCTTGAGAAGGCCTTTTTAATTATTGTATTGATTTTGCCTTAAGAATCTTTTCGCAATTTGCGTCAGCTGGTGTTAGTGATTTAGCAGGTGTAAAACGGCTGAAAAAATTTCCCATACTGGAAATTTGGGACATTGTCTTATTCCATAGGTTTGGTTTCGGCGTAGGTGTTGGGCTAGTTTCTAAGATCGGTTCTTCCTCTTCCACTTGTGGTAACACCTCAATTTCAAGGTTTTTCTTACCGAACGCGAGAGCTTCTCTTCGGCTAGGGTGCCAAACATCAATAATTTTCTTTCCGTTGTACTTTGTATTCATTCTGTCTTCTACTACAAAGATATCTTCCCCAATTTTTAACCTGGTTCCAAGAGGGAGGAAATTAGTGGCCACTACCCCTTTACGGACTACTGTCCCAGCAGCAGTTATACAAGGAGACAGATCTGTTTGGTCTACGGACGATGAGTAGGCGACAGCAGTAACATTGAATTTGTCGCCAGGTTTTGGAACAACCGCGGTCTTTAACTGCTGAAATATTTTTCCCCAAAAACCGAGTTTTGTGTTATTTGGAGTGTCTAAGGTCACGCGAATCCGTTCCATGGGCACTTTATTAATTTGACTGGCCGCAAATATGAATAGGGGAAGCATAACAACAATAGCTCCGATAATTGTCACATATTTTTTCCAACCCAATTTGGTTTTATTTTTTAGTTTTTTCACTGTCTATATTATAGCTGGCTATTTTACAGACGTGAATAATATTAGCGCTTTGACTTGGCGCGCATAGTAGTATTTAGGATCTTCTTCCGCAAACGTAGGTTTTTCGGAGTAACCTCTAGCAGTTCATCTTCTTCCAAAAAATCTAGACATTGTTCCAGGCTTAAGATGGTTGGCGGCGTCAAAATAATGGCGTCGTCGGATCCAGATGCCCGCATGTTCGAGAGCCTCTTTTCCTTGGTGACGTTTATCTCGATGTCTTCTTCCCGTGAGTTAAGTCCAACAATCATGCCTTCATATACCTCTGTTTGTGGGCCGATAAATACTGTTCCTCGACCTTGCGCTATATTCAGGCCATAAGAAAAAGCTTTTCCGGTGTCGGAAGAAACCAAGACACCATTTCTTAATTGGGGCAACACATTTCCCACGGGCGCGTAGCGTAAGAATTGCGAATTCATTATCGCGGTGCCGCGAGATGCAGTCATCAACTGACTACGCAGGCCAATTAATCCCCGAGTTGTTACCTCAAAAATTAATTGCGTAGTGCCATCGCTGTTTGGGAGTTGCGAAATTAGTACGCCTCTTCGTCTGCCAACCTCGCTCGTAACCGTACCAACGTATTCGGTGGCGACGTCGACAGTGAATTCTTCCACTGGTTCCATTTCGACCCCCTCAACAATTTTTGTTATCACATGTGGTTTGCCGACTTCGAGTTCATAACCCTCTCGTCTTAGTGTTTCGATAAAAACCGACAAGTGGAGTTCGCCCCGGCCCGAAAGGACGTACTCACCACTATCATCCCGCTCGAATCGCATGGATACGTTTGTCTCTAATTCCTTGTTTATGCGATCGATAATCTGTCTGCTTGTGACAAATTGGCCTTCACGTCCCGCAAACGGGGAAGTATTAGCTCCCACAGACATCTTTAATGTTGGTTCTTGAATATCAATTGTCGGCAGTGCTTCTGGTGCGACCGCATCAGCGATAGTGTCTCCTATCTTGGCATTTTTCATCCCAGTTAAAGCAACAATGTCTCCGGCAACCGCTTCTGGTACTTCCTGTCTCTTTAATCCCTGGGTCACGAACACCTTATCTATCTTTGTTTGTTCAATGCCATTTTTCCCAATTATGGCCACTGATAAACCTGGCTTTGCAACGCCTCGTCTGATTTTTCCAATGGCATATTTACCACGGTAATCATCCCAATCTAATGAAGCCACCAGGATCTGGAACGGTTTACCGTTTTCTGCGTCTGGAGCAGGGACATGCTTAATGATTGCTTCAAAAATCGGCGTTAGGTCACCTGGCTGGGTTGGATCTTCTGGTAATGTTTCCCATGCTTTCCCATCGCGGCCAATCGCATAGTAAATAGGGAATTCTAAGTGAGCATCATGCGTTGCTAGTTCCAAAAACAGATCGTTAGTCTCTTCGATAACTTCCTGGAGCCGCGCATCCTTTTTGTCAATTTTGTTGATTACAACAACTGGTTTAAGGCCAAGCTCGAATGCTTTCCTGAGCACAAATTTTGTTTGCGGCATCGGTCCTTCTTGAGCATCGATAATTAAAAGTGCTCCGTCTGCCATGTTTAAAGTACGCTCCACCTCCCCTGAAAAGTCCGCATGTCCTGGTGTGTCTATAATGTTAATTTTGTAATCTTTATAAAAAACAGAAGTGTTTTTTGCCAGTATGGTGATACCTCGTTCACGTTCCTGGTCATTTGAATCCAATATTAAAGTTTGAGACATAGCAGCCTCATTTTCGCGGAAAGTATGTGATTGCTTCAAAAGACCATCAACTAAAGTCGTTTTCCCATGGTCTACATGAGCAATGATTGCAACGTTGCGTATTTCCATATTTTCAATCGAATTGAAATAGTTTAAGTAAAAATTAACGAAAAGTCAATTATTGGTGAAGGTGATGCTGTTCGGAAGATTAAAATACCCACCCGGTTGGGGTGGGCAGAAACGGGCTCGTTTCGATTGATTAGGCGGGAACTGTGTCACCAATTTCATCCAGAATCATCGTCGTCATATCGAACAAGTATCGTCTAACCCTGAGATGCGGGAAGCGTTCTGAAACCTTCCTGGCCAGCGATTCAAGCAGTTCATAGTGTGCGTCGTTGCCTTCGTTGCCGCCGTGGGCGGCGCAGTTCGTGTGGTCAATAAGCAGTATTTCGTCGAATTTCCCCTTGATGCCTTCGAGGGCCTCAATGTCTTCGACTAGCTTGTCGAACCTTTTCAGGGCACCCTTGGCGCCACCTACGAAGGTAATCACATAAGGACCCTGTGGAAGGCTTTGCCTGTAGGGATCCTTAAAGTTGCGACAATCCACACACTCGACCATGAATTGCTTTAAACCATCCGTCATGAGATGTCACCTCCTTTGATAAAGATCCAACTTACTCCGTGCACCTTAAAATTTCCTTAGCGGTGGTGCTTCCGCTTTAACTCCGCAACCTTAAGTCTCGCAGCGCTCTGTTCAATGATGGAGGTTGCTTCCGCCAATGAAATCTGGTCTTTAGCTGTTTTTTGAATTTCCTTTGCTCGTTCCAAAGCTTCCTTTGCCCGCATCTCATCAATATCGTCAGCTCTTTCGGCCGTATCTGCAAGCAGGCGAGCACGCTGTCCATCTACTTCGAGGAGGCCACCGGAAGTAGCCAAAATCTCAACATCTTCATCTGGGTCATCCGCATGCCGTTTTACAGAAATAACACCTGGCGTGATTACCGAGATAAGAGGCATATGGTTGGGTAAAATTCCAATTTGTCCTTGGGGTGCGGGTAGTAACACCTCATAAACTTCTTCATGAAGTTTGAGACCTTCCGGTGTAACTAATTCAAATGAAATTTGCCCAGCCATGATTACTAAGCCTTAACGGTGGTCTGAACTTCTTCGATCTTTCCTTTCATATAGAAAGCCGATTCTGGTTTATCATCGTGCTTTCCGTCGAGTATCTCTCGGAAACCCCGAATAGTGTCTTCGCGGCTGACGTATGTGCCCTTAATGCCCGAAAACACTTCCGCAACATTGAAGGGTTGAGATAGGAACCGTTGGATACGACGTGCACGCCCAACGATTATCTTGTCTTTTTCCGAGAGCTCTTCCATTCCAAGGATAGCAATGATGTCCTGCAGATCCTTGTATCGTTGCAGTATTTGCTGCACTTCACGAGCAACATGGTAATGTTCTTCACCAACAATATCGGGCGAAAGAATTGTTGACGTGGAGGCAAGAGGATCGACGGCGGAGTAGATACCGAGCTCGGATAATTGACGTGACAAAACGATCGTGGAGTCAAGGTGGCCGAAAGTCGTTGCAGGTGCAGGATCAGTCAAGTCGTCCGCTGGAACGTAGACAGCTTGTACAGAAGTCACAGAACCGCGACTAGTAGAAGTTATGCGTTCCTGCAGGGCGCCCATTTCTTGTGCGAGGTTGGGTTGGTAACCCACGGCAGAAGGCAGGCGTCCTAGAAGGGCTGATACTTCGGAACCAGCTTGTGTAAAACGGAAAATATTATCGATGAATAACAGTACGTCTTGACCGGCATCACGGAAAGATTCGGCGATAGTTAAACCGGATAGACCAACGCGAAGACGTGATCCTGGTGGTTCGTTCATTTGTCCGAACACCAATGCTGTTTTTTCCAATACTCCGGAATCGCCCATTTCTTTGTAAAGATCGTTTCCTTCACGTGTTCTTTCTCCTACTCCAGCAAAAACAGAAATTCCGCCGTGTTCTGACGCGATGTTATGGATGAGCTCAGTAATTAAAACAGTCTTTCCCACACCTGCTCCTCCAAACAGGCCAACCTTTCCACCTTTTGTAATAGGGGCAATTAAATCGATAACTTTGATACCTGTTTCAAAAATTTCTATTTTCGTATTTTGTTCACTGAAGTGCGGGGCGGGTCGATGGATAGGGCTTCTGGATGTAAATTCCCCGCCTTTTCCATCAATGGGCCGGCCAAGGACGTCGAACATACGGCCAAGGGTTTCTTTGCCGGTAGGAACAGAGATGGGACTTCCGGTGTCATCCACAAGGTCTCCTCGGTTTAATCCGTCGGTTGAACCAAGTGCCACTGCACGGACAGTATGTGCAGATAAATGTTGGACAACTTCCATAATGAGTTCCTTGCTCTCGTCTCCGCCAATCTTGACCGATAGGGCATTGTAGATAGCGGGGAGGCTATATTGAAACTCTACGTCGACAACCACACCGATAACCTGCTGAATTTTTCCTTGCTTGTTTTCTTTGCTCATAGATTTGGTCATAAAATTATCTTAATGAATAGCCTCCGCTCCGGAAGTAATTTCCGATAGCTCTTGGGTGATTGCTGCTTGTCGTACTCCGTTATAGGTGAGAGACAGATCTTCGATCAGTTCATCTGCATTGTCTGATGCGTTTTTCATTGCCATCATTCGCATCGCCTGTTCGGATGCGATTGATTCTAGGTTTGCTTGGTAGATTTGAACTTCGATAAGTCTAGGTAGTATATAGGCTAAAACTTCTTCCGGCGAAGGTTCAAATTTTGTCTCCTCATTGATCATCATTTGAAACTTTGCTGGCGCAAGTTTTTCTGGGTTAACTGGCAATATCTCCCTAGTTGTTGCAATCTGTCGAATTGTGGAAACGTAATCTGTAAAAAGAACACTTACTCGGTCGACCTGTTTACCTGTAAAAAGGTTGATTGCTGTCTTGACTATAGGCTGTAGGTCCGCAGTTGTGGGTTCACTTGGCCAGTTAGTGTAGACTCCTAAGAGTTCTACCTTGTCCTGTAGTTTGCTCACAAATTGTGCACCTTTCTGTCCGACCATTATCACCTTAGTATGTATATTTTCTACCCCCAGAGAAGCTAGTAATTTCTTAAAGACATTGCTGTTGTAAGCGCCCGCTAATCCTCTGTCGCTGCTAAAAACTATAATCAACTGACTTTCTACAGGTCGTTTCGCAAAAAGACTGTGTAATTCTGTGGGGATTATCATCCTTAACCTTACTAAAGCTTCTCGCGCGGTCATGGCATACATTCTTGAGCGTAAAGCTGCTTCTTGGGCACGGTGCAATTTACTTGCCGAAACCATCTCCATTGTCTTCGTAATTTGATGAATGTTTCGAACAGACTTAATTCTCCTACGGATTGCTTGTGCCTTGGCCATACTAATTACCCTTGTGAGTTATTTGAAAAATTCTTTACGACCTCTCGTGCAGTTTTCAGTAAGTTTTCTTTGTCCTCGTTGGAGAATACTCCTGTTTTCTCAATGTTCTGCAGCGAGTCACTGTTGTTGCTTTGCATAGCGGCGTACACGGCTTCTTCTGCCTCCTTGATGCGTTCCATTGGCACTTGGTCAAAAATTCCCTGTGTTGCTGCTAGGAGTACGGATGCTTGTTGGCTCAAGCCTTGGGGGACATACTGTCCCTGTTTTAATATTTCTGTGAGTCGTTTGCCTCGTTCGATACGTTGAGCTGTGTCAGGATCGAGGTCCGTTGCTAGTTGGGCAAAAGCGGCTAGCTCACGATACTGCGCCAATTCGAGACGCAATCGACCGGCCACCTCCTTAATTGCTTTCGTTTGCGCAGATCCTCCCACTCGGGAAACGGAGAGGCCGACATTGATAGCAGGACGGATACCTTGGTAGAAAAGATCGCTTTCGAGATAAATTTGTCCATCAGTAATAGAGATGACGTTTGTGGGAATGTAAGCTGAAACATCGTTAGCTTGCGTTTCAATTATTGGTAGTGCTGTTAACGAGCCACCTCCGTATTCTCCGGAAAGTTTCGCGGCTCTTTCCAGTAGTCTGGAGTGCAGATAGAAAACATCGCCTGGATATGCTTCACGTCCCGGTGGGCGGCGTAACAGTAGGGAAATTTGTCTATATGCCCATGCATGTTTAGACAGATCGTCGTAAACAATCAACGCGTCTTTTCTGTTATCTCGGAAATATTCTCCCATTGCGCATCCTGCGTACGGGGCAATGTATTGGAGAGCCGCAGGGTCAGAAGCTGATGTCATAACTATGATTGTATTTTTCAGGGCCCCTTCCTTGCGGAGACGGTCAACAATGCGGGCAATGGTACTCTGTTTTTGACCGATAGAAACATAGATCGAAACAACCCCAGTGTTTTGTCTGGTTTGGTTGATAATGGCATCAATTGCAATAGCAGTTTTTCCTGTTTGTCGGTCTCCGATAATTAATTCCCGTTGTCCACGGCCAATCGGGATTACTGCATCAACAGCCTTTATTCCTGTCATAAGGGGTTGCCTCACGCCTTGCCGGGTAATAACGCCAGGAGCGATTTTTTCTACCGGGCTAGTTTTGCTGCTTTTAATTGGTCCTAATCCGTCGAGCGGGTT
Organism: uncultured Candidatus Saccharibacteria bacterium; assembly: GCA_964396115.1. Lineage (GTDB taxonomy): Bacteria > Patescibacteriota > Andersenbacteria > UBA10190 > CAIZMI01 > CAYNDL01. The sequence goes on from CAYNDL010000015.1 coordinate 16,270, forward strand.
GCCCAGCGGATCAATTACGCGTCCAACTAATTCCTCTCCAACAGGGACTTCTAGTATTCGTCCCGTAAGCTTAGCTTTAGCCCCCGCGCTCACTAGCCGCTCATCACCCAGTAGAACTGCACCGATTTGGTCTTCCTCTAAGTTTAAAGCAAATGCATAAATATTATTTTCCCCATTCGTTGTTTCGAGCGAGATCATCTCGTTGTATCCGCATTTTGTAAGACCATAAATCCAAACGATCCCATCGCTAACTTTCGTTACGATTCCGGTCTCAGTGATCTCTGGCTTTGTCTTGATGTCATTTATCGCAGATTGGAGTTCCGCGGTAAGATCGGATAAAGAAATGTGTGTCATGAGGCTTTTGCTTTAAGTTGATGAAGTGGACGAGCTAATGTTCCGTCAATTTCTCCCACCGGAGTTACTACCCGGAATCCTCCGAGTAGCCTTATGTTAATTCTTTGGCGTAACTTAACTGTTTTTGCTCCTGTAATTTTTTTTACCATTTCGTCGATCTCTTCTTTGGCGGCGGGCTTAAGTTCATGGGCAGATTCAACCGTTCCTTCCAAATGACCGTTTTGCTCAAATAGCAGTTTGCCGATCTCTTGAATAAAAACGTCTATGTCGTTCGTTTTTTTATCCCGTACGATTGCTTCAGCCAAAATCCTCGTTGCATCCGAAGCCTGGTGTTTTTCCAGGAGACTAATGGCAGCTTTTGCAAATTGTTTACGGGAGTAACGATTCATTTCGTTGCGTCGTTAGTTACTTCTTGAACGGACTCTCTGATCAACGCATTATCTGCTTGGGCGTCGATTTTTTTTCCAATGATCCTCTCAGTTGCCAAGGTGACTAGGTTAACCGCCTCACCTCGTAATGACCTGCGCACCTCCGTGGCCTCCTGTTCAATTCGTGCTTTTGTTTCTTTCATTATCTGCTCATCTCTTTCTCTGGCTTTCGCTTCAGCGTTGTTGATTATTTCACTGGCCTGTCGTTTTCCTTGGTCCAGTATTGATTGAGCTTTGGCGTGTGCCTCCTTAATAATTTCTTCACCTTTTTTAGAGACCAAGGCTTTTTCTGTTTCAATTTCCTTGGCACTCCGAAGGCTTTCTTCAATCTTTCGTCTCCGTTCCTCAAGGATGCTCATGATGGGGCCGTAAGCGAACTTCTTTAGTAACAAAAGTAGAATTGCAAAATTTATTATTTGCAGGATCAAACTGCGACCATCCAGACCGATCGAACCGATGCCGCCAGATGCGTGTTCAACTTCTTTCACCGCCTCTTCTGCGGCTTGAGCAATTGCAAATAACAAGAGCACGAAGGTTAACGATTAATATCAAACAAACTTTAAGACTAACGCAATAACAAGTGAATAAATTGCGATAGCTTCAGCAAACGCTACAACGAGAATTAAAACAGTTTGTAGTTTTCCAGCTGCTTCTGGGTTGCGTCCGATAGCATCCATGGCGCGTGCGCCCATCCAGCCGATTGCAAATGCTGGCATTGCGCCACCAAGAACGATGGTGAGACCAGGGATAAGGACCTTCATTATTTCTGCGTTCATAATTTTTAATTAATGATAATTAACGCTAAAAAATGCTCACGCTAGTGACTTTGTGCCACCGACGTTTCGGCGTGATTATATTCCGAATGGTGCGAAGTGGCAATTGCCAAAAACACCAGCGTAAGCATTGTAAACACAAGGGCCTGGACCAGGCCGACAAATATTTCGAGTCCAAAAAAAGGAAGCGGTGCGACCGCAGGCATCAAGAATGAAATTACGGCAAGTAGCACTTCACCAGCAAATATATTTCCAAATAACCGAAAAGAGAAAGATATCATTCGGGAAACTTCGCCAAAGATCTCCAAGATTCCTACGAAGGATAGAATGGGATTTGCACTAAAATATTTTTTTAAGTGTTGTAGGACGCCGAGTTGCTGGATGGAATATACTTGCGTCATAACAACTGAAATGAGGGCCAGTGCAAGCGTTGTGTTGAGATCGGCATTTGCCCCGCGGAAAAGAGGTACAGCTCCTTCTTCTGTTTGTATGAATATCGAACCAACTCCTGGTAAAAGACCCAGCCAGTTATTTATAAGAATGAAAAGGAAAAAAGTAAGCAGCAGTGGTAAAAATTTTCTTGCTTTTTCCCGTTCTGGGACCACTTGTTCAATCAGTCCAAGGATAGCTTCAATAAAAGCCTCTACCATGTTGGCCAACTTGCTTCTGGGGTGTAGAGAAACTTGTCTGGCAGCAGCAACCAGGATAGTGATGATGATTATGCTTCCTACCAAACTCGTTATTAGGGAATTATTTACAACGAAGGGGCCGAAAGAAAAAATCTTCTCAGCAGCAAGCGAAATGTGAATCATAAGCCGTTCATTTTATTGAGTTTGGATATTTTTCGACCTATAGAGATGGAAGATGCCGCTACGGCAACGAATACTCCACAAATAATAAACAGCGGGGTTGTGTTGAACTTCTTATCCAAAAAAACACCGATGATTACAGAAATTACCAAAGGAAGCGCAATTATAAAACCAAGTTCACCAAGCATTGCCGCAAAGCCAATAAAACTCAATGGACTTTTGTTTCCTTTTTTTGACTGGTCGGCTTTTTTCGGTTCTAGTTTTGGTGAATCCATCTCAATTGAGGGAAATGCAAATTATTGCTTCTACCCATGATTTCTTGATTGAAGCCGCCTATAGTTTAAAGTCGTAATGTTAAACTGTCAACGAAAAAAAATTTTAAATATACAAAAAAGACCGCTTCTGCGGTCTTTTTTGCGAGCTTGTATTAGGCTCGGTCTTTTTTGAAACAGTTTAAGCAGTACACAGGGCGTCCTTCTGTTGGACGGAATGGGACTTGCGTTGCTTGTCCACATGAAGCACAGGTAGCGTCAAACATTTGTCTGTCACCACGAGGGCCGTTGCCACCGCGTCTGTTACCACGTTCCTTCTTAAAACAATCATTGCAATAGACTGGTCTATCGCCTGATGGCTGGAAAGGAACCTGGGTCTGTTGTCCGCAGCCTGAGCATGTAGCATCAAACATTGGACGATTTGGGTCTTGGTTCAAAGAGAACTCACCACCTTTCGTGAAAATAAGATCGAGGTTTGATCTCTCTAACGCTTTGGACGCTCTCGACCTATTTCACGATTTTGGTTAACTCTCCTTAAACCGAGATTTGCTTTACCCCTGGTCTCTAACGTCTGCTATTCGAGGACTGCCTCGTGAGTGAGAGAATGGCACATACCAACATTTAAGTCAAGCGACCAAACGTGCCAAGGTTACTTGAGAAATAATGTTTTGTTGCTTCAAATACATCATCATTTTATAGTGGTTGATGCAATGTTCAGAAAACATTTAGTAAAAATAATAGGGAAGCAATTTATTGCGGACCAGACGATTGCTCTGTTGCTCGAAAGACCATTGAATTTTAAGTATGAAGCCGGGCAATTCGTAACAATCCGTCTGCCCCAGCTCGACTCTAACGGTCCAAAGGAGTCGACGCGTTCAATGTCCATTGCTTCCGCCCCTCATGAGCAGGGAGTCATGATCTCAATGCGTTTGAGCCCGTCTTTATTTAAAAGAAAGATCGCGGATCTTAACGTTGGTGATGAAGTGGAGATATCTGGCCCCTTTGGGCGCCTTATTGTTCCCAAAGAAGTGCAAGGTCAAAACTTGATCTTCTTAGCTGGCGGGATAGGCATTGCTCCGTTTCGCAGCATAGTGGTTGACCAGTCCCACAAGAATTGGCCAAACAAAATATGTCTTTTTTATGCAAGTCGAAATTTGGAGTGCGCTGCTTTTTTGCCTGAGTTAGAAAAAATTATGAATCCTCACTTCAAAATCGTGCCGACCATGAGTAGGCCGGAGGAATGTAAACAAAAGTGGCATGGGGAAGAGGGAAGAATCACTCTTCAGTTGATTGAAAAGTATATAAATGGAAACGATGGAATATTTTATATCGTTGGTTTGCCGGACATGGTGAAGGAATCGAAGAAGATTTTGAGCGAATTTGGTGTAACTGATGATAGGATCAAAATTGAGTTTTTTTCCGGATATTAAAAAGCCGCACAAGAGCGGCTACGGGGTGCTGCAGAGATAAATCGGGACGTCGGGAGCTTCGAAACCGATAGGATAGTTACCGGAAGCAAAGCGATTTCGCAAGTGAACCAGGCGTGCGAGGTTTTCTCCA
>CAYNDL010000016.1:0-20422 GCA_964396115.1 uncultured Candidatus Saccharibacteria bacterium
AATCATCATTATTGGAGTAGCTGCCGCCGTAGTAAATTTTGTAATCGGAGCAATAACAGGGAATATCGGAACGGGCGGGACGATTTAGGCACAAGAAAAAACGGCGACCTTGCGATCGCCGTTTCGATGAAACGAACAATTAGCCTGTTTTACTACTGTGCAAAGTAGGAAACCGGTACACCCGGCGTGTACTCGTTCACGTCCAGCTGTGTCGCGCTCTTCTCGATGTTAACCGTGTAACTGCCGGGACGGATCAGGCTGGTGGAAAAAACCAACTGTCCTTCACGCGGCGTTTGACGGTAGACGGAGAAGGGGCGACCTCTTTCGGTAAACGCTGTTGCCGGTGTATTCAACAAGTGGACGTTTCCGTCCATCTCGCGGACCCCAACACGAAAGTGTTCGATCACTCCTTGAGTGGAGATGTAGTAGCACTCGCGTGGTCGTAGAGGCAGCTGCGTATTGATAAGCTGCTTCGGACTATTGGGACCCCCGACCGTAAACTTGAGTGTCCACCGGTTGTTACCGTGGGAGATGAGCTGAAAACCATCACCAGCCGGTACCGTTCCCGAAAAAGACGGAATGGTACTTTGTTGTCGGCCAGTCGTGATCTCCTGTCGCACATCACGGATCTCCTTGCGGATATCCTGGAGCACCTCACCGGTTACTTGGCCGCCCTTCTTCACTCCACGGTCGTAGATTTCGGCGGAAGACTTCTTGTAGTCCTCTCGCTTCATAGCGACGATAGGCGGCTGTGAGGACGTCGGTGTCCCGGTCGATGCGGCGTCTTCTTTCTTGTGACTCCTGCTCATCGAAAAGATGGCGAGTGTCACTAAGAGAAGCAATGGGCCGGATGCCATAATGGCCAACCCTGACCATCGCGGCATATTACCGGGGGAGAATCTCCACCAGAGGACTCCGCCCAGAAATAGGGCGAAGGACAGGAAAACCAAAAAGTAGTACATGAAGGGCCTCCTATATTGTGATTCTGAGCCTTCTCAAGAAATTGATGCCCTCGTCCAAGATTCGCTGTCTGGCGTCGGGGGCGAGGCCTTGAGTCATGCTCTCCAACAAATCCATGAAGTTCCTGCCTGATCGAGAGCCGGTTGCTGTGGCGGTGAGATTAAACAGATCAGTGGGGAAGAGGATAGCCTTTCCACCCTTCGCTGCTTCTCTCAACGTGAGCAACTTTTCTGCAAGCTGATTCTGGGCGGTTTCGTCGCCTCCGCCGCCCCTAATCGTTGCAAACAGGATACGGCGGGCTGTTGCCTCACCTTCACCAACGCGTTCGAGCCGGTACTTCTCTCCGTCTGCCCGGTGCATCGCCGCTCTTGCTTCAATGATCGCCACCTCTTCGTTGTTGATGACAGTCCGAAGAGCATCGGGCAGCTCAACTTTGGGCAACGACATCGATATGCATGCGGAGTCGGTGATCCCAGACCGTCGCAACGCCAAGCCGCCAGCTTTTCGGGGATCGAGAAGAGTCTCTTCGATCTCTTTCTCGATTTTGTTGCGGTCGTTGTAGACATCAACCCAAGTATGGCGGGATGCGACACGTCGCATGGCATCGTCAACTTCCGGCCGGATCAGCTCGACAAGTGCCGCGCTTACACGGCCGTCGGGCCCAATGGGGGACGGTGCGTTGACTACGGCGGGGGAAAGATGGCTGACGTCCCACTGGAAGTTAACATTTACTTCCAGGTTCAGTTCAGCCGACCCCACATTCCGTAGTTCCTTCGTCCGTCCTTTTCCTATTCTGGACTTGCCCGGCATCGTTACAACGCGTCCCACTTCTATGGGGATCTGCTGCATCGTCATCGGGAAACGGTGGACACGGAAAAAAGGGAAGAGGAGGAACACAATTCCTGTACCGAACAATCCTTTGTCCGGCGGGGAAACAGGAATTCGGTTACCGTGACAATCGTCACGCCACCCTCTTTTTTCGTCCTCGGTCAAAGTGACCCCGATTTCCTTCATTAGCTTGCCCAAGAGGACAGGCTTCAGGCGTTCATTCTCGCGAACAAACATCATTGAAAGGCCGATCTCTCCCAGCCCCATGAAAGTCAGAGCCCAAGACCAGGGGTTAATGAACCCGGCCAAGGCGGTCATGAGAGTGAGGATAGAGACGACCATAAAAGGGAATACCATGAGATGTTTCCTTGTCTAGTAGGTTGTCGAAGTTACAGGGGTTTCTACCGTGAAATCGTAGCTAATTAAACTGCGATATCACGAAAGAAATGACTAATAATATACGTTAAAAAGAAGATGGTATTGTATACCTTTTTTGCGATTTTGTCAATCGTACTGACAAAACAGGTAATTAATAATAAAGTATTGACAAGTTTTATATTTTATGTAAAAATGTCGGGTTCTTTCGATAACGCATATTGAGCTTACCCAACCCGTATCCTCTTGTTTAAAGGAATCGAGACTCATGCCTCCGACCGACCCCAACCAGAATCCCCAGAACCCCACGCCGGACCCCAACAATACCCAGGTTCCGAACAACACGCAGGTGCCGCCGGCCGGCCCGGCCCCCGTCGTCACGCAGACGACGACCGTCCAGAGCGACCCGTCGCAGACCCCACCGAATCCGGCCACTACGACCACGACTGATCCGGCGCCCGCCGCTGGGGCGACGGCCACTGCTCCCGCTACCGCTCGTCGTACGAGCGGATGGCTCGGCAAGGCCGTGATGGTCTTGCTGCTGCTCCTGGTTGTCGCTCTCCTCGGTATCAGCGTGGCCTTCATGCAGGACATGTACGCGCGGCGCAACGCGGCTTCCCAGTCGCAACAGCAACAAGCGAGCGAGTCGATGATCGTCCCGGCCTCCGGCGCGAAGATCGCGATGGGGAAGGAAACCTACCAACGGGCGGCGGCCACGATCCATGATCGCGGTTATGCCCAAGGCCTCAAGGTTACCGGGATCGAGATGCTGGACCTCAACAAAGCGATCGAGGTCGGCATGGAAGGTGTACGGAAGTACTCCGCCATCGAATCCGGGGTTCAGCCTCCACCTGATCCGGTGCAGACCCCCGCGAATCCGGCTGCGCCGGCCACCAAGAAGACTTCGGCAACCTTTCCGAGTGCCTTCAAATCAGTGGTCGGACAGATGGATCCGAACGCCCTCATTCGGGTCAGCGACCTGACCGCCGCAGTCACCAAGGCGGAAAAGTAGCGGCAGGGCTCAGAAGTGTGCGTTTTTTTGGGTCTAGAACCCAGAGACGCGGATGAAAGTCCGCGTCTTTTTTTAAAGTTTAATATTGACAGAAACCGGAAAATGGGTACATAATCTACGTTCTGCTGTTTTTGCCAGATTGTCATGTCCTTTCCCAGAGGAGCGGTTTATGTTCCGGATTTGGATGGTTGTGAGTGCTTTATTGGTGGTCGCTTCCCCTGCAATGGGGCAGCGGTACTACCGGTCAGGCTGTGCGTCCTGTGTCGCGGTCCCCGGCCAACAGGCGGTTTGCACGAACCCGGCGGTGTGCGGAGTGCCGATGGCGACGGCCGTCGTTCAGCCGGCACAGCCCGTGCAACCGGCAGCGACGACGGCGCCGAGTACCCTCGCGTGCCCGAAGGAAGTCGCACCTGCGGTCTCTACGGCGCCTGCGGTAGTGGCTTCTACGCCCGCCGTTACTCCACCGGCAAACTCAACGCCGGCGGCAAAGTCGTCGAAGAGCGATGCGGACGCGATCCCCTCGATCAACCCTCTTTTGAACAAGCCGGCTAAGCAGGAACCTCCTGCGGATAAGCCGGCGGCAGCCGAACCGGCTCAGGGGCCCCCGGAGGAATTCGTGCCGAAGTCCATGGTGGAAGCCGGCCTGAAGGCGGCCTTCCAGAAGGGCATCGCCGCGGAGAAGAAGAAGTACAAGATCCTCTCGAAGAACGAGGTCGACTCGCTGATCGAGAAGATCGTCGACGAGATGGACAAGGAATAGCATCTCGAAGTCCTGACCCGAGAAATCAAGGGAGTGAGGCAGACGGGAATAAATCCCGTCTTTTTTGTATGAAAAAACCGGCACGCATGCGTGCCGGTGATCGATCTTGGTTCGAGGCGACTATTCCTCGAATTTCCGGTAGTACTGGAACGTCCCTGTGGCATTCTCGGGAGCAGCCGGTTGCTGGATGATGTACGTCGGCTGGTTGATTGTGACGTTGACCGGTCGGTCGTCTTCATGAGGCGAAGCGCCGGAGCCCCAGTAGTACCATGGCCGGGATGGAACGCTGTGAGGAGGCCGGAGAAGGGGAGGTGTCCAACCACCCCAGTAGTTGCCATAGTCACCGGTGTAGTAACTCCAGAACGGAGCACCGCGATACCAGGGGAAGTACGTTCCTCCCCCAGGAACCCAACCGCCCCAACTGCTGCCGTAATTGCCGGTGTAGTGACTCCACATGGGAGCGCCCACCCTGTAGGGGACGTAGGTGCCGCCGCGCGAAACAGGTGTGCCGCCGAGGAACGACGGGGTGTGGTGAGGTACAGCTCTCACTGGACTCCCGATGTGGGTTACACCACTCGGTTTGAAGGAGGGCGCATGCGGGACACTTGGAGGACAGAAGCCGCGAGTCGGTGGATTGAACCTGACCGAGGGCGGGTGTCCAACGGGTGGTCCCGCGAACAGCGGAACCGCCATTCCAGATGCCAAGATGGTAAGAATGAACAATCGCACGGGTATTCTCCTCTGAAAAAGCGCCGGTACATCAGGAACAGGTAACGGCTATTTATACCACGTTTTATACTTTATTTCAAGGGGCGAGGGTTGGTAAGAATATCCTCAAAAAGTTAGGTTGCGTTTGCGGCTGTGTGACTCCGGGAGCAGCTTGGCCAGGAGCGTAGTAGTAGTTAGAAGATCCGACAGGATTATACGGAGTCATTAATCCTGGAGGGTAAGCATAAGCCGGAACGGGATCCTGAGCATATGCGTACGTTTGTAAGTACCACGTATACATTGGATCGCCTGGTTGCGTTGGCAGATATACGCCATTGTAAAAGATGGCTGCGTGTGACAAATGCGGAAGTAACATTGCACCAGCTAGGACCGCGAGTATGAACAGGTATTTATGTAAGCGAGGAAATTTCATAATATGATAAAAGCATCTTATTGTGGCGGCTTGTCAATGTAAGTAATTAAACGCACACTTTATTAACTAAGGGCACGTGGCGGAACGGTATACGCGCATGGCTTAGGACCATGTGACGCAAGTCGTGTGGGTTCGATTCCCACCGTGCCCACACAGTAAAAAGGCTGCTTTCAGGCAGCCCTTTTTACTGTGTTAGAGTGAGCCAACTGCTTGGCTCACGTGTGGGAATCGAAAGGCGGAGCGTTGCACGAGTTTGTGAAGCAAGGCTAGTGCCGCGAGCCAGGGTCGCTAAATTTTTCCGTCAGGAAAAATATTTGTGACCGATTCCCACAGTTCTTGAACTTCTAATTAATTAAATATAAATTAGGAATCTGTCCTTTTTGTCTCCCGAAGTCACAGGATACGAATCATGCTGATCCTCACTATCCAAGGTATCCCCCAGATGAACGAGGAACTTTTGGCACGTTTCATTAGGGATTTGCAGTTCGGCATTAACAGCATCGCCGAGCTAGGAATCACTCCCATGAACGTGACCGTGTTTATGCCGTCGGATAGGGTGCAGGAAGGTCTTGGAGACGAGCTGATATGCACCATTTACTCACTCCCAGACATCACAAAAAACGCGCTCCGCTTTCGTCTCATGAAGCATGTGTACTGGCTGATCTGCGGCTTTGCAAGAACGAATCTCGAGGAGTGCAAGAAGGTCGCTGTTGTTTTTCCTCCAATCAACATCCGCGACCATATGGAAGGAGACCCACATACCTTTTCTGATCAACCCAGCCACGGCTAGCTCCGTGGTTTTTTTAAGCCAGCTCGCGGCGTGTCAACGAGTCCACTGGAACTTTTTGTAACTTTGTTTTTCGGTATATGTGTAGGTATTCGTCCGCTACTTGGTCCCATGAGAAAAGACGAGCAGTGTATTGAGCAAGTCTGCGTGCTTCAACTTTCGCTTGTTTGTATTTTTCATGCTGCTCCTTGAGGGCAGCGCGAACAAGTTTGGAGGAGTAACCAGGAATAAATGACGCATTATTGCGCAATGCCTCCTGGTGTTCGGGAGTTTCGATACTTATAATCGGTGCTTCGTAAAGCGCGAGCTGTCTAACAGTCCCCGCGAATCGGAGTGGCTGCAGGAGAAGAATCGAATGGGCGCGTCGAAGTAATTCCTTGTTCTGTGTATCAAATATCCTCTGCTCGTCGGTTATGTTTAACATTTCAATATTTTCGCCCTTGATTTGTTTGATGTATTTCCGAACACGCAAAAACGTTTCCGCTGAGGAAATAATCACAACGATTCTTTTGCCTATCTTTCTTTTGATCCCTAAAGTAACTGCCTGCGGGACATAACGGGGAAGAGTATGGAAGCGACGGAACGTAACGTATTGCAGCATCTTTTGAGTAGTCACCACCTGGTCAGCCAGACGGATGCCGAACCATGTGCCGAAGCGGATGTACGTTCTTTGCAGGAATCTTTTTTCTGGTTGGAATTCCTCCTGGTCATGCAAGGAAAATATTACCGATGAACCGAAACGTAATTTTGCGGCGGGGAGCAAAAAGGCGGTGAAGGCACCATGAAAATCGAAGATGTCGGCTTTTGCGAAGAGAATCTTGAAGAAGGAACCAAAACCTTTTTTTATGATTCGTGCTTCATGACCAAGTTTTTTGTATTCCCACAATAATTGCAGAACAGTCTGCTGTTCAAATTCTGATGGTTTTTTCCGTATAATTAGAACGATGGACGCCATGAAATGCCAAACTAACAGATGGTGGTCGGGAACGTCAAACAATCTTGGTTGAAGAGAATAGTCTAAACATTAAACTCTTGACATAACCCTCATTGTGGGGTAAAGGAGAAAATAACTATGGCAACAACAACATGTGAAAATTGCAAAATTCGGCCAGCTGCTCTAACGCTTCTGCGCACCGTTAATGGAAAGGAACAACGGATGAATCTTTGTCATACCTGCGCAGAGGATTTGCAGGTCTTTGGTTCAGAATTTGCTGATTTCGGGTCCTTCTTTAATGACCCTTTTCTTGGTGCCCGGCGCGTTCCAGGCTGGCAGCCTCGAGAAGAAGAAAGAGTAAACATATTGGAAATGTTTGCGGAACGTGCTAAGGGAGTGGTGGCGAAAGCTGCCGCCGTAGCTCAGGAGAGAGGGGTAAAATATCTGGACACGGAACACTTGTTGATTGGGGTAGCGGAGGAACCTGAAGTGGGAGCTAAATTGTTGAAAGCATTAGATGTAAATCCTGATGACCTTATCAGTTACTTAAAAGAGAATACCCCGGCCGGGGAACCTCACACTGCTGAACCAGAACTTTCTCCCCGCGCGAAGCAGGCATTGGAGCTCGCTTTCCATGCTTCCAGGAATCTTGAGCATGACTATGTTGGAAGTGAACACATTTTGCTTGGCTTGATTATGGAAGAGGAAGGTTTAGCCGCCCAGACTTTAAAGAAGTACGGCATTACTGAAGTAAAAGCGAGACAGGCACTGTTATCTTTAGTCGGAGCGAAAGGAAAGAAGAAAGGACCCGTTGTGGAGAAAAGTAAGACGCCGACTTTAGACGAATATTCACGGGATCTTACTCAATTAGCGCATGAGAATAAACTAGATCCGGTTATCGGAAGGGCATCGGAAGTGCAGCGCGTTATCCAAATTTTGAGCAGACGTACAAAAAATAATCCCGTGTTGATTGGTGAACCTGGTGTTGGTAAAACGGCCATAGCAGAAGGACTTGCAGCCCGCATAGCAGCAGGAACTGTGCCAGAAGTTTTGAATGGTAAAAGAGTACTATCGCTTGATTTGCCAGGCATGCTGGCTGGTACAAAGTACCGCGGTGAATTCGAGGAAAGATTGAAAAAAGTAATCGATGAAATACAAAAAGCCCAAGGAGGGATAATCTTGTTCATCGATGAGCTTCACACAGTCGTTGGGGCAGGTTCAACAGGGGAAGGTGGCGGGCTAGATGCCGCGAATATTTTGAAACCGGCATTAGCTCGAGGGGAACTGCAGGCAATCGGCGCTACGACACTAAACGAATACAGGAAATACATCGAAAAAGATGCGGCGCTCGAAAGACGTTTCCAGCCAGTCATGGTGGCAGAGCCGTCAGTTGCCGATTCGATCGAAATTTTACGTGGACTGAAGGATCGCTATGAAGCGCACCATAAAGTCAGAATTACTGATGAAGCAATCCAGGCAGCCGCAGTTCTCTCGGACAAATATTTACGCGATAGGTTTCTGCCTGATAAAGCAATTGATCTAATGGATGAAGCAGCAGCTAAAGTTCGATTGTCCGCCCTTGAGCAGCCGGAAGAGATGTCTCACAAGGAAGTTGAAATCAAACGTTTGAAGCGGGAGAAGGCAGCGGCGCAACGTGCAAATAATAAGGAGAAAACTAAGACTTTAACTGCCGAATTGGAGAAGTTAAACAAAGAGATTGCTGACATGCAATCACAATGGCACAAGCGACGTGGAACTACTGACCTTGAAGTTCTTGCTTCGGATATTGAACAGATCATCGCGCAGTGGACAGGTATCCCTGTAGAAAAACTGTCTGCATCGGAACTGGATCGTTTGCTGAACCTGGAACAACTACTGCACCAAAGAGTGATTGCCCAGGAAGAGGCGATTAGAGTTGTATCGGAAGCAATTCGGAGGGCCCGTGCAGGAATGAAAGATCCTAAACGTCCTATCGGCTCGTTCTTGTTCCTAGGCCCAACGGGAGTGGGGAAGACCGAATTGTCCCGTGCTCTAGCCAACACATTATTCGGCGACGACAATGCGATGATCAGAATTGATATGTCTGAATACATGGAGAAACATTCAGTCGCTCGCTTGATTGGATCTCCTCCTGGATACGTGGGTTATGAAGAAGGCGGACAGCTAACCGAAAGGGTTAGAAGAAAGCCCTACAGTGTAATCTTGCTGGACGAGATAGAAAAAGCTCATCCGGACATTATGAATGTCCTGCTTCAGGTACTGGATGATGGACGGCTAACGGATGGCAAAGGAAAGACGGTAGATTTCAAAAATACAATTATTATTGCGACTTCCAATGTCGGAAGTAAGGAAATCCACGAAGCCACTTCTTTGGGTGTCCCTAATTCGGATGTTTGGAACAAGCTTAAACAGGCTTTATTGGAGCATCTTAAGGAAGTGTTTCGTCCGGAATTTTTGAATCGCTTGGATGAGATCGTTGTCTTCCATGCCTTAACAAAGGCCAATGTTCAACAGATAACCGATCTTATTTTGCAGGAAGTAAGCCGTCGCATGCATGCGCAAGGGTATACATTAAAGGTTAGCGAAGATGTGAGAAATCGCCTCGCGCAAGATGGTTTTGATCCCAGTTTTGGCGCACGTCAGCTGCGGAGGGAAGTGCAACGTCGTCTCGAAAATCCTTTGGCGACGGCGTTGCTTAGACAAACGTTTCCTCGCGGAGCGGAAATAACTGCGCAATTAAATGGGGACGATGTTGAATTTGTGGTCGGGAAAGGGTCTGGGAATAAGGGAAGAGGAGTTCACACTAGGAAAAAGCCGGAAAAAGTGGGAAGTTGAGCATTTTAAACAAGACAGTTGCCGGGTAGGCTAGTGGCCTACCTTGCTTCTTTTTAGCCTATATGTTACGTTATACGCCATAAGTATGAGCAAAGTAGACGCGGAAAAACCGAAAATTATTCAGAAGTACCGTTTGCATGACTCCGATACAGGGTCTCCTGAAGTTCAAATCGCGATCTTCACCGAGAAGATCTCTGAGTTGACAGAGCACCTGAAGAGTCACAAGAAGGACCAACATTCCCGCAGGGGCTTATTGGGAATGGTGAGCAAAAGGAAACGCCTGCTTACTTACTTGCAGCGCGAAGATCCTTCTCGGTACTCACAAATCATAAAAAAACTCAAGCTTAAAGGGTAAGAAGCGTTGGAGGAATCCCTGAAGCAAGGTTTTAAGGGATCCCTCGGGCGTTCCCTTATCATCATTCGTGCCGTAGCTTTCCAGGAACGCGTATCCTGTTCTTGGTCTCTACACACACATGGTTTATTGAAGTGTTGGTACACTTCTCAAAAACCTTGTTGCGTGGCGATCAGAGAAGGGAACGAAGGCAGCGGAAAGAAAGGTAAAAAATATGGAATTTCCTAGTTCTCGGGAATTTAAAAAAACCATCGCTGGAGAAGAGTTTATTTTAAAGGTTGGAGGTCTAGCTCCACAAACAGACGCCTCGGTCTCGTGCCAGGTTGGCGGTACTTTCGTATTGGCAACTGTAGTTATGGCGAGTACAGCGCGGCCCGGTGTCGATTATATGCCACTATTGGTTGAATATGAGGAAAAGTATTATGCCGCAGGGAAAATAAAAGGTAGCCGTTTTGTTAAAAGGGAAGGTCGACCGACTGACACGGCAATTACGACGAGCCGAATGATCGATAGGGCGCTTCGTCCACTTTTCCCGGATAACATGTTGAATGATGTCCAGGTTGTAACAACAGTCTTGTCTTACGACGGTGAACACCAAACTGATGTTCCGGCCATGATCGCAGCTAGTGCCGCCTTGTCTATCTCACGAGTGCCGTGGGCTGGACCACTTGGCGCGGTACGTGTTGGAAGAGTCGATGGAAAGTTCGTAGTAAATCCGTTAGTAGCCAGCTTCGATAAAAGTGATCTGGATTTAATTGTCTCAACTACTACCGAGGAAGTGGTGATGCTTGAAGCTGACGGCAAAGAAGTGGCAGATGCTGATCTTTTTGAAGCAATCAAATTCGGGCGGGAGGAGTCTGTTGAAATAGCTAAGTTAATTGCGGAAATCCAAAAAGAGATTGGCGTTGCGAAATCCGAATACATTTCGGCAACCGCGTCGCCTGAACTGACCGAAAAGGTACGAAATGCAGCTTTGCCGACGGCTCAAGAGATCGTAAGTGCTGGTGGCAAGAAAATGGATATAGAGAACAAGTTCGCTACTTTGACCGATAAAATTATTGCGGATTTGGCTTTGGAGGCAAATGATGCGAGTTTGGCAAAAAAGGTTGTTCGAGACACATACCGGGAAGTCGTCCGTGACTTCATTCTTGATTCTGGAAAACGCGTAAACAACAGGAAGGTTGATGAGGTTCGTGAAATTAAAGCACAGGTAGGAGTAATTCCAAGAACTCACGGCTCAGCCCTTTTCCAGAGAGGGGAGACGCAGGTTTTAACTACAGTTACCCTCGGTGCTCCCGGTGATTCCATGATCCTGGATACAATGATTGATGAGGAGTTCGAGAAACGCTATATGCACTTCTATAATTTCCCCGGTTTTTCTGTACATGAAGTACGGCCGAATCGAGGACCTGGCCGGCGCGATATCGGACACGGTGCCCTAGCGGAACGAGCACTGGCACGGTTGATTCCGAATAAGGAACAATTCGGCTATACCGTTATGGCAGTTTCTGAAGTTCTATCGTCTAATGGTTCCAGTTCAATGGGTTCAGCTTGCGGTAGCTCGCTTGCTTTGATGGATGCTGGTGTTCCGGTGCCTGCCACTGTCGCTGGTATTGCTATGGGGTTGGTAACTGATGAGAAAGGGCAGAATCGTAAGCCTGTGGTTTTGACCGATATCGCTGGAATGGAAGATGAAGGTTGCGATATGGACTTCAAGGTTGCAGGTACAAGAAATGGTGTTACTGCGTTGCAAGTTGATATCAAGACTCATGGTCTCCCATTGGAGATTATTGAAGAAGCTATCAAGGGAGCTCGAGTTGCCCGCCTGCACATAATGGAAACCATGGAGGCCGCAATAAAAGAACCAAGAAAAGAGATGTCTCCTTATGCTCCACGTCTCCTCACTATTCGTATAAATCCTGAAAAGATCGGTGACCTTATCGGTCCAAAAGGAAAGAATATTAACCAGATTATTGCGGAAACAAAGGTAGATATCGATGTAGAGGATGACGGTCTGGTAACCATTACTGCGAAAGACGGCGATTCAATGGAAAAAGCTAAACAGATGGTTGAAAGCCTTACTAGGGAAGTTGTTGCTGGTGAACGCTTTGACGGCCGCGTTACGCGTATTATGAAGTTCGGAGCTTTCGTCGAAGTTCTCCCTGGAAAGGAAGGTCTGGTGCATATCTCAGAGCTAGCCCCTCAACGAGTCAACAGGGTAGAGGATATCGTTAAAATCGGTGACGTCATTCCTGTTGTGGTGACCGAGATAGACGATCAGGGAAGAATTAACCTTTCTCACAAGCGCGCAAAACATGTAAACTAAAAGAGATAGGGTTTTCCCCAAGACACCAAACAAAAATGAATCAAGACCAACAACGCGAAATTCCCAAAACACCGCAAAAGGCAGCAGAAGAAGCTCTTTCTGCTACTTTTGCTATGCCTTTTATTCGCACTATGGCCGACGACCTTCTTGAGGCATCGCGGGGAACGCCTCCGGTTGTACAGCAGGTGCCAGTTAACGGAGTAACCCCACAAAGGAATGCAGAACCTAATAATGCTCCTGAGGTATTTTATGGCGATCCCAGGAAGGCTAATATTCCGATTCCACAAGTTAGGATTGGGGGCGTTGCAAAGTCACAGCAGCAAGTTAAGGGGAACGAAGTTTTTCTACCTGAAACTGAGAAAAGGAAGGGTGTTGGTCTAAGTTTGGTAGTTGGTGTCATTCTTGCTTTAGTTATATGTGGCGGTGTCTGGGGCTCGTGGCTTTTGTGGCCACGTGAATCGGGAACAATAGCTGACAAAATTCCGGCAGAGGCGGTCGCTTTTATGAATGTGAGTCGGGAAAAAGGCGTGTTGCAGCAGGTCGCACTTGATAGTTTCATTGGCGATTTTGGCTTAACCAAGGAAAAACTCGGAGATAGCTGGAACAACATTGTTTACGTAGCGCTTCCCGGTGCATCACCCTCAGAGCCGATAAAGATGCTTCTTGTTGATGGGCAAGCGCCCCAAACTGATAACCCAAACATCGTTGTAAAAACTTTGGCCTCTGGCGCTACAGCCTTGATCGAAGCTGCACAATCCGGGAGAGTCGATGGCCTAAGCAATAAACCTCTCGGCAAAACTAATGACTTTAGGCGTTTGGTGGGTAAGTTGCCTCAAGGAAATGAATATTTGTACATACGGCAGGGGCAAGTGCCGACGTTTTTGAAGTCTTATGTTTATCTGCCCATAGATGTTGATTATTCAACATTGATAACGTTTGCGTCTGAAATGAAGCAGGGGACAGTGGCGGTATACGGAATGAATAATGGACCGAAGAAAAAAGTCAGCAACGAGCAGGTAGTGTGGCAGAACATGTTGAAACCGGTCCCGGTTTCCGTCGTCGCTGCTGCTGGTCACAATAATCTAGAGGCAAATGTGGATGAGTGGCGCCTGGGTCAGTCCAACAACGCCAAAATGCAAGATTTCTTGAACGCCCTAAATGCTCGTTCCAAGACATTAACGGATCTCAAAAATGTGACTACGGGTCGTTATGTGGCAGGATCGTTGAGGGAGACAATCGACGGATTTGCTGTAATAGAGTTGAAAGAGAATAGCCGTGAAACTGCAGTTGCTGGGATGAATGGTCTCGAGGAAGCATTCAATAAACTTGGGCAGCTTATCGGTAATGCATCGTACGCCGATGCCTCGTTTGGAGAAACGTCCTATAAAGATGTAACCATCCGTTTTGTGAATTTCGGTGACGCTAACCATACTTTTGACTACGCGGTACTGGACAACTTGTTGGTAGTGTCTACGTCGAAAGATAGTATGTTTGAATTAATTAATACTTACCAAAATCAAGACCAAGGAGCCTCGTTCATGTCGTTACTTGCAGGGCTTAACGCTGGCGCTGGTCAGTGGCAATATGTACGTTTGGACAGTGCTGCCACATCTAAGGTACCAGCACTCTGGGTGACAATTTTCAGGCCTTTTGCGTTCCTATACATCGAACCAAGCAGTACACCCCAGGCATTCAGCGGGATTGTGGCAATTCCATAGAAATTTAAAAAGTAAAAAACAGGAGACACGACTGTCTCCCGTTTTTTTAATGGACGATCATTTCATTACCTTTATTGATTTAAGCATTAACACGAGTCTGTCGGCGGTCTGCTCTTAAATTAAAAACTAACGTATTACCAGTATGGCAATAAAAACCAATAGTGAAGTGTGAATGATCAACAGAAAGTATTGTATGAGGATGAAGTCTGGGATGATCGATCTGTGCCAACAAATTGAAGCAGTATTCCATGACAGGCGATTACACGGTTTTAGTTGAACCCATTGCTCGCCAGCCAACTTCTTTAAAGGAGAAATGTATATTTGTTATTGATACTTAATTTGTTCTAATGATTTTCGCTTCAAAAATAATTAGAAAATTCTTTTAGGTTTATATCAAACAGTTAACTCAAATCAATCACGTACTCGTCATACATCCTAAATATAAAAATAATTGACTAAGCTTATTTAAAAATGAATAAAGTTGCTAATAATCTAAACAGAAAAAAGATTGGCCGTTAAAAAAAATAAAGGCACACGAAGATTGAATAAACCCGTAACCATTTGGTGCAATCAAAGCAAAACTCTTAACAGTAAAATCATAATTTAATAAAATATTTAGCTCTTAAAAATACTAAAAAATGTCATCGGTTGAAGACAATGAAAATGAAACGCATAAAATATGAATGCATAAATAATATGGTCGCATTCAATATTAGTGCTCTAAGATAGCACGCGAATAATTTGTATATATTTTATTGTGCTGCATTGTAACTCATCACATAAAAATTAATCGAAAGCTCAAGAAGTAAGAAAAAATGGATTTCAATACTAGTTCAAAATGAATCACATAATCGATAACAAAATTAAAAAATAAAATAATAATCAGCAAAAATAGTTATACAAAATTATTTGTACAATTAATTTACAAAATGAGTTAAATAAAGCGATATGCAAATAGCGAACAAATTCTTATTCAAAAATATTTATATCAGCAAAAAAACCTTTTTAAAAAAAGCGTGTTTAGTTTTCCGGTGGGGAAGGGTAGTAGCAAAAAAAACATTAACGATATTCACATAAAAATTATTGAATTTTAAAAAACAATTGTTTTTCTTAACACTCATAGACTTTAAAAAAGTAATAATAAAGTAGGTGTACAACAAAAGTAGTCAAGCTGAACATTATTTGTGTACAGCCAAAATTGCTATCAAATACTTACGCTATGCCGAAAACAAACAGAGGTTTACTGATGCAAAAAGTATCAATGTCGCAAATATTATTGCGACAAATATTTTAAAGGTTGAAATACACGATCATTAATCTCATAAAATTTACAAAAAACTTATTATTATTCTTCGCTGACTTTTGTTTCACTTGCAAAGTATTTTGGGTTTATTATTTTCGTTCTGCTTGTAGCAAAATAAATCCAAGACCTAGGAATAATTTTCAAATGAGATAATTTATGGTTACTGAATATTAATATTTAAGTTAACTTGTAATGCGAGTTGTATATGCGTCATAAAATGACTAAGTGTGTTGTGTATGCGTAAATTGTTAAAGAAGCATGAGTTAGTTTTGTCCTCGAAAAAATCTTTATGTGAATCGATGACTAAAGTTTTGCTTGTACTCTGTCCTTAATTAAGATGTGGTGGACATAGCGGGGAGGAGTATTGGCAGTAAAAATCACGATGATACCGTGGCGTGTTTAATAAGTGACAGTCTTTTTATGGGATGTGGAAAAGTTGCAATATAGCTAACAAAATATTGTTAAATTTAGTCTATAATTTTTTAGATCTAGGCTTGGTATATTGCCCTATAAGGGCTTTTTTAAATAATTTTTGTCCAAAGATATTGACGGGAGGCAAAAGTTCTGCTATTATTAGTTATGTAGTAAGTTAGTTCGTTAGAAATTTAATATCCGATTGGTCGAAGGTTCCTCAAAAAAATCGGAGTCACCGTTCGACCACTAATCTCCCCCTATTAGTGGTCGTACGGTGTCTCTGACCAAATGAGTGTGCACGCACTCGCTATAAAAACAAACACAAACAACCTCGAAAAGATTGCACCATTGATCTTTGGAGGAACTAAGCGGTTAGAAAAAGAGTTTTTGGGAGATTAATCTTTTTCTCTACCAGAAGATCGGAGTCACTAACTTGCTCTGCGTGCAGAAGAGTAAGTGCATCGCTCCACGCGTCTAGAAGTCATGGCCTCCATGCACTTTTGTACGGAATAAATTCTGTTCAAAAGCGCATGGATGCCGTGCTGATTCGTGGGGCTAAGCCCCACTAGGCATATAACATTTTTTATGGCCAATCATGTGGGGCTTTTCCTTTATTAACAAACATTTATGTCACTCGAAAAAGAATTTGTAGAGCAGCAAAAAGAAACTTTATTACAAGAAAAGAAAAAAATTGAAGAAGAACTAAAAACATTTACAGCAAAGGATTCTAAACTTGCTGGTGATTATGATGCAAAATTTCCTGACTACGGACGAAGTGAATCGGAGAACGCCCAAGAGGAAGAAGAGTATTACTCCCGCGTGGGTAGGGAAGGTTTGCTTGAAACACAATTAGTCAAAGTTAACTCTGCCTTGAAAAACATTGAAGCCGGTAAATATGGTCTTTGCGAAAAATGCGGTTCAGAAATTGAAAAAGAACGTTTACAAGCAGAACCTGCTGCCGTAACTTGTCTTGAACACAAGTCTAATCGGTAAATTAACCGTTGGTCTTTCCTGAATGGTCAGACAAAAAACATTCATTGTTGTGATTGCAGCCGCTGTGGTTGCGTTTGATTTATTTGTAAAATCTCTTGCGGCGGAAAAATTACCTGGCAGTCTTCATGTTGGTTTTGTCGGGTACTATTTTAATGAAAGAGGCTTGTTTGGGCTTGCACCATTACCTGTGACAATTTTTATTTCTTTAGGTCTCCTGGTTGTTTTTTCTTGGCTGTTTTTGAACACGAAGTCCTTTGCGGAAAAGACAGCAGTGACATTGATCGTGGCTGGAGGTCTTAGTAATTTTATCGAAAGAATAACCAAGGGAGGTACGACAGATATTTTTATCGTAGGGAAACTCGGTGCTTTTAACGTCGCAGATGTTGTTATCGTTATTGGGATAATGCTGGTTACAATTAGACAACTTCGGGTTACAAGAACGAAACGACCAAGCGTTTAAAGAATTTCTAAAAGCTTAGGAAAATTGTCAAAAAAATAGGGCGCATTCCAGGTTGAATGTGTTGTTCTTCACTACGGGTCAGATGAATTAGTTGTATCGTCATTGTTACTAACATCGCTTAGTAAGACGATTTGTAAATTTATCGGACGAACATATTATGCGAAAGGGGGCGAGATAAATGGGGATAATTCTTTGGATAGTTCTTGGAGCTATCGCGGGATGGATTGCATCAGCGATAACGAGGTCTAACACAAGTATTGGATGGGATATTATTTTGGGAATTGTTGGCGCATTGGTTGGTGGGTTTGTGATGTCACTGTTCGGACAGCCGGGAGTCACCGGGTTTAACGTATACAGTATGGTTGTTGCGATCATCGGTGCGATTATAGTTGTTTACTTGGGAAGACTTTTACGCAGCGCGTAAGTAGTAGTGCTAACTGCTCTTTAATTAACTCGAGTTTCAAATAACAATTAATAAAAATAAGGAGGTGAAATGATGTCTGCAGGGGGGAAGAAAAAAGGCTGGAGAAGATCCCGACGGGTCTTTTACGACGATGCATATCTTGAGAGCGGCCTTTCAAAGGGGGAAGCAGAACGCAGAGCTTGGAAAGCGATATCGATGATTGAGTTTTCTAAGAGAAGCAAAATTTAATAAATAGCTTAACAGCAGGCTCCGCATTCAACGGAGCCTGTTTGTATAAAAGTTAAAAACCATAGCCGTATGGGCTATGGTTGGGGAAGGGTCGTCTTCTGGGGGATCGGTGGACGGAAGGGGAGTCGTGCTGGGTGTCTTCCTTCGACGATCCGAAATTGAAACGTTTTTCCTGGTAACAGTGCCTGGATCTTTTCACGTGATTGCTCACCGAGGATAATCAGATCCCGTTTAAAGCGGCTGTCGAGGAAAACTTGGTAAAACCCCAGTAGTGCCTTGACCTCGGGATCCAGCCACTCACTGCCAGTTCTCCTGAGGACAGTAAAGCGTAGTCCCAAGAGATTCGGTAGGGTATCGGGCAGCTCCATGCGAGTTCTCCAAAATGAACAAGAAACGGGTCACTAGAAAATAATTTAGATTACGCATCAGGTCAATGTGTAATTTAATATATGAACGTATAATATATTCATGTCATCTTTAGTTCACTCAGTTACGATTATTGGCCTTGATGCCGAACCCATAGATGTTGAAGTGGAAGTAATGCCAGGACTGCCTAGTGTTACTATTGTTGGTTTACCCGATGCTGCCGTCAAAGAAGCAAAGGAGCGAATAACCGCCGCTTTGGTTAATTCCGGGTTTATACCTCCGCGTCATAGAACTATCGTAAATCTTGCACCTGCTCATTTAAGGAAGGAGGGGCCACAATTCGATTTACCGATCGCACTGGCTTTCCTGCTTGCATCCGGTCAACTTACTGCAAAGGTGGAGAACTTGGTGTTTTCTGGTTCGCTAGGGCTCGACGGATCATTACGGCCGATCTTGGGCAGTGTGGCTGTCGGGGAGTTTGTTGGTTCAAAAAAGGATCTCATTTTGTTTGTACCAAAGGAGAATGCACAAGAGGCATTATTGGCCGGGGGCAGAGTCTTCGGAGTTGATAGTTTGCGGGACATTGTTGATTTTCTTGAGAAAAGAAAAGAATTATTCCTAGCGGAGCGTAGGAACGATAATAACGAACAAAATAATGTATTCTCTGATTTTGCGGAAATTGCCGGTCAGGAACATGCGAAAAGAGCGTTGGAAGTTGCGGCTGCTGGAGGACATAATGTTCTTTTGCATGGTCCGCCCGGCTCGGGCAAAACATTGTTAGCTCGGGCTTTTGCCGGAATACTTCCACCGTTAAGTAAGGATGAGGCGTTTCAAGTTACCAAAATTTACAGCATCAAGGGTCTACTGTCAGTACGGGAATCATTAATGACGCAACGACCTTTTCGATCGCCACACCATTCGACATCAGCGGTCGCCTTAATTGGCGGAGGAACATCACCTCAACCAGGGGAAGTAACGCTCGCACACCGCGGTGTCTTGTTTTTAGACGAGTTCGCCGAATTTCCGCGTCATGTTCTCGAACACCTGCGGCAACCTCTTGAGGATGGATATGTGACTGTGAGTAGAGCAGCAGGAAGCCATGCATTTCCTGCACGCTTTTCACTAGTTGCAGCAATGAATCCTTGCCCCTGCGGTTTTTCAGGAGACACTGGCCGAGTCTGTACTTGTAGCTCGGGAGAAATTGCGAGGTACCAGAGAAAAATTTCGGGTCCTCTTCTGGACCGTATTGATCTTCATGTACATGTGCCGGCTGTCCGTGCTGATATTGTTCTTGATACATTCACATCGGAACCTTCTGTTGATGTAAGGCATAGGATAATTAATGCCCGATCCAAACAAACGCAAAGATTTGGCCGCTCAATAACGAACGCAGAAATGGGTGGAGAAGAGATCAGAAAACACTGTGTGCTGTCGATGGAAACGAGGAATCTCCTAGCGAAAGCAGCCGACACCCTTAAACTTAGTACACGTGCAGTGCACCGGACGATGAAGGTAGCCCGAACAATAGCTGATTTGGAAGGTGCTGAAGGGGTCGAGAAGGACCATTTGGCAGAGGCCCTTCAATACAGGACTCCTCTAGCGGATCCTTGATTTACGGGTGGTGGGGCGTTAGATTGTCAAAAATGATGACTTTAATTATTGGCTGTTGAAAGCCGTAAATTATAGTTGTTTAAACTATAGTATTGACAAAATCGCTATGAAGGAGTATCATAACCCCTTCAAAGTTATAAGGGTCTGGATTGAGAGAGCTGGCCCCTTTGACAACTAAACTACGGGATTCAAGGAAAAGGCAGGGATGCAGCGGTAATTGCCGCTTCGCTACCCCTGGAATCCAACTGCTTAAACAGCAGGAGCGATAAATGGCGATTCAGCGTGATGGAAAGGACTGCCCAAGTCTTTACTTGTCATTCTGTGATCAATTATTAATATCGCACTCTTTCCTTGTTACAGCCCGTCAACGGGTCCGCACTAACTGGTGCGGTTTCCGTCTATGGCGACTTACATCCTTGTGGTGCACTCCTTCCTAGAGAAGGTTAAGCCGCCAGAGACGGGAAATAGATAACAATACTGGAGGCCTGCTGAAGGCAGGTAAGAAAATGATTGAGAATCTTGTGAGCTGGGTCGAGGTGTTTGTTGTCCTCGGCATCCTCAGTTCCATCGCGATCGTTCTGCTTGGTTTTGGACG
>CAYNDL010000017.1:0-19444 GCA_964396115.1 uncultured Candidatus Saccharibacteria bacterium
AACCAGTTTTACAACAAATAATATTGATTGCAGGAATAGTTGGTATCGGTGTGATTGCTCGTTTAGTACCCCATGCTCCAAACTTTGTACCAATTGCAGCCATGGCTCTTTTTGGGGGGACTGTCTTCCGTTTCCCCTGGTCCGTTGGTGTCCCTCTTTTATCAATGGTAGTCTCGGATGCAATCATCGGATTCAGCCCGTTGCCAATAACTCTTTCTGTTTATACATCATTCGCGATCATTGTCCTCATTGGAAAAACATTAAGGAGAGCGCCTTTCTGGAACGTTCCGCTGGCCTCCCTATCTGCCTCAACAATTTTTTTCTTGGTTACAAACTTCGCGGTCTGGATCTATTCCGGCATGTACGAGCATACTCTGAATGGACTCATGCTTAGTTACACTTACGCTATCCCTTTTTTCCGAAATACTGCCTTTGCCGATATGCTTTATTCAGCCGTAATATTCGGCATTTTTATCTATATACCCAAGGGGATAACATTATTTCAAATAAAGAAAAAAGAGCGGATCACAGCACTTAAACAAATATAAATTCATTTGCGAACCTGGAAGGTGACCGTTATTCTGAAAACATTATGTCAAAGTATCTTGTTACTGGAGGAGCCGGTTTTATCGGTAGTAATATCGTAAAGAAACTAATAGAAGCAGGACACAAGGTTACTGTCTTGGATAATTTTATTTCTGGAAAGAAAAAAAATTTGGCGAAGTATAAAAGTAAAGTGAAAATAATCCGGGGAGACATTCGAAATTACAAGACTGTGGAAAGTGCGGTAAAAGGAAATGATTATATTTTGCACCAAGCTGCACTTAGAGGTGTTCTTCAATCCGTCATAGACCCAAGATCCGTAAACGAAGTAAACATAGGAGGAACGGTGAACGTCCTTGCTGCTTCGTCTAAATTCCAAATTGAGCGAGTTGTTCTAGCTTCTTCGTCATCGGTTTATGGAAAGCTCAACAAGAAAAAGAATAAAGAAAATGCTCCGATTAACCCACTATCACCATACGCACTCACTAAGGCTACAGGAGAACATTATGCCAGGCTCTTCTATGAACTTTATGGTCTTAAAACTATTTGTTTGCGTTATTTTAATGTCTTTGGACCGATGCAAAGCCCATCCGATCCTTATGCTGCGGTTGTTCCCATCTTTGTCACTAATATAATCAGAAACAAAATCTGCGAAATACACGGCTCAGGACATCAGAGCCGCGATTTCACATACGTTGATAACGTTGCTCTGGCAAATATTTTAGCTACTGAAACACAAAATGCTAAATTTGGAGAAACTTACAACATAGCGGGAGGAGAAAATATTTCGATAAATAAACTTCTCAAACAAATAGAGTCGCTGACAGGAAAAAAAGCTAAGATATTAAAAAAAGAAAAGAGACCTGGCGATATCGACAGGACGCATGCAGACATCAGTAAGGCCAAGAACTTACTGGGTTATAAACCAGAGGTAAGCTTTGCCAAAGGGCTTAAAAAAGCTGTAGACTGGTATTTAAGTAAAGCAGATGAATAACTTGCAAGACATCAAGATTGCAGTCGTAGGGCTTGGTTATGTCGGCCTGCCTCTTGCTTTAGCGTTCGGCCGCACTGGGATTAAAACAATTGGTTTTGATATAAAGGAAAAGAGGATCCGAGAGCTGAAAGCCGGTTTTGATTCCACAAATGAAGTTTCGCGGGAAGAGATTAAAAAAAGCGTCGTTTCATACACATCAAACGGAAATGAACTCAAGAACGCTAGTTTCTTTATTATCGCTGTCCCAACCCCAGTTACAAAAACGAACTACCCAGATCTTTCCTTACTCGAAAAAGCCACTACAACAGTAGCGAACCACATACCTTCCGGGGCTGTCATTGTTTTTGAATCTACCGTGTATCCAGGCGCAACAGAAGAGGTGTGTGTGCCAATAATTGAATCAGTGTCTGGTATGAAGTGGAAGAAAGATTTTTTTGTAGGATATTCGCCCGAGAGAATTAATCCTGGTGATCGGGAACATTCACTCGAAAAGGTGGTAAAGGTTGTTTCAGGAGACTCACCAAAAACACTTAAGAAAATTTCCGAAGTATACAGCATTATTTGCAAAGCAGGCATCTTTCCGGCAACGAACATTAAGACCGCAGAGGCTGCGAAAGTTATTGAAAATACACAACGGGATTTGAACATCGCCCTTATGAATGAGCTCTCGCTGATCTTCCACAGAATAGGGATTGACACAAACGAAGTACTACAGGCAGCAAGTACTAAGTGGAATTTTTTAAATTTCAAACCGGGTCTCGTGGGGGGACATTGTATCGGTGTCGATCCTTACTACTTGGTACATAAGGCCGAAGAGTTAGGGTACCATCCTCAGGTTATCGCGGCTGGCCGGAGAATTAACGACTATATGCCGGAGTTTGTTGCAGAAGAAACAATTAAGGGACTCATCGAAGCTGGCAAGATTGTCCAGCAATCGAAAGTATTAGTTATGGGATTGACCTTTAAGGAAAACGTCAAAGATTTTAGAAATTCAAAAATATCAGGGACAATCAAGAGGTTGCGCGAATTAGGTGTTGATGTTGTAGGCTATGATCCTTTTCTTGACAAAGGAATAATAAGAAGCGAATTTGCCATCCCCTCCATAGACAAACTTGAAGGCAAATACGATGCCGTTATTCTTGCAACCGCACACGACTGCTTCCTCGATAAAAAAGATATGATTTTGAGCCTAACTAATAGCAATCCGGTCTTTGTAGACATCAAATCCCTATTCCCTTCTATACGCAAAGAGAAAGGCGTCATTTACCGCAGTCTGTAATAAAAAATGAATATTTGTTTTGTTAATCCGACCATTTTAATGCGTCGGCCCATTATCCAGATAGCAAAGTTGCTTGTCGAAAACGGACACAGTGTGACAATTTTAACACCAGGAGAACCATCGCATTCTGATAGGCGTGAAAGTGATTCAACGGCAGAATCTCTGGATTCTATCAAAATAATTCACCTCCCCGCACACGAGGTGCGCAGTATTCTTTGGCCATACCCCAATAGCTTTTCTTTTTTCAAAATTATGGGACAGCAGCTTAAAAGAGCTGACGTCGTGCATATCTGGGCGCCGTTTTACGCATATTCCCTTTACCCCTTGTTGCTCAAATACTTCCATCGCCTTAAAGTGCCAACCATAGTTACTTACGACACTATTCCGGGGCATTCTTTCCTCTTTGCGTCGGCGCATTTGAACTTTGCAATGCGCCTTTATTTGCGTTTGTTTAGGGCAATCCTAAACAGCGCTGAGAAGCTAACTGTCTATAGTGAACAACTGCTTCCTTTTGCACAAAAAATCGGATTACAAATGGGAAAAACCCTTGTTTTACCCACAGGGATTAACATTAGACCTGTCACGGGAAAGGAGGAGCAAAGCCCACCAGTCATTTTGTTTGTTGGCCTACTTAACGCAAGAAAAGGAGTGGGGACACTCCTTAAAACCGCATCCTTAATCCAGCATAAAAAAATAAAGTGTTCTTTTATCTTAGTTGGATCAGGTCCCGAAAAGAACTATTTCGAAAAGCAAGCAAGGAACCTGAACCTGACTAATGTCACCTTTGTCGGAGCAACAACGAACGTCTCCGATTACTATCAGAAAGCATCGGTGTTCTTCTTACCATCGCAAGGAGAAGGGTTGCCTGGAGTAATAATGGAAGCTATGTGTTTTGGTTTACCCATTGTTGCAAGTGCCATACCTTGCATTAGCGATTTAGTTATGAGTGGATACAATGGTTTTTTGTGCGATAAGGATTCAGCCGATTCCTTTGCTGAATCTATTGAAAAATTAATACTAGACAGCTCACTGAGAGAAATTCAGGGTAAAAAATCTCAAGAACTCATCCAGAATTTTTCCTGGTCGGAAATATTTCCAAAGTACGAGAAAATGTATCAAATGATCCGGCGAAATCATGAGTAAAATTTTCCAAAGTTTTTCTATTAAAGAAACTGCCTTTTTAAAAAATATTAGTATCACTGGGATCGGCATAATAGTATCGGGGGCTTGCGGGATGATATCCACATTCTTAATTGCGCACAGACTTGGACCCGACAAATTTGGCAGCTACAGTCTTGCCCTGGGAATTGCACAGCTCCTTGCCCTTCTTATGACATTAGGTATCCAAACGGCAATTACTCATTACCTCCCAAAATCCCGGAACAATGCGGAGATCGCCTCCACAGGCCTAATCGTTCTGTTCGCATCAACCGTGTGCACATCAAGTATATTATTGGTTTTTTATTATTCTATTTCTAAGATATTAAAAATTCCTACCCCTCTGTATATAGTGAGCATCGTTATGGCACTTCTAATGGCAGTAAGATACGGGAGTGATGGAGTGTTGCGCGGTAGCTTAAAATTTAAGCAAGCAGCTTTTTTCGAGGTTGCCTCCGCAATCACGGGGTTGCTACTGGTATTTATTTTGCTGTTATCCGGAAATGGACAGGCGACTCTTTTTCTCTACGCTACTGCCACTATCGCTGCTTGTTATTTTCTTTTTTCATTTTATTCATCACGCAAGCTTTTTTCAATAACTCATATTAAAAAACATGTCGCAAAGGAGCTATTTTCTTATGGATTGTTCACATTAGCGATTTCTATCGCACAAATAGTTCTCATGCAAGCTGATAAGATAATACTCAATTACTTCAGGGGATCGGCGGCTGTTGGCCTCTACAGCGTGTACACAAGTAGTTCACTGTTGGCAACATCTTTCGCCTTTACAGTAACTAACTATGTTTTACTACCGACAATATCAAGCGCAGGCTCGATTTCTCACCTGCTCCATCGCATAAAGAAGCATACCGTTTTCTTTCTTTTCGGAACAGCATTACTTTCTTTCATAGTCAGTTTTATTTACCTGCTTCTACTTGGCAAAGATTATGCTTTCAACTGGTTATGGCTCCTATTCTCATGTATATATGCATCACTGTACTTCTTTGCCAACATCTTGATCGTTGTCTCATTTTCACGGGGTAAAAAAGAGATTTCGGTGCTGTCTGTATACATGTTTTCAATAGCTGCTATATTTGTTTTATTAACTACATTGCTAGTTAAGTCCTGGGGAGTAAGCGGAATGTTTGTGTCCCTTATTGTGATATACTCTCTCATATCTGTTGCTCTTTTCCGCCGCTTAAGAGCATATTATTTATAAATTTAAGCAATGATCCCCGTATTCAAACCTTCCTACAATAACGATGAGATAAAGGCAGTGTCTACAGTGCTAAAATCTGGCTGGGTAGGACTCGGACCAAAAACTGAAGAATTTGAAAAAAGATTTGCAAAATATCTCAATGTTAAATTTGCTGTGGGCCTGAATTCTTGCAGCGCAGCTCTCCAGTTGGCATTTAAAGTCTTAGACCTTCCAGAAAATAGCGAGGTGATAACCACTTCCATGACTTTCATCTCAACTAATCATGCAATCTTACAGAACAACCTCAAGCCGGTGTTTTGCGACATCGAACCTGACACCCTAAATATTGATGCCGAAAAAGTTGAAGCGCTAATAACACCAAAGACGAAGGCAATTCTTTGCGTGCACTACGGAGGACACGCTTGTGACATGGCCTTGCTTAGAAAAATTGCAAAAAAGCATAAATTATTTTTAATCGAAGATTGTGCCCACGCAACTGGCGGAGAATACAAAGGAAAGAAACTTGGAACTTTTGGGGATCTTGCTTGTTTTAGTTTCCACGCTGTAAAAAACTTAGCAACTGGTCAGGGGGGAATGATAGTTACCAATAACAGCTCTTTTAACCAGAGGCTTCGACGGCTTCGCTGGATGGGAATATCAAAAGATACCTGGAAACGTTCAGAAATTGGGTCTCATTATTCTTGGTACTACACCGTGCAAGAAGTTGGTTATCTTTATTATATGTGTGACATCATCGCCGCACTTGGCCTTGTACAGCTTAAGAAGGTTGATCTTTTAAACCGAAAACGACAAAAGATTGGCCAGATATACAGAAAAGCATTCAAGGACATAAAGGGACTCGAACCATTGACAATAAAGGATTATGCAGGGACATCACAGCATAATTTTGTAATTAAACTGGAGAACAGGGATAAATTTATAGAGCATCTTAGCAAGAAAGGAATTGCGACGAGCGTACACTATTTCCCAAATCATTTGTACGAAATATACAAGCCTTACTATAAACAACTACCTGTCACTGAAGATGTTTGGCGGAAAATTGTTACATTGCCGTTATACCCAGACCTGAAAGACAAGGAAATCAAACACATTATCTCTACAATTAAGGACTGGTTTAAAAACAAAGCCATCCGACAGTAAAATGGAAAACACGGAAAAGTTTTCCCAAATCAAACCTTTTATCAGAAACCTGATAGGATACTCAGAAAGGGTGAGCTTTGCTAAGGCTTACTTAGCGAACAAAGTAGTATTAGACCTTGGTTGCGTGGACCACAATGCTGCAGAAGCACGAAAACAAAACAATTTTATACACGATCAAATAAGAGAACACTCCGGTGAGGTACTGGGAACAGATATCGACGATAGCGAAATTAAGGCACTGGCGAACGAAGGATACAATGTTGCAGTTCTTGATATTCAAAACGAAACAGAGACAAAAATTTTTGCAAATGCAAAAAAATTTGACACCATTTTTGCAGGAGAAATTATTGAGCATCTGGAAGACATCAGGTCCTTTTTTAAGAACTGTCGAATCCTCCTCAGGCCAGAAGGAGTTCTTGTGATCTCCACACCCAATGCCATGGGATTCCCTTACTTTGCTGGCACACTAAAACTAGGCTCTACTGTGGGTATAAATCCGACCCACACACTTTGGTTTGATCCCATTACATTGATTAGCATCGCAGAAAACCACGGTTTTAGGGTGATTAATTTCTCCTGGTATTTCGATCGAAACTATCTTCGCCACAATAGAAGCATATCCTCCTTTTTATATTACACTTTTTATTTATTGCTTATACGAATTAGACCGTATTTTTCTGAAGGATTCGAAATTGTCCTCAAACGAAATGAAACCTAGAATTTTTTGGTATTTTGTAGACGACTTCTCTAGCACATACCTCGATAAGAATGTTGGCGTTCTTTTGGACTTTTTCTCTCGTAATGGTTACGGCTGCATGATCGTATCTAACAAAAAAACTGACAAACCGGTTCCTTACGAAGTCGTCTGGTTACCCAACATCCGCGTAAAGGGAATTATATTTTTCTGGCCTTCCAGGAAATTTATATCTCGTTTGCTTAAATCGGAGAACATAATATTTGGCTACCTGGAAAGAGGTCATGTATTTTTGCTCTGCCTTCTTTCGCTTTTGCGTCTCGGTAAAGTGATCTTAAAAACTGACTCCTGCATAACCCGGATAATGAAAAGGGGCGGATTTAATCTACTACAAAAATTAATTGTTATAGTACCGACAATGATTTGCAATATGGTAATCACAGAGGTCGCAAAATCCCAGGAAGTACTTTCCAATTATGTACCTAAAGATAAAATATTTGTCTTACCAAACGGTTCATCAGC
This sequence comes from uncultured Candidatus Saccharibacteria bacterium, assembly GCA_964396115.1. Lineage (GTDB taxonomy): Bacteria > Patescibacteriota > Andersenbacteria > UBA10190 > CAIZMI01 > CAYNDL01. The sequence goes on from CAYNDL010000017.1 coordinate 7,550, forward strand.
CAGAGAATGGACACAAGAAAGAAAATCAAAAACAATCGTTTATGTAGGCAGATTGCTAGAAGTGAAGGGTGCGGATATTGCAATTAATTCATTCCAGAATATACTGAAACATTTTCCAGACTGGAAACTAAAAGTAGTTGGTTACCCGAGTGACAATCATTTTGTAGAGCGAATAAAAGATATGATAAATTATCCCGCGAGCATTGAGCTTATCGAAGGCACAGAAAAGACGAGACTATTACAGATATTAAGTGAATCAGCTATTTGTCTTCTCACTTCGAGAGAAGAAGGATTTTCCAATACCATCCCTGATGCAATGATGGCAGGGAACGTGATTGTTGCGACCGCAGTTGGAGATACCCCATATTTTTCTCAAGGCAATACTGACGTTTTTCTATGTGAACCAACGAATGACAGTGCGACAACCACGTTACTCCATGCCCTACTAAAACACGGCAACTTAGGGAGTATAAATAATGTTAAGTTTGCCAAGGAGAACCTGTCCTGGCACGATAATCTTGTTAAATTCAAAAACCAACTAATTAGTATGAGGATACTTCCCCAATGAATCTCACGACTTTCTTTCTTAATTTTTTAGAAAAGAAAATTGACCCTACAAAAGAATTTGGCTCCTACGAAAACCCAGAACAATTTTGGGACAAATGGGGGAAATCTTTCGATCAATCACTTACGCAAAGAAGAATTTACTCCCAACATTACATGATCGAAGAAGAGATCGAGCATCTTAAGCCACGAGTAATCCTTGAAATTGGATGCGGTTTTGGTAGAAATATTCGGTGGTTATCAAAAAAATTGAGCTATAAACCGAGATTTATTGGCGTTGACATAAGCAGCACATTAATTAGTAAGGCAAAAAATTACCTAAAAAACGTACCGAAGACGACCTTAATTAATTCTTCCATTGAAAACTTAATCTTAGATGAATCCGTTGATCTTGTCCTCGCCCACGGTATTTTCATGCATATTCCTTCAGAAGAAATATTGAAGAACTTTTCTGCTTTATCAAGCATCAATTTTCATCATTTAATCCTGGTAGAGGAAGTCAAGAGGGATAATAAGAAAATCCTAGAAGCTTCAATAAACGATTTCACCTTTTCCCACGACTACGAATCTATTCTAAATAAATACAAGCTTCTTATAACGGATATGCGATTCCTTGGAAATAATTTAATCTATATTAATGCAAGAAGGTCTCAAGAGAGCAAAATATGACGCGGTACTCGACGAGAACGAATTAAACCAGCGACCTTTTGCTGCAGATTCTCAGGTTTTAAGTTATATCAAACCGTATTCTTCCGTGTTAGATATCGGATGTTCAACGGGCTATATGGGTAAATTTTTGCAGGAGAAACGACACTGCAAAGTATGGGGGATCGAAACAGATCCAGTGGCAGCGAGAGAGGCGGAAAAAGTCTTAAACGGCGTGCAAATAATGGACTTGGACGACTTAGATAACCTTGAGAAACTAAATGGGGAGTTCAATTATATCATTATGGCTGCAGTGTTAGAGCACTTAAGGAACCCCGAAAAAGTTCTTTCAAGGGTTAAAGCTCTTTTGAAGAAAGATGGACTGATAGTAATTTCTTTGCCTAACGTTGCCCATTACTCCATTAGGTTCAATTTGTTATTTGGGCACTTCGACTACAAAAAATACGGGATACTTGATGAAACACATTGTAAACTTTATACAATAAAAAGTTCAATGGAACTCTTGAAGGGAGCTGGCCTGAGTGTCCGGCATTTTACTATTTCCCTGCCTTTCCCTGGATCTAGATTTGCCACAAGGATGCCGGGGCTGCCTCTTTTCTTGGGATTTCTTAAAAAATATTTTCCTGGGTTATTTGCCGAAGAATTAATATTTGTATGTTCGAATGAAAGCAAGTTTCCTCATAATTAATTACAGAAGTCTCGAGTGTCTCGATCGACTCGTCACCAGCATCGAAAAATATCACACCTCTTTGGATTATGAGATTATTATCGTAAACAACAATGATGACATCAATATCCTCAGAAAGATATGTAGCAACAAAAAAAATCTATTTATCATTGAGCCCCCGTTCAATCTTTATTTTGCTCCGGCAATAAACATTGCTGCGAAAAGGGCCAAGGGTGAGTATCTTGTACTTATAAATGTTGACGCTTATTTCCAGGATTCATCGGTTTATCCATTGATCGAGTTTCTGGACAATAATGATGAGTATGCCGCGGCTGTAGGTGCGATCAGAAACAATGACCAACAGAAAAATTTAACGATCACTACAAACAATCTCCCAACGCCTGTTACTGAAATATTCAGGCACACCTTCATAGCACCACTGCTTAAAAAAATGACAATGTTACCGGGATGGTATCGCCAGTATATTTACGAAGGTTGGGATCGTTCTACGGCTAGAGATGTTGGTGCTGGATGCGATGCCTTCATGGTAATTCGGTCCATTTTTTTTCAGCAAAAATCCTATACTCGGAAAATGCTAATGTACTTAACTGAAGAGGATATTGGGAGAAAAACATTTGAAAAAGGACTGAGGATCAGGTATATACCTGATGCCTCAGTAATCCACGAATGGAGTTATAGCACAAAAAAGCTAGGAAAACCGAAGACTTGGGCCTTGCTCCTCTGGGATCGTTTCCAGTATTTTAACGCATATAATGGGCGACTGACTGGAACAGTCGTTTGTGTTTTCACTTTTATCTTCAATCCTTTCATCCTAATACAGTCCTTTAGTGTGTTGCGCGCGTTTAATTCTATTAGGAAAGAGGCTGTCTTAATCGACAATTATGTCACCGAGACAAACAATAGTTCACATCCTTCCGCATAGTTTAGAGAGTTTTTCTAAAGGACTACACACAAAAGAAGGTTGGTCCAATTTGGACCATACCATTTCTCGCTTTGTGGCAGGAATTAGCAAAGATGATTCGGGCAGAAAACACGAGTTATGGGTTCTATCAAAAAACATTCCAGAAAAATTCGAAGTTACGCATAGATCAGGAATATTACTCAAAGTGTTCCCTGTAGACTTCAAAAGTGCTTTTGTGCCCCTAGAAACATCTCTGCAGATGCTGCACTCGGTCTTATCTTATTCCGATTCCACCGAAAATATTTGTTGGCATCTGCATAGTTACTACTTGTTCATGTTTGAATTTTTAGTAATTTTACTTGCGCTTAAAAAACAAAAGATTGTGGCCCACCATAGGGGTGGCGGCATTTCCTGGCGCAGCCTTCCTTATAGTATTTGGCATTACGGCATAGTTCTTCCGATACTCTTGCGTATTCCCAGTTTTCTCTTGGTGCAAAATAAACGTGAAATTAAACGGTTGAAGCAATTTTACAGGATAAAGAACGAGAAAATAATATGGATACCGAACGCCTATAAATTTCCTGAGTTTACAGAACACGACCAGGAAAAGCCCATAGCCCTATATGTCGGCCGCGTCATTGTATACAAAGGGATTGAAGAAATGTTAAAAATCATTGAAGAAATAAACAGAGATATATTTGTTGAATTTAATATTCTCGGAGACGGTGACCTTCGACAGAAGGTCTACAATAAACAATGGACGTGGTTGAATATGCCTGGTCACGTAAGTCAGGAACGAATATTTGATTATATGAAATTATCTAATCTTTTCTTATTTGGAACCACAAAAAAAGAGGGTTCCCCGCAATCTCTGATCGATGCCCAAGGAGCCGGAATTGCAGCTGTCGGTTTTGCGTGCGAGGGAGTAGAGGATGTCATTATTAATGGCGAAACAGGATTCCTGGTGAAAAATTGGCAAGAATTTAAAGATAAGACTTTCATTCTTGTCAAAGATAAGGAATTAAGGACACGAATGGCAATATCTGCGAAACTGAATATTCAGAAGAATTTTAGTTGGCCAGTTCTCTCCAAAAGGACTTTATCGATTTACGAAAGAACTTTTTCTCCGCAATAAGTTACAGCCAGTCTCCTCAACTACAACGTTGTAATGTGCAATTACATAATTGTCCCATTTTTCTTGCAATTTTTTGTCTGTCAACTTATTTTGTTTACTGCAATCATATATGTACGTGGTTTCGTATCGTTCAATGTCACTGAATATGCTTTCGAAATCGCCGAATTTTTCACTCATTTTTTTGGGATATTGGTCCCAAAAATGCATGTACACCCATTTTGTCGGAGCTTTAATGTTATAGTCCACATTAAGTGCTAAAAACGGTGTATTTTGGAAGACATAAAGTTGACCATTACGACCAGCGACGTCTTTTAACAGATTAGACCAAGCCGGATAAGAATTGGCGTATACATGGGGAGCGGAACTGATTTTTATGAGTTCCTGCGCTTTTGCAAAAAAATCATCATGCGGTGAAATGTATATGACAAATAAAAAAACTAGCAGGTAGACAGAGGGTCTTGATGTGGCTGTAATCTTCTTAAGATTGCTCAGTAGAATAAGCAGTAACACAGCCAAAAATGGAGCAAACCCCAAGAAATAATGGCCGTGATATTGAGCGCTGAGCGAAAGCGCCCAGGCTTGGATTCCCATCGCGATCGTAACCAAAGCTACGATGAGATAGTTCTTCTTTTCCAGGCGGCTAAGGGCACTTGCTACAACGAGAAACAGGGCTGGCACAAGGATCCCCTTCCCCCTCAAATGTTCTAGAACCTGCGGAACCCAATCCCAGTTTGAACCATCAACTACATAAAACTCACGGTTAAAAACAAAAGCTTGTTCGATAAAATCTGTAGTGGATCCAGTTATTGCAAAGTACGCTAAGGTTGGCACAAGTACCAGGCAAATACCCGTAATAAATTTTGTTAACCTTTCAAACGAGGGCCTTCTAAACACGTAATACGCAATTACAGGGGACACGGCAATCACCTCATTCTGTTGTGTTAATAGAATAGACACACAAAATATGCCTAGCAAAAGCGAATAATGTCTTCGACAAAAAAGGACTAAGCCCAGAACAATAAATACTAGTAAAGAAGTTATTTCCCTTGTGAGTCCCCCGCCCTGCAAAAAGCCAGAGTAGTTTACTAGTAACAAAAAATATAACCCCGCAAGGATGGAAATAACTTTCTGTCCAGTTAATTTATAAAAAAGATATACGGAAGTAAATTTCAGAAAAAGCATCGATACCCAATAAACCCAAACATTTTTCCCCAGTAAAGCTGAAAAAAAATAGATTAAGGGAGGCTTGTGGTCGAAAACATCTTTGTAGGGACTGCCTCCGTTCCGAATCACGGTACCGACATAACGAAATACTTCTTTATCATACCCAAATCCCCTAAAAAAAGGTGATGCATACCAGCCCAAATAGAAGGCCGCCGTGAACAAGAACAAAATAACTACTAAATTTCTGTTTTCAAAGAGCGTCCAACTGAAAAAACGAAATTTAATAGTTTGATAAAAAGATTTAACGGCACTCTTGAAGAGCTTCCATTTTTTTATGGAAACTTGACCAGTTTTTCTGGAACTATAGGATATCGGAACCTCAAGTATCCGGACCTTCTTGTTATTTGCATACCCGGAGATAATCAGGTTTGGGGCAAAAGTATCTTTTGGTATGCGACTGACGATGGAGAAGAACAGACTTGTTCTAAACAAGCGATAGGGGCTATTTACATCAGTAACACCGCCACCATAGAAAAAATGGACTACAAATCTGGATACAGCGCTAATGATTCGTCTGGACCAAGGTGACTTCCTACCAGCACGCACACCAACAAGAAAGTCGTTTTCGTCTCTCCTTTCCCAAAGGACATGAAAATCTCGTGCACTCATTTCGTCGTCAGAATCTACCTGAAAAATCCAGTCACTAGCGAGACCGATACCATATCCTTCAAGGATCGTAGGTCCATGTCCAGAGTTCTTCTTGTCATGCAGCACTATTCTGTCATCCCCTTCCAATGCCTTTTTCATGCTCTCTAATGAATCATCTTTTGAACCATCATTAAAGACATGGATCTCGTAGTTTATTTTCAGTAAGCCCAAAACCTCGCTCCACTCCTTTAACACTTTTCCGATGATAATCCCCTCATTGTATACAGGGATTACGACACATAATTCTCGAGACATCTATTTAATTTTACGTATCCTATTAAATTCTTCCAACGCTGCAGCGATTGCCTTGTCCATGTCCAAATACCTATAAGAACCCAACCTTCCGCCAAAAATTATCCTGGAGTTTTTTGCGCCTAACCTCCTGTACGCCTCGAATAGTTTATGGTTTTTCTCTGTGTCAATTGGGTAATATGGCTCGTTTTTACCATAACAGTTTTCCGGAAATTCCTTTGAGATCACTGTTTTTTTCAGGTCATAAGAACGTTCAGGATGTAGATGCCTGAATTCATGGATTCGTGTATGAGTAATTTTTTCATCGGCAAAATTCATTACAGCGGTACCTTGATAATCTTCAACATGGTGAATTTCCCTCTTGAATTTTAGGGAACGCCACTCTAACCGACCCAACTTATATCCAAAAAAAGAATCTATAGGCCCACTAAAAAATACTGTTGCATCCTTCGCTATATTTTTCTGAATTGAAAAAAAATCTGTATTCAAAAGAACTGTAACCCTGCGTTCCTTCAAAATATTCTGAAAAAGCCTTTGATAACCGTTCACTGGCAACCCCTGATATATATCATCAAAGTAATTAGTGTTGTAATCAAACCTTACGGGCAATCTATTAATGATGCTTTCTGGCAATCTACTAGGATCGGTCCCCCACTGTTTTTTTGTATAACCGAAGATGAAAGCGCGATAAAGGCGCTCTCCGATCAAAGAAATAGCTTTCTCCTCTAAGTTCGCGGGGTGCTGATACTTACCCCTTTCTTTTGCTAAAAATTTATTTACTTGATGTGGCCGCAGATTAATTTCAAAAAATGAATTGATTGTGGCCAAAGATATTGGCATCGGGTAAACCCTGTTTCGGTACTCAGTAAAAACTTTGTGCTGATACGAAGTAAAATGTGAATATTTAGTTATATAATTCCACACCTCTTTTGACTTGGTGTGGAACACATGGGTTCCGTATGCATGGCATTCAATACCAGTTTCTTTTTCTACAGAGGAATAGCAGTTACCCCCAATATGTGGGCGTTTTTCAATAACTAACACTGGAGAATGAAGCTGGGAGGCTATCCTTTCTGCTAAAACGGACCCCCATATTCCGCTACCGACAACAACGAACGGAAATCTTGCGAAATCCATACCTCAAGGCTTTCGCGCAACAGCAGCAACACCTACATACATGCTCGTATCCCACTTTTGCAGAGGCGCAAATAAATAGTTAATAAATTTTGTAATCAAAAATAAAATTAAAATTACAATATAGTATGGAAAAAGAAACCAATGGGTAATAAATAACTTTTCTTTTTTTGCATTAACTAAAACGCAAAATAACGCATACTCTATAACAGTAAAGACCCCGCAGTTAGCCTTCGTCTGCACTGACACAAATCCTATATTTTCCAAGGCAGAGCAAAGTCCTACATGTGAATACCTCCTATAATCCTCGGGGTCCTTATGATAATGATGGATAAACGGGATTGTAGTTACCAGATTGCCTCCAGGCTTAAGAACACGATAAATTTCCTTCAAAACAACAGAATCATCCTTGACGTGTTCAAGCACAGCTGTGCAGACAACGGTATCAAAAAATTGGTCTTCGAACGGCATTCGGTGGACATCTCCGACAACGGTAACAGCGGAGCCGGCTTTTGCATCCATGCCTATATATTTTGTGCCTTTAGGCAAATATTTCTTTACCCGGGCATTACCACAGCCGACATCTAGGACGACTCCATGGGAATTCTGATTAATAAGCTTTGCCAGTAATTTCTCGTCGGCCCAATTAATATAGGTAAAATTATACATGTTCATTATTAATTAATCTGGCATATTCCGTGCCATATTGTGAAGCGATACCTTCCCAGGAAAGAAGTGTGTTCGATGTGAGCAGAGCACACTGACCAAGTTTTTCTTTCAATTTTTCGTTCACAATCAACCTCTTTATTGCTCCTTTTAATGCTTTCGCATTGTTCGGGTCAACAACTAAACCGTTGATTCCATCTTTAACGACTTCAGTAAGAGCCCCTACCCTTGTGACTACAACCGGCTTCCCGAAAGAAAAAGCAATTGGGATAACTCCGGACTGAGTTGCTTCCAAATAAGGCAACACCACGATCTCGCTTTCTTCAAAAAAATCGGCAACTTGACGCTCTTCTATATACCTGTTTTCAAAAATAATTCTTCCCGAATTTTCCGTACGGACCATTTTTTTATATTTACTGGCATTTCCTTCGCCTGCAATAACCAAACTTATATCAAGGCCTTCTAGCAGTAATTCCTGGACCGCATCGATCAACAAATGCAACCCTTTGTACTCAAGTATCCTCCCAAAGAATAATATACGATTTCTATGAGGTGTTTTTTTGTTCCGCCATCTCGCAAAAAAACCATAATTGCCGTGCGGAATTACTTGAATTCTTACTTGTGGATATTTGGTGGCAAGTTGCTCTTTTAATGAAGTGCCATGAACGACTACTGCGCTAGCAGACCTAAGGAGAAACCTTACCATGAAATTTAAGACGAAACCAAATACTTCCCCGACATGCGAGACGGGGTCATGGATCGTTAGTATTATGGGGTGCTTTTTCAATTGCTTTCTCCACATTAGGTACCAGGGGTAAGCATCAACTACATGGATAACGTCTGGTTTGAATTTACCTATGTCATTCCATAAATCTTTTGAGAAGAATTGTGTGAAAGTTTTTACGAGAAAAAGTAACGGCTTGTGTGGAGCGTCGATGTATTTTTTTACAACTTCTCCATCTTCTATCAAGTCTGGTTTGTTATAGGAAGAAGTCACAAACATGACGTCCCATTTTCCACTTCTTTTAAGAGCTCCAACGAGCTGGGTGGCGTAATGATAAATACCGCTCCTGTTTAAACAAAATATAACAACACGTTTTTTTATCACAACCATTTTTGCCGCCACAAAGATAAGAAATACAGCGCATAAATAAACTGTGAGTAGTCTGCGACGCCCTTATTGTGCAACCTAACCGTGATCTCAATTTGTTTCCTGGAAATCGGCAAAAAATTACTACTTGCAAGTTCCATCACCGCTTCCCCCACGGGCGACCGCCATTCATTCACTAAATATTCCGACATTGGCAAAGAAAAGCCTTGCTTCCCCTGAGTAATTATTTGTGGCGGCAACCATGGTCTCAAAGCGCGTCGTAGGAGTGTTTTAAGTTTGTACCGAACACCATTTACAGCAACTTTCTTCTCCGCCGAAACACTTCCGAGGGCAAACTCAGCAAATTCCCTATCAAGATAAGGACATCGGACTTCCAAGCCGTTGGCCATAGACGCCCTGTCTACTTTTACAAGGAAATCATCAACTAGATGCGTATTAAGATAGGATTGCATTAAGTTATCTTGCCATTTTTTCTGGTTGAAATACTTATCAAATAGTGAATAATATTTTTCATGAGTATCGGCGTGTAAACTGCTTATTCTGGCGAATATTGAAGAATTTGTGTCACCAACCCATTGCAATGACCTTAATCCAAGAGCAAGCCCAGGATTTGTTCTTGCAGGTGTGACCATTTGAGAAAGGGCTTCAGCACCTTTTCCTATTAGATTATGCAAAAAAGAAGGAGAGAATTGTTTTATGGAGTGGACATAAGAATACATTATGTAATTAAGATATCCTCCCCAAAGTTCGTCCGCCCCATCTCCACTTAAACAAACGGTTACTTGGCTTCTCGCCATTTCGGCAAGAGCATAAGAAGGGATCATGGACGAGTCCGCAAACGGTTCGTCATAATATTCAGGCAACTTGTTCAAGATATCGAAAGCTTCTTTTGAACCCAAAACCTTACTGTGGTGCCTAGATCCTATCCATTCCGCAACCTGCTTAGCCTTACCGGTTTCATCGTAGCGTTCGTAATCAAAACCAATTGAAAAGGTATGAAAATTGGACAGTGAACCGATCTCCTTTGACACTGCTGCCACGATACCGGATGAATCAACACCGCCGCTTAGATAAGCACCGACAGGAACATCCGAAACAAGTCGTTTCCTAACTGAACGCAAAAGTAAGCTCCGCGTCTTTTCCTCCAGATTATTCTCAATCAGTGATTTTCCAAGTACCGATGCAGTATCCCAAAAGTGTTTGGATTTAGTTTCCCAAGTATTCAAATCAAAAGTCATCGCTGTGGCTGCACCCATCTTTTTAATACTCTTCCATATTGAATACTCCCCGGGTATGTAGCCGTAGGTTAAGTAATAGGACAGTGCTTCTTCGTCAATCATTTTATTGCCTGACAATAATTTCAACAGAGCCTTTGGCTGTGAAGCAAAGGCAAAATATTTGTCAGTTTTAATATAATATAAAGGTTTTTTACCGAAACGATCCCTACTGAAAAAGACCCTTTGCTTTTTTTTATCGTATATTGCAAAAGCCCACATGCCCTCGAAGCGATTGACGCAATCGTCGCCCAAATGATCATAAGCAGCCATGATCACCTCTGTATCTGTTTTGGAACGAAAGATATAGCCCTTACCTATCAATTCTTCACGGAGATCCTGAAAATTATATATCTCGCCGTTAAACACAATTACATACCCACCATCTGCGCTAGTCATTGGCTGCAAACCATTTTTCGTCAGGTCTATGATAGACAATCTTCGGTGCCCCAAAGCAAGATTGTCGTCTGTCCACACGCTACCATCATCTGGGCCCCTGTGAACCAGACTGTTATTCATTTCGCCGATCAATTCCAGACCGTTGCCTTTTTCTTTACTAACAATACCACAAATACCACACATTATTTTGCTTTAATGTATTCCTCGCTAACCCGCCAGGCAACCATTGAATTAGATTCGAAAACTTTCTTAAAAAGAGGCTCTTTGAAATATTCAAGGTGAGTACCTAAAAAGTTTTCTTTCCTGAAGTAGGGACGGCCAGCTAAATAACTTTGTTCTTTGTCCAAAGAAAAAGCCACAAATATCTGGGTATCTTCATTTATCGAACAATTTTTTGCGTTTAAAAACGAGGTTTTATATTCCTGAGCACTTTTATCCAGATCGGCATTATTAAGCAATGGATCATTTAAGAACAATGAGACCTCTTCCTCTAATCGTACTTTCCTGTCATTTTTTTCTCTAACACATGACGACAGGATTCCACTAATAAATTCGCGCATGCTGTATGACTTATCTTCATCCGTGAATACTTTCTCTGGCGGGACGACTGACTTCAACTTCGCATATTGTTCAAAGAGGACCCTATTTCCCTCCTGTGTTATGACTATTGCATTGTCAGGAATAATCTCAGACAACTCCTTCGCGGCTGCTAATTCGCCCTCTGTGATCTGTGCCCCTTTCACATCTGCCACATAAATCGCGCCCCCAAGGCCAACCAACATCAAGAAGGTTAAGCCAATTCGCACAACATATTTTTTCCTTAGATTTTCTTCAATACGTCTTAAGATAGGTCCTGCAAAAAATAACACTGCCAGATCAAGGAAAAGCCAGGATCTTTCTGGTAAATAACCAAGGTTAAAACGAGGAAATAATTCAGCATTAAAGAAGAAAATTGCAATAAATAACGAAGGAAATAATAAGGCACTTTTAAATTTCATCTTTTTCTTCTCAATAAATAAATATACAGATGCCGCAATGATTCCAGCTGAAACGGGGCCAAAATAATATGCATAGTATTTTATTACGTTATTCCAACCTATCCAGCTCATGTCATCACTTGCGACAGAGACATATTTATTTAAAAACCACCAACGAAAGGTTATACCCCCTCCATCAAAGAAATACGACCCAAATTCGATAAGGGAAGAAATTCTAAATATCGTCAGATACGGG
>CAYNDL010000018.1:0-17831 GCA_964396115.1 uncultured Candidatus Saccharibacteria bacterium
TTTCACACGCGATCACCTCCTCTCAAATTTATTATTATTTTCATTATTGTATCACATTAACCAATTGATAAATTGGCATTAGCACTGCAACAATCATCCCGGCCACTCCAATTCCGAGGATAACAATGATAACTGGTTCAATTAACTGTGAGATATTTTCTACGGCGTTATTAACTTCGCCCTGGTAGAACCTATTGACCGAACCAAATGACTTCGCAAGTTCTCCGCTTCTCTCTCCTACGCTGATCATTTGCGATACCATAATTGGTATCTCCGGATAACGCTCAAAAGAAGCAGAAATTGTTGAACCGTTTTTTACTTCTTCAGCTGTCTCGTCCACAATCTGCCTGAATATTTTGTTTCCCATGATATCGCGTGCAACCAGCAGTGCTTGGACAACAGGAATTTCGCTTTTAACAAGCACTTCCATTGCGCCGCTAAATTGTGCCAGATACAGTTTCTTTAACAAATTGCCAGCAACAGGCAGCCGCAAAAGCAAGGAATGCAAATTATATCGGCCCTCTGTTGTCCTTAAGTAGGCATAAATCAGATACGCCGCCAAAGCCAAGAAAATAAGGATGAACCACCAATAGTTATTGATGGCGTTTGCCACAAACACTAATACTTGAGTTGCAAACGGGAGTTTAACATCTGACTCTTTGAACAAAGTAAGCAGCTGGGGCACAACAAAGGCCACCATAAGGATCCCCAAAATCAACATTGATGCAATAACAAAGATGGGGTAAATGAAAGCTCCACGAACTTTACTTAAAGTATTGGAGTTTCTTTCTTCCGTGTCGGCAAGACGCTCCAAAGCTTCAGAAACACGCCCGCTCTGTTCGCCGCTGCGGACCATGCTTACATAAAATTCAGAAAAATACTGTGGATAACGATCCAGGGCATTACTTAGCGAGTCCCCGCCTTCCACGTTGTATGAAACTTCCCGTAAAATATCAGCCAGTTTTGGATTTTCTGTTTGGGCGACAAGAATACGCAGCGATTGCAGAATAGGTATTCCGGATGAAATCATTGTAGCTAGTTGCCGTGACAACACAGCGCGATCGCGCACACTTACCGTCTTTATTGTTAATTCCCTACTAAAAAGTGAAAGTTCTTTAACGTTCCTGATTTCTATCGGTGCCAACCCGTGTTCAGTCAACATTGCACTGGCTTCTTCTTCCGAAGACGCCTTGATGACTCCCTTTGTTATGTTTCCTTGCCTATTACGAACTCGATATTGGAATTCTGCCATGTTTGTGTGAAATATTTATCGCAACTTTATTATATCATAATGTCCTAGCCCGCAAAATCATTATAACCAACTAAGTTAGGATCCTGAGCAAATACTGCCGCTTCGGCGGCATCAACTAGCCCCTTATCAACCAGATTTCTCAACGACCTCTCCAAAGGAATCATTCCGGCAGAAGCCCCAGTCTGAATAACACCGGGAATTTGTGCAGTCTCTCCTTCCCTAATTAAATTACGAACCGCCGGTGTTGCAATTAACAATTCGATTGCCGGCAACCTTCCTCCTTGCCTTGAGGGCACAAGACGCTGAGAAACAATCCCAGTTAATGTTCCGGCCAATTGTGTCCGGATCTGCTGCTGCTGGTTTGCCGGAAAAACATCAACAATTCGATCAATCGTTTGCGCAGAACTATTTGTGTGTAAGGTTGCAAAGACCAAATGCCCTGTTTCCGCAATTGTTAAGGCAGTTGCGATACTCTCCAAGTCACGCATCTCACCGACTACAACAATATTGGGGTCTTCACGAAATGCCATCTTTAGCGCTTGAGAGAAAGATGTTGTATCCTTCCCTACTTCACGTTGGTGGATTAAGCAGTGATCCTCCTCATAAACATATTCGACAGGATCTTCAATAGTGATGATATGTGCTACTCGTGTCCTATTAATTATGTTAACGATCGCTGCCATGGTGGTAGTCTTTCCGTGGCCAGTTGGACCGGTAATCAACACGAAACCCTGAGATGGCTTAGCAAATTGCTCCAGGGCAGAAGGCAGATGCAAATCTTCTATTGATCTGATTTCCTTCGGAATCGCCCTCATTGCAATGGAAGGCAGCCGGCCAGTCATGTAAACGTTTACGCGAAAACGAAATCCCGTTTCGTGGGCGTATGAAAAATCTATTTCATTTTCGCTTTTTTCAAACTCAATTGTTCGTGTTTCCCCTGCGATAATGCGCAACATGGAACCAAGATCACTTTTACTTAGTGACCCCACCTCAGGCATAGCATAGAGTTTTCCGTCTACCCTTATTATGGGTGGCCGATTGACTGACAAGTGTAAATCGGAGGCATTCTTTTCGATTACATGCTCCAAAAGTTCTTTAAGCAGGACGTCCGGCGTTCTCCCGATCATTGTCTAACCCTCCCTCCCCACAAAAATCATGCCTTTCTTTTGCTCAACATTTTCTCAATCTTTTCAACAACTTCAGTTGGGGTGAAATGAGCCTTTATTATGTAATCGTCAGCTCCTAGTTCTAAACCTTTCTGAACGTCTGGTTTTTGCCCAAGGTTGGTCAAAAGTATCACTGGCAGCCCCTTGAGTCCCGCATCTGCTCTAATATCACTCAGTACTTCAAAACCGTCTTTTTTGGGCAAAACAATATCCAGCAATACGAGGTCCGGAGTTGATTTCTTTAATTCGTTCCATGCTGTTTCGCCATCAGAAACAACTTTGACTTCATATCCGAGCATGGAAAGTTTGGTCTGATACATGCCGGAAATAAACGTATCGTCTTCTACTAGTAGGATGCTGCCTTTATTTTTCGCCATATGGTCCTCTTAATAAGTTAATATTAATCCTCTGATGTTGCCTCCAATACTTCTCGCAAAGATACTTGTCCGCTCAGTGCTTTGAGAAAACCGTCCTGCCGCATCGTTATATATCCTTCCTCTACCGCAATTCTTACAAGCTCATCATGAGACTTTCTCATTACGAGAGCCTGTCGGATCTTCTCCCCTGCTGGTATCACCTCCACAATCGCGATCCGTCCTTTTGTTCCCTTCCCGCCACACTCCTTACATCCTGGAGCCTCATAAAGAACTTTAGGATTTTTCTGGTTTTCCTCTACCTTTTCCGAATCAGGAATCACCTTCAGTACCTGCGTAATTATATCACGAAACTCAGCCGGTATCGGGGTTTCTTTCTTACAAAATGGACACAAACGTCTCACCAGCCGCTGCGCTCCCAACATTCGAATCACTGCTGCCAACAAAAATGGCTCCAGTCCCATGTCGATCAAACGCGGCAACGCTCCAATGGCATCGTTCGTATGCAAAGTGGAAAGCACTAAGTGCCCAGTGAGAGCAGCATGGATAACAAGCTCACCAGTTTCCTTATCACGCACTTCACCAACCATGATTATGTCCGGATCCTGACGCAATATGCTTCGCAAGCCGTTAGCGAAAGTAAAATTGATTTCTGGATTTATTTGAGCTTGATTTACGCCAGCAATACGGTATTCCACAGGATCTTCGAGAGTAACGATGTTTAAAGTTGGGTCACCGATACTGTCGATGGCAGTATATAGAGTCGTGGATTTACCTGAACCGGTTGGACCCGTTATGAGTATGAGACCGTGAGGACGTTTCAAAGCCTCTTTGAAGTTATCTAGACGCAAACCAGAAAAACCTAACTTTTCAAAAGGAATAGCGCCTTGTGACTTATCCAAAATACGCATAACAATCTTTTCCCCGTACACCGTGGGCAAGATTGAAACACGAATGTCATATTCATGTCCGCCCGCGCTCGTGGAAAAACGACCGTCTTGCGGTAGACGCTGCTCATCTATTTTTAAGTTGCTTAATATCTTTATACGAGAAATTAACGGGTTATGAACCTTTAATGGAAGGAGGAGGCTCGTATATAGAGCCCCGTCTACACGGAAACGCACGCGTAGATTTTCATTAGAAGGTTCGATGTGAATATCAGATGCAAGCCCTTCAATTCCGTGCCTCAGAATAACTGCCACTGCTTTTGTTACGGGAGCATCTCCGACAATCTTTTCCACATTACGGTCATCACCATCAACATCTTTTTTAACCTCTTCTAATTCTTGACTAAACTCACGGATAGCCGTTTCAACTTCCCCCGTAATGCCTCCCGAGGTCTTAGAAATCGCCTCCTGGATGGCAGTTTCGGATGCAATGTGTATCTCTGTTCTCAGGCCAGTATTTTTCGTCAAAAACTTTAAAGCCTCCAATGCCTGAAAATCATCGGGTTGGGCCATGGCAACGTGGAGGGTTTCACCGTCCTTCGCAAACGCGATAAACTTGTAATTCTTTGAAACATCAGCCGGAATCAGCGATACAGATTCGGGTTGTACTTCAATATTTGGCAGATCAACATAAGGAATGCCCAACATCTTGCCCTTTGCCCTGTACATTTGCTCTTCAGGAACAACTCTTTCGTTGAGAATTATTTCTTCCACTGAACGACCGCTTTTTATAGAAGCATCCTTCAATGCATCTTTTTGCTCTGTAGTCAAAAAACCCCACTCTTCCAAAATATCTTCAATGAACGACTGATTAGCGAGGGGTTGTGACATTAATTTAAACCATTAAACAATTATTTTTGTTTATCAGTACTCTTGGGAAACCTTCCCTTAAATCCCGAATAAATTTGGCTTACCCCTATTCTCCGGCACGTTCACAGGCACCTTATTATCGTTCATCAGTGACTTGTTCAAATTGCGGTAATCACTTCGCTCAAGGACAGCAGCATTAAAAGGGCTGCTTGCGTCAGTCTGTGACACACCACCAATACTTACATTTTGTGTTGGCACAAACGTCGGAGTTTGGTTATTCAAAAACAAAACATAAGCTACAATAATCAGTAGAACTACTGCCAGAAGACCTACTGCCCCGTATACGACTGTTCTAATCTTTTTTGATTCCATATGTGTGTCAGTTATTTTTCTTGTTGCTGAACATATGTCCGTACTTTGAGAACCGCGTTCAACATGTCAGCTGGTGCTTCCTTGTCTCCGACCGGCGTAACATCAATTGCCTGCATATCAGATAAGATGAAAGACTCTTCCAGACCTTTTATAAATTCTCGAATCTGCGAATACGTACCGTTCACACGAACACTCGTGTCCCATTTCTCTAGACCAAGATTATTAGTCTTCACGCCAACATTTGCCGTAGGGGCGCCTTGATTAGGTGCAGCATTATCACTATTTGTTTGTGGTGCCTTGATTGATCCACCGATCTCGATGATCTTAACGCCTGAAGAAGCCGCTACATTCTGTATACCAACCCAGAGATTGCTTTGTTCGTGTTTGTCGGGAATTGCGACACCCAAAACTTTAGCGTCCTCTGCATATTTTTCCAACTCTTGCGCTCTGCTCTCCAGATTGTTCAAGAAATCTTGGCGATTTTTTTCTGTCTGCAGCGATTGCGTAAGCTTATTATTTGCTTCTTTATACGAAGCCCATTGTGGGACAGAGACAAAAATGACGAAAACAAACGAACCCAGAAGTACGAAACCGAATGTTAAGTAGGATAGACCTGTTGTTGCGCGTGCCATGAGATTATACTTCGGGGATTAAGATATTAGGTGTTGTAGATGGTTCCGGAGTCTGAGCAGGAACCTGCTCTTTCTCCATGTTCGCTAAGAATGCACCATCTTTTGCTTTAAATTTGTAGGTAGATACAAACCCACCAACTGGAGTATTCTTGTCTTCCCCTGTTGATGGAAATAGGCCCGTACTCTCTACGTTAACAAAATACGTGTCGTTCTTTCCCGTTTGGTCCTGCAAAG
The DNA here is from genome assembly GCA_964396115.1 of uncultured Candidatus Saccharibacteria bacterium. GTDB lineage: Bacteria > Patescibacteriota > Andersenbacteria > UBA10190 > CAIZMI01 > CAYNDL01. The sequence continues at coordinate 5,788 of CAYNDL010000018.1, forward strand.
AAACGAGCAAGTCTGCTGCCGCTCCGACATCGGGTGTTAATACTGCCAATTCGAAAGATTTCGTATCAAGCCCGGCTTTCAATGAGGTCACACGGACGTTCGGCAACATAAGTTTTTCAACCTCACCAAGTATTTTCGACCATGACACATGGTTATCGAGCAAATTCTGCATGTTAACCAGCCTGGACTTGAAAGCTGTAATATTTTTTCCAAGTGGTTCACGATTCTTCAGTTGGGCGTCTAAATTAGTGATGCGCTCGTTAACAGCGATCGCCTTTTGGTCAACATTATTGGTCATCATTAGGAGTGCAATGTATGTTGCACCAACAACCAATATCATCAGTACGGAAAATCCATACATAACCTTGCGGCGTCGTGCTACCGCCTGATTTCTCATTGTTTCCTGTGCGAGATTTATTTTCGGCATTTTGTTTTTTCGTTAATTTCTGTTGTTACTGTGTATAACCTTTTATTATTTTACTCGCTTTGTTCAAACTCGCGCAATGCGAGTCCCACTGCAACGGAGAATGATGGTCCCATGGAAAGGAGTTTGTTATTCAAAACTGCGGGAACTCTTATCCCCTTCCAAGGATTGCCAACTTCTGTGGGAAGTCCGGTTGTCTCTTTCCAGAATTCCGGCAAGCCTCTGAGATTTGCACCACCGCCTATCAATACAATCTTCCCTAATGATTTCCTGCTTCTCCTCTCGAATAACCTTTGCAGATTAACTCCCCTTTCAATAATGTCTCTAACAACTGGCCGAATAGCGTTTGAAGCAGCTTCGTCACCTTGACCGATTCCCGTTTGGAGTTTTTTCTCCTCAGCCTGTTCGCGAGAGATTCCAAATTTTGCAACAATTGCGTCCGTCATTGAAGCACCGCCAATGTTCGCGCTCTGATTTATCCTTAAATAACTATTTTCAACAATCGAAAAATTGGTTGCTAAGTCGCCGATATCCACAAGCATTGCTGGCGCCTTTTCGTTTTTCAGCAGTGACCGCGAGAGAGGAAAGGACTCAACTTCTAGTGCAATTAAGGAATAATTTAATCTTTCAACAACTGAAGAATATCTTTGAACAAGTTCCTTAGGCGCTGCTGTTAAAAAAACTTCGGTGTCGTGTCTTGCCAGATTCCTTCTTACTTGCGTCTCCTCCTGGCTCGTCTCCTCATCGCCACGCTCCTCCTTCTTGAACGGCGCCTTAACGAGAGATTCCGCTCGCGAAAAGATACTACCCTTGGAAACTCTTGCAGCTGCACCTTCCTTGTTGTCCCTGATAACAGTCCAGCCTAATACAACGTCTTTAAGGGGTGTAGGGACGTAATTTTTTGCTGCGTAAACAACAGCTTTCTCAAGCTCGGTATCGTTCATCTGAGGGAGGGTCAGTACAGTCGAAAACACAGACAAGCTGGGTAAAGCTGCGATAATGTTTGCACCTGTTACGCCTGCACGACGAGAAACTTCGCGAACAATAGTTGCCAACCTGGCCACGGAGTCATTTGATTGGCCTTCTGCTAAGGACTGAACTCCTTTTGCATAAGCATACGTAACAAGACGAACCGACTTGTCCCTGTCTTTTTGTAACTCCACCAACTTAATGGATGACGTACCTATGTCTAGTCCGATGTAAGAGTCTTTATGAGAAAAAATTGCCATTTTAGATTTTGGTGTTTTGCTTTAACACCAAGATTATAACCCGAATACTATGGAGTAACAAATACGTGCTGAAAAACTTGAGCCAAGGGTCATATTTTAACGAAACGAACCGCACTTTTTGAAAACCTGGCCCCAATTTTAAGTCACTTGATCCTTTCCCTGCCCCGCCATACATTAAAGTTATTAACTAACTAAAATATTATGTCACCAATTATTATCCTCCTGGTTGTCGTCGCCTTAGTAGCAATGTGGGTTATTTACACCTACAACCAGTTTATTCGCCTGAAAAACAACACAGATGAAGCCTGGTCTGATATCGACGTCCAATTAAAACGCCGTTACGACCTGATTCCTAACCTTGTTGAAACAGTTAAGGGCTATATGTCCCACGAACAAGGAGTTCTGACGGCAGTAACCGAAGCCCGCACGCGCGCAATGGCATCGCAAAACCCCGCAGAATCAGCAAAAGCGGAAAATGAGCTTAGTGGTACGTTAAAATCTTTATTCGCTGTGGCAGAAAGCTATCCTGATTTAAAGGCGAACACGAATTTCCTGGAGCTACAACGAGAATTGTCTGACACAGAGAACAAGATCCAAGCTGCTAGACGTTTCTACAATGGCAACGTTCGCGATATGAACGCGGCTCTCCAGTCATTCCCAGGCAACATTATTGCCAAATCTTTCGGCTTCAGCCATAGAGACTTTTTCGAAATAACTGAAGCGCAACAAAAAGAGACTCCGAAGGTTCAGTTCTAATTGATTCCGGGGGTAGAAATATGACTGCTTATTCCGCGATCAGCAGAAACAAAAGCCGTTCGTTTTTCTTGATGGCATTATTCGTAGTACTAATCGTGCTTCTCGGGTGGCTTATTGACCAAACCCAAGGTGGTAACACTTTAATCTTGCCTGGTGCCATCTTTATCTCGACGGTTTACGCGCTTATCGGATACTTTTCGGGAGATAAAATTGCATTGGCTGCAAATGGTGCCACGAAGATTAACAAAGACGAAGCGCCGGAACTGTATAGACTGGTAGAGAATCTTGCGATCACTTCCGGTCTTCCCACTCCGGCTATCTACATCATTCCTTCCCCAGCGATAAACGCATTTGCCACAGGACGGGACCCTAAACATGCTTCGATCGCTGTGACTGCTGGAGCCCTAGAAAAGCTGGAGCGGACTGAACTTGAAGGAGTCATCGCGCACGAATTGTCACATGTAAAAAATTACGATATCCGGCTGTTAACGGTAGTCGCCATATTCGTTGGCTCGATTGCCCTTTTGGCCGACCTTTTCCTGCGTTCACGTCTATTTGGCTTTAGAAGGGATGAAGACCGAGAAAATGGTAATCTCGGTGTAATCCTCGCCATCTTTGGCTTCATTTTGATTCTTCTTTCTCCGATTATTGCCCAGCTTATCCAGCTGGCAATTTCTAGAAAAAGAGAATTCTTGGCCGATGCGACGGGCGTAATCCTAACTCGCTATCCGGCAGGTTTGGCTAACGCGCTCCGCAAAATTCAAGCAGAACACATACCCGTTGCAACAGCCAATTCAGCAACAGCACACCTCTTCCTGTCCAATCCACTCAGCTCCCAAGGCCTTAGCAGACTTTTTGCCACACATCCTCCGATAGAAGAAAGAATCGCGGCGCTAGAAAAAATGGCTTAGCAATTCATTTGCTATTGTTCCGGAAAAGCCTCTCTGTGCGAGAAAGCGTCCGATCTTCATGTATTGGTCTTTTCTGGCAATACCCTTCTTATCCAAGCTTTCTTTCTTTTTTATCAGCGCCTTTTTAGCAACATCCTTTTCTTTTTCCAAAGGAAAGACCTCCTCAATGGTTTTAGCAATTATGTCGGAATCAACTTCGTAAGTCCTTAATTTTCTGAGTAATTCTCTCCGCCCAACTGCTTTACGGAGCAGAATCCCCTCACAGACTGCAACAGCAAACTTCTTATCATCAAGATATCCGAGTTCCTTAGCTTTATCGACCACTTTCGTGACTTGTTCGCCGGAAAAACCTTTTTCTTTTAGACGTTTCTCCATTTCACGCACAGACCTAGACCGTACTGACAACAACATTGTCGCCACGTACCATGGATTTTGCCGCTTATGTATTTTTTCCGATTGACCTCCTGCCCTTCTCGGGTTAAAATTTTTCACCATTCTCAAATATAAGTGTTACACTTTCTAAAGACCTTTTGCACACTATGAAAAACTTTCCAATCCAAGACAAACTTACAACAAGATTAAAACACGTCCTCGCAACAGCTTCGCAAATTGCGAGTGAGCTTCAACATGGAGAAATCGGCACAGAACATTTGCTATTCGGGATGACCAAAGAAACTGGTTCAATCGCTTCCACAATTCTCCGTAAATTTAACATTACTCCAGAATATATCAGGACAGAATTGGAAACCCTTTCCCACGAGGTCAACTTTCAGGAAGTCCTATCTGAAGATGCGGAAAAAGCGTTTGAAAAAGCGGCTCGCGTAGCATTCGAGCATCAGCATCGCTATATAGGTACAGAACATTTACTGTACGGAATAATTTTCCAAAAAGACAACGTGGCTTACAGGATTCTGGAAAGATCCCCGGCCGACATTAAATCTCTTGCTCGTCAGGTTAAAACAGTCCTGCAAAACACGGCCCACTTCCCTGACCTATCGAACTTCCTTTCAGGAATGAGCAGTCTTCCCGGCATGCCAATCCAGATGCCAAAAAATAACGAGCAACAACTAAAGAAGCCGAAGTCCCGCACTCCTGCCCTTGATTATTTCTGTGTTGATTTTACGGAACAGGCAAAAAACAAAAAATTTGATCCTGTGGTCGGGAGAGATCGAGAGATTCAACGCATGATGAGTATTCTTTCCCGCAAATCAAAAAACAATCCCGTTCTAATCGGAGACCCTGGGGTTGGAAAAACGGCTATCGCAATCGGTCTTGCGCAGCGTATCAGTTCTGGAAACGTACCGAGCAATTTGGCCGATAAAAGAGTGCTTTCACTGGACTTGGCTTCTGTTCTGGCGGGGACGACATTCCGTGGTGAGTTTGAAGAACGGCTGAAAGAGATTTTACGTGAAGTTAAAGAAAATCCATCCGTACTTTTATTTATCGATGAATTACACACTATAGTTGGTGCAGGATCGGCTGGCGGTTCATTGGATGCGGCAAACATCCTCAAGCCCGCCCTCTCCCACGGTGACCTACAAGTCATAGGCGCAACCACTCTAGACGAATATCGCAAACACATCGAAAAAGATGCTGCCTTAGAGCGTCGATTTCAGCCCATCGTCGTCAGAGAAGCCACGGAGAAAGAAGCTATCGATATTCTTAAGGGGGTTCGAGAAGCCTATGAAACTCATCACGGATTGGAAGTTACGGATGATGCAATTGAAGCTGCCGTTGCTTTATCAACACGTTACATAACCGACCGTTTCCTTCCTGATAAAGCCTTGGACCTTTTGGATGAGGCTGCGTCTCTCGCCCGTTTGAAGCGCGGTGGCGATATGAAGGTTAATACTAATGAATTAGTTGATGCGCAGGAACAGTTACAGGAAGTGCAGTCACAAAAAAACAGAGCAATAGAAGAAGAACGCTACGATGAAGCTTTGCTGCTCAAAAAAGAAGAAAAACGTATCGAAGAAAAAATTCATTCGCTGCATTCCCAACCTTCAATTGCAAAAAACAATCGCGATTCAATTACGCGCGAAGATATTGCTGCTGTTATCGCAGAAATGACAGGGATCCCTGTCACCCGCCTACTGAAGGCAGAAGAAAAGAAACTTTTGCACTTAGAACGTACCATGGGCAGCCGCATTGTCGGCCAACGGGAAGCAATCGACACAATAGCGCGCTTCATTCGCCGTTCTCGCTCCGGCATAGCAAATCCGAATCGGCCAGTAGGGTCCTTTATCTTCCTTGGACCAACTGGGGTTGGCAAAACGGAACTTGCTAAGGTATTGGCTCGAGAAATCTATGAAGACGAAGATGCGCTTATACGTGTAGACATGTCGGAATTTATGGAAGCGCATGCGGTAAGCAGGTTGATTGGCGCTCCGGCTGGGTATGTTGGTTACGACGAAGGCGGCAAACTAACGGAAGCCATCCGCCGCCGTCCCTACTCTATCGTCCTCTTTGATGAAATAGAAAAAGCTCATCATGATGTCTTTAATATCCTGTTGCAAATACTAGAAGAAGGAGAGCTAACAGATACGCACGGCAAGAAAGCCAACTTCCGAAACACAATAATCATCTTAACGTCGAACATAGGATCCTCGGAATTAACAAAGCAAGCGAAGATGGGCTTCGGAGTAAGTACAGAAAATGAAAAGAAACAAGCACAGGAAAGATACGCAGAACTTAAAGAGAGGGTTTTGGGCAGCCTTCGAAAAGAAATGGCGCCCGAACTTCTGTCTCGTATTGACCAGATTGTTGTGTTTCGACCACTCGGCCTGCCTGAACTTCGCCGTATCACTGCTCTAAATCTTGAAGAGCTAAAAGATCGTCTGCGTAAACAAAAAATTGATGCCTCGATTAGTAACGAGGTTCGGGACAAGATTGCCGAACAAGCATTTAATAGCGGTCAAGGTGCCCGCCCCATTAGACAGTTCGTCCAGGAATTTATTGAAGATCCGGTGGCGCAAGGTATCATAAGTGGCGAAATATCCAACGGCAGCAAACTTAACATTGTCTGGGAAGATGGAGCCACAAAGGTTATACCTAAAGAACGTGAAGAGAAAACTAAAGTTACCGAGAAGTCTTGATGCATTAAAAAAAGCTGGGGATAGTTTCGTTTCTGCTCTAATTGAGAGTGTCTTTCCCGTAACATGCGTTAGTTGTGATGAATTTACTGAATCCTGGCTTTGCGAAGAATGCATTCAAAAGATTGAAGTGCCAGCTAAAATTTGTTTTGTTTGTGGTAGTACCTCCCTGCATGGGCGAACCTGTAACAACTGCAAGGACAAAACACCTCTACGAGGTTTAATTTTATGTGGGCCTATACGGGGATCCGACCTTAAGAAAAACTGTACATGCATTTAAATTTTCTGGAGTTAAAGAACTCAGTAAGCCTTTAGCAAAAGCTCTCGCGCCTAGAATCCTACAAACCATGGGGGCTTATGTCTCCGAATTCCAGCTAGTCCCCATCCCCCTTCACAAAAGGAAGGAACGCAGCCGCGGATACAACCAGGCTGAACTGCTCGCTATAGAAATAGCAAAGATATTAAAATTAGAGGTTTCTAAACCTCTGGAACGTGCCCGTTTTACCGAAGCACAATCAAGTATAGACGCTGATTTTAAAGACAAAAGAAAAAACAACATTGTAGGCGCTTTTCGATTTTCACGACAAAGCGCTATTCATCAAAAAGTTATTATAATAGACGACGTAGCGACTACGGGAGCGACAATCGAAGAAGCAGCAAATTCTTTAGTAAAAAATGGGGCCGAAGAAGTCTGGGGCGCAGTAGTTTGTCGGGGCTAGGGTTGAGAAAATAAGAAAAATGTAATATTGTTTAGCCGCACATCAAAAAAGGAGAGGTCGCATAGTGGCCTAGTGCGCAGGCTTGGAAAGCTTGTATACCGCAAGGTATCGAGGGTTCGAATCCCTCCCTCTCCGCAAAAACAGAACTGCCTATGGCTATTATGTTTTTGCCTGAGGAACAAAAATGACGGCAACTTTTACCGTTGATTTATTTTACGTAGCACTTAGATTTCTTCCCTCAGCAAGGAGACTACGTGAGACAGTACCTTTCAAACCTGACATCATCGCTTATCCGCAATAACCGTTTTGACGAAGACTATCATGCCATGAATCAAAAGGAGTCTTTTATAGATCATGCAATGGCAGTCTTGGTTACGGGTGATGTCGCCAAAATGACACCGCAAAAGCTGGGCAGGCTGATGTGTTCTTTCACCGTCGGCGAAGTATTTGTCCCCAAAGACGAACTCATCCAGAAGATCCACTTTTCCGGAGATTCACGGGAGATGCTAAGAGAGATGGTATCGCTCTTTCTTGCATGGATGATCTGGGACAGATTAGATACAATCTCGTCGACCAGCTCTCTCTGACAAGCCCCTAAAAAGGGGCTTTTTTTATTTATGAGTGTGTCATTTATGGTTGACACAAAGCCATTTTATGTTTACTGTATTCTCTTCTGTACTACCAGCTCCACCCCGTTTTTGGAGGAATGCGACTGATGATTTTCCCGACTGGTGCACTGAGGCACCACCTCTTCGAGGTTCTTTCTCATGGCCTGACGCAAAATGTCAGGATCGAGTACAACTCGACGCCCTATGTGCTCCCAGAAGCGGTAGCTGAGCTTTCTCTAGAGCTCGAAAAGAAATGGACTGAACGGAACCCCGGGATCAGAAATCTCCAGTCCGTCGTCTCTGTCCGTTCCATCCGTCTGCGGGACACTGAAATCTTCATTCGTTGCCGTCCGGCATCCTACTTCGACCACTTATTCACCAACTGTTCGCTACAGGACCCTCTTCTGCACGGGTTTCATAATGAGCTACTTCAGCACAGCTATGAAACAAGTCCGACGGAAGAAATCCACACTCTCTCCCACCTCGCAAACTGTCTAAGCATAGCCATGACCGTCATTACGCGCGACAACCACGTGGTGTTCGCGAAACGGAAGGCAGACGCGAAAGACATGACGCGTGATAAGGGACTATGGGCGAACGCGGTGAGTTCTCTGGTTAAGAGACATGATGACCGATACCTGGACGCTAACGGGAAGCCTTGTCCCCAGATCTCCGCCCAAATGGCACTAAGGGAAGAGCTGGGAGACCGCATCGCTGCTCTCTGTTCCCCGCCTGACTGCATGGGACTTGTACTCCGGGATGATGTCCATGCTCCCGTATTACTGTACGAGACACTGTGCGACTTACCAGCAGAAGAACTGGTGCAGCACTGGGACAAACACGTAAAGACGATCGGCGGCAGTGTCGAACAGATCCGCACGGCCTCTCTCAAGACGCCGGATCCTGTGCTTGGCCTGCTCGAAGCCGAAATTGATTGGTGCCCCCAGCATGCCGCCTGTATGATCCACTCTCTGGCCAGGCGTTTCGAAGAAGCAAAGGGCCGTATCGGTATGTCCTTTTCTTGAAGTCTGCTCAAACCCCACTCCACGTGGGGTTTTTCTTTTCTAAAATTAGTTTTTAAGAATGCATTAGTTTGCTATTATTCTCTATATGCCGAAACAGCCACTAGATTTAAGGCAGAAACATGAAGAGGTTACTGTAATAGAACAACCTAAGACTGTTCCAGGTGGTGGACGAGTTCTCTTGGAATGGGAGGCTCCAGAATTTGTGGTTTATAAAAAAACAACCGGATGGTACGTCGGATTCGGTGTCCTCCTGGCATTATTATTATTTGCCGCTTTTCTACTTCAAAGCCTTTTGACTGGAATTGTGTTTATTTTGGCTGGAATATTAATTTTTGTTCACGCTGAAAAACCCCCAAGAATCATCGGGTACGACGTAAGAACAACTGGAGTCCGCATTGACGAACGAATATACATGTTTCGAGAATTGGCAGCCTTTAATGTGGTACAGCACGCCAACGATGAGGCGTATCTTCTCCTGAAAAGCAAAAGATTAGTGATGCCTCTAATCCACGTCCCCCTCGGAAACTCAGATGCCGAAGAAGTTACGGAAACACTTTCCAAATATATTCCCCAAGACATCAATTTTGTTGAGCCTCTGGCAGATGTTCTCGCCCATTGGGCTGGTTTCTGAAACTCATCAAGTATAGTCGACCCAAAAAGAATCAACTATTGTTTTGCTTTGCAGGTTGTGGTCACGCATAAATTTCCTGACGGACATGCGTCTTGCTTCGCAAGCGCACAGCCCGCCCTCGCATCACACTCCGTGTGACAAGCTCCGGGCTTCGATTCCTTACCGAATCAAGCAGTTGACTCGCTATTTCAAAAACAAAACCGGCCAATGCCGGTCCTGTTTTTGAAAGTGCACCCGGAAGGAATCGAACCTTCAACCTTGGGCTTAAGAGGCCCCTGCTCTGCCGATTGAGCTACGGGTGCAAAGTGATGATTTATTTTGCGCTAATATTATAAAAATTTCAACAACCCACGACGAGTGTACATCGGGAAGCTTCATAAAACAAACCAGCGCAGGACCTGCCTGCACTGCCCTGTTTAATATATAGATATTTCTACTTTACCAAATCGACGAGTGTCACCTTTAGTACCTGAGCGATATTTTTCAGCGTTAAAATAGTTGGATTCGGATTATCTCCGGATTCGATTTTTGAAATCGTTATATTTGATACGTGAGCTTTGTTAGCCAACTCAGCTTGTGACATCTGTCTTTCCTGGCGAAACGCTCTGATTCTCTTTGCAAATGGTTGGAGTGGTTTTTTTGCCATGAATCTCAAGTTAAAAAATTAAAATAGGTATAAATTATTTTAGTATCATAAGGGGTCAATGTCAACGAATGCAGTATGATGAATTACATATCAAAATTTAAATAGCTAATATTACGGCTTTTTTTCGTCTATGGACATTGTATTTATCTAAAGCTAATCTTTGACGAGGCTTGTTAGATTAAAAAAGGTTCAATAAAATCGATATAGGATAACAAGCAATGGGAGAGGTGGCTGAGTGGCCGAAAGCGGCACCGTGCTAAGGTGTTGTACCTGAAAGGGTACCGTGGGTTCGAATCCCACCCTCTCCGCATTAAATAAGACGGACTTATGTCCGTTTTATTTAATGCTTAGATTATGGATTCGAAGGAAATATAAAGTGTAAAAGTCTTTACTCTTTATATTTCCAGGGCTCCGAAATACTAGTCAGGGATACTTGGCGCCGGGGCATCTCGCAGCCAGACGTTAAGAGCACGAGCGCGCAGCATGTCCGAGTTTGTCCTGAGCTTACGAAAGGACAAGGCTAGGACGACGAGCGGTACCACGAAAGAAAATTGCAGACCAATTAAAACCCCTCTTATTCAGAGGGGGGGGTGAACGACGACGAACTGAGAAACTCAGGCCATCGAAGTATGCAGCTCTCGCATGAAACCGAGGGTGGACAACCGACCCGACATAGCCTCCCCCACAACACTCTTAACCTCGTCCCTGATGCCTGCCTTCCAAGAAGTCTGGAGGCGAAGAAGAAGATTCCGTTCTTGGTCGGAAAATTCCATCTGTTCGATCTCCTCGTACCACTTGGACAGATTGTTTTGCCGCATCAAGGGCATGAGGGGACGAGAGATATTCCAGGATCCCAATCCTGAACAGATGACTCCGGCCACCAACAAAAGCAGGTTCGTGATACCGGCTCGCTCGGGCCATGCCCACTCGAGAAGTCCCCACCCCACCAAGGTGACAATGACCATGCAAAGCGCCAGCTTGACGTGGCCCCAGAATAAGCGATGCATGTGCATGCCGAACCAGTGGTGATGGAAACAAGTCGTAAGGGCGATCATCTCGTTTCGTTCGTGAGGATTGAGCGACACAGTAGGATCTCCGTAAGAGACTTGGTCAGGAAAAAGAACTACACTTTATGCTCTTTTTTGCTACTTTTGTCAAGAGTTAAAGAATTTGCCTGATTAATAAGCTTGCAAGGCAGACAAGCAGTTGGCATTAGTTTGTGGTCACAGATATTTTTCCTGACGGAAAAATTCTGCGACCCCGGCTCGCCATCCTCGTCTTTTCGCTTCGCGAAAAACTCGGATATGGCTCCGCCCGACACAAAATGAAAAATGCCAAGCAATTGGCATTTTTCTAGTTTGTGTCCCCGGCAGGACTTGAACCTGCAACCTTCAGCTCCGCAAGCTGACGCTCTATCCAGTTGAGCTACAGGGACAATTTTTTAAAGCAAAGCCGGTCTGGCTTTTGCGATGAGATTATGTCACAAAAAACACAAACCATCAACTAACATCGTTTCTGCTCTGCCTATTGCGGTTCTTGCCAGAAGCTACAGCTTTCAGAATAACTTCCCTATCAGTCGGATAAGTTATTTTCTTGAGTGCTTCACGAACCGAATGCCATTTTGCTTCCAAAAGACCTTCTTCTGTTTGGGGATGAAGCTCCTCGTCTTGTGACTCGATCAAAAAATAATAGACGGTTTTAGATATCCTTCCGCGTTCCGTAAAAAAACTGTATTTCGTAGAACCGAGCGGCCTCTTTAAGAGGACTTTACTAATCCCTAATTCTTCTTTTACTTCTCTGAGCGCAGCTTGTTCTTCAGTTTCCCCTAACTGCAATTCAATGTGTCCCTTAGGTAAAACCCAAGCGTCTCCCCGTGCATGTTCGGTCCTCAATAATGCGATGTGTACTTTGTTATTAATCCGTTTAACAACCACTCCTCCAGCCGATAGTTCGGTAATAGAAACAACTCTTTTCTTGGTTTTTCCTTTTCCGTCTTCGTTTTT
>CAYNDL010000019.1:0-17422 GCA_964396115.1 uncultured Candidatus Saccharibacteria bacterium
TCTTCATTGACGCTTTCGGGAGACGGCTCAAGATACGCCTACGTGTATTCAAGTAAAAACGGTGAACAATTAGTTATCCGGGAGACATCAGACAATAGGATTTTTGGAAACGTATCTCTTCCATCGGAGCCCATACCGTTTAATGCGAGAGCGGAAGATGACTCAGCACCGGCAACTTACAGAATTGTTCAATATCTAAGACCGCTCGTTGAGACAGAAACTTTCGTAAAGCCAGCTGAAAACGAACTTGCAGAAGAAGCGATTGTGGGTTATGTTATGCAGCACATTCGCCAGATAGCAGAAGCTCCGCAAGGGGAACCAGTTACGGCGGAGAAGGTTCTGTTCACGCGAACACCGGGAGCTGTATATGTGGATTATTTGGTGGGAACCACTATTTGGCGGCGTCTAGTCCAGGTGGACGGTGATGTTTCGGGTAATGCTGTTCAGTATAAGTTAATAGGAGTATTCGCTCCTATTAACGGAGAATGGACCCTGGCAAGAGGCATGGACTTGGGGGACAAAACCGCTACCTCTGTATACGAGTTTGATGCCGAGGCGGGTAAGTGGTTCAAGCAGGGGATGACAAATGTTCAACCATGATTTATAAGTAATAACTATTATGGCAACAAGTGAATTCAGGAAGTTCGTATGTGTTGAGTGCAAGCAACTTAACTATCGCAGGAGAAAAGGGAACCGAAAGGGAGTGCAGCAAGAAAAGATTGAGACAGAAAAGTTTTGCAAACACTGCCGAAAGCACACAACTCATAAGGAAACCAAATAACCCAAAGCAGCCGCGAATGCGGCTGTTTTTGTTTATCCTTATTTGGCAGGCGAGGAGGGAATCGAACCCCCAGTTCGGGTTTTGGAGACCCGTGGTTTACCATTAACCGACTCGCCCAAGCGATTGAAAGTATACCCATAACATAGTAGATCGTCCATGTGCGACGAGGAGTGGTAAACTATTACCAACATTAACATGAATAAAACATTATCATCATATTTAATATTTGCCGGAGGAATGATTGGCGTGGGTGTATTTGGCATACCCTTCGCTGTGGTTAGAGCAGGGTTAGTTCCAACACTAATAACGGGTTCCATTGTTCTTGTTCTTTCGTTCGTCATCCATTTGCTTCTTGTCGAAATTGTTCTCAATACAAAAGGAGCAAAACAACTGCCTGGTTACGTTGGAACATATTTAGGTTCTTTAGGAAAATTAATAAGCGTGATTTCGAATAGTTTCGGCGCTGTAGGCGCGTTGCTGGCCTACCTTATTGTCGGTGGTTACTTTTTTTCGTTGTTTGTGGCACCTGTTTTCCATATTTCGCCGGCGGTCGCTACGATCGCGTACTTTATTGTGGGCGCGTTGATCATGATTCGAGGTGTTAACGGACTGCCTTCCGCACATCTATTGATATTTGTTCTATTCGCTTTTGTACTGGTTGTATTAGGCATTTCCGTCGGAGGGGTTATGGAGTTTACCAGTGTCCCCGTATTTGGTCCTGGTTTAATAACACGGTTCCTTCTGCCCTATGGAGTGTTCCTTTTTTCTTTTTGGAGCCTTTCTTTGGTCCCAGAATTAGTTCAAACCGCGGGACGAAACCGTGCCATTATTCGCAAGGCATTAATATTTGCTTTTTTAACGGCGTTGCTCAGTTATTCAGTGTTTTCATTATTAGTTGTTGGAGCTAGTGGTAACAGTATTTCCGAAGACGCCATTATGGGCTTGCGTGAATCAGAGAAGGTCACAGGAGGCGTTGTTGGCCTTGCGGCATTGTTTGGTGTTCTTACAACTTTTTCTTCTTTTTTGGCGATCGGTCATACGCTAAAGAGGACTTTTGTTTTTGACTTTGGTATTCCAAATATATTTGCCTGGTTAATGGCGATGGGTCTGCCATTTTTACTATTCATTTTCGGTGTCAATCAATTTGTGAAAGTTTTAGGTGTAACGGGAGCTGTTTTTCTTGGAATAGATGGAATTCTTGTGATAATTGCGTACATATCTTTGAAGAATTCCAAACGCTCAAAAAAACAAGGCTTCTTTTCCACGGGCATCCTCGGGCTTATAATTGCTTTCTTTCTCGTTGGTATAATTATCGAAGTGCTAAGGACAATGAATTTGTTGTGAAAACTTGCATTATCCTGTGTCAGTGATAAAGTTCCTATTAACGTGTCATTTCCTATTGACCTCCTACAATTAATTGTGTTCGTCTTGGCCTTCTCGGGAGTTTTCTTATTTTTGTATGAACGCTGAAGAGAAAACTAGGACAGAACAACAGGAAATAATAATTCCTCGCCATGTCGCCATCACACCGGATGGAAATCGGCGTTGGGCGAAATTGCACGGAAAAAATCCGATAGAGGGCCACGAGGAGGGAACACGAGTGTTTAGACAAATACTCAAACATGCTTCTGATCGCAAGGTTGAGCATGTTTCCATGTGGGGTATGTCTTTGGATAATTTTGTAAAGAGAAGCCCAACGGAAGTCGCAGGACTTCTGAATTTGTTTAGGAAAGAGTTCAAAGATTTAGCAAACGACACTGACATTCACAGGAACAAGGTCCACGTGAACGTTCTAGGGCGTTGGCGTGAAAAGTTCCCATTTCCGGTTAGAGGTGCAGTACAGGAGGCAATAGATGCAACGAAAGATTATAGCAATCTTTTTTTGAATATATTTTTGGCTTACAGCGGAACAGATGAAATGTTGGAGGCAATCAGGGGTATTGCAACAAAGGCTCGAGACTCCAAGCTTAATGTCACACCTCAACTGCTCAAAGAGCACTTGTTTACCAAAGACTTACCACCAGTAGACCTATTAATCAGGACGGGCGGGGAACCTCATTTATCTGCGGGTTTCATGATGTGGGATATGGCGGATGCTCAATTGTATTTCACGGAAAAGTATTGGCCGGATTTTACAACAACTGATTTCGATGCTGCGTTGAGTGAATATTCGAATAGAGGGCGTCGTTTTGGAAAGTAGTTCAAGTAATCAGAAATAGTACAGATCCGAGTGTAATAACGAATAAGACGTGCACAATGAGGTCGGAGTGCTGGATTTTTATGTGTACGAAAATGTTAATTGCCAATAAGAAGGCTAGGATGTAGACCAAAAGTGAAAATATTGTTCGCAAAATATCATTAATAGATGATAACTTCACGCGAGCCTGCACTTCTGTTTTTGTTGGCGGATTTACGTGGTACCTCTGAATTGGTTGAACTTTTGCCGTCTTTGTGTGTCCTAGGTTGTCCTCCGCCTTGATTGTTATTTCTTTGGTAGCGGTAGCCGACTCTATTGATCCTATTGCGATAGACCCGTCAATTTTGAGCGGAATTGCTCTATCGTCTACAAACGCCACCACCTTTTTAGTCGAACCAAAAACGGGTACGGCTAGCAGGAGGGAACCAGGATCTCCCTTTGGCTCGGGTAGCAACATCACGCTATCTTGACCAATCACGGGGAAAAGAGTGTCAATTTTTACATGTACTTCTGAAGGAGTGCTTGTTTTTTCGTTAATTTTTGCGACAGCGGTTATAGTTGCATCTTGTTGGGTGTTTTCGGGAATGGAGAAATTTCCTTTGAACTCACCTTTAACTGTTTGGTAAGTACCTACTCTCTTATCATTGAATGTTACGTCAACAAGGCTCCCTTCGACTGCTCCGCCTCGTACAGTGGCAGCTGCATCAGGCAGTATTTGCCCCTCTGTAGGCTCTAATATAGTTGGTGCGGGCACAGGTGTTGGGGCAACCTTTAATTCATTGGGAACAGGAGCCGTAAATGCTGGCTCTTCTGCGGGAGCTACCTTCGGTTCTTTCTTCGGCAATGCACTGGTTAACGAACCGAAATGCTGTACAACAACGGTAGTAGTGCGACCTTCGAATTCTCCTGTTACAACTGAGATGCCAATATCTCGGTACCTTTCGTTAAGTATATTTTTTCTGTGTCCGGGGCTCTTCATCCATGCATCGTGAATAGCGCTGCCGGTTGTGAAATCGATTGCCAGGTTCTCTCCGGCATAGACAAAGTTATAGTTCGCTTTGTCAAACCATACCCAAGGAGTAGAACCTTGTGGACTATTGTGGGCAAAGTAATCGTATTTAAGCATGTCCTCAGCTTTCATTCTTGCGGATTCCTGAAGACGGGCGTTTGGCGCCAGTGATGGTAGGCCCGCTGCGCGCCGCGAAGAATTTACTTGATCGATTAAATAAGCCGAAGTGATCGTAGAAAGGTAGGCAGTCTCGGGAGTTAGGGCGACAATTGTTACGGCACTTAGCTTGGCAAGCACAATAAGGACACTGAGCAAGTAAAGGACAGGGTGCCTAAGCGCGTAAGGTCGATAGTTGTTTTTCTTGTGTGGGACAACAACACCAACAGAATGCAGATAAACATGATCCAGACCGGAACTCATGTATATATATTATCATGTTTGGACAATTGCTTGTCGCCGTGGAGCGTATTGAAACAACGGTGTAGAATTAATGTACGCTCGGAATAGAGGAATTTGTTTGGAGAGGCTGCCTTTGTTCCATGAATTTATCCTTTCGTAACTTTTTTAATGATATGAACATAGTTATTATGGCCGGAGGCGGGGGTACAAGACTTTGGCCTCTTTCCAGGGAAAAGTTTCCGAAACAATTTACACAGCTTTTTGGAAAAAAGACTCTCTTGCAGCATTCTTTTGACAGGGCACTTAAGATAGCTGGTCGTCCTCAAAATATAGTTGTCACGACAAGATCTGAGTTTGTGCCTGAAATTCAGAGACAGCTGAAACGTCTCCCTAAAGAGAATATTTTGATTGAGAGTATAAAGCGCGATACGGCCCCTTCAATCGGAATGGCCGCCGCCTATTTGGCTGCGAAAGGGAAGCACGACGAGCCCATGATTCTTATGCCGTCTGACCCGTATTTTAGGGACGAGGAAATGTATATAAAAGCTGTTAAAACAGCAGGGAATTTTATTAACGAAAACCCTGAAGCTACAGTACTGCTTGGCAGCGAACCAACTTATCCAGAAACTGGTTATGGTTATATTGAACTAGCGAATTCAAAAGCCACTGATGACATTAAGGGTGTTAAATGCTTTAAGGAAAAGCCAGATCTCGATACTGCAAAGGGATACATTAAGCGGGGAAATTATGTTTGGAACATGGGTGTTTACGCGTGGCGGGTCGGCAACCTGTTGAACCTAATACATAAGTTTGCTCCTGAGATAGCCTCAAGGCTTGATAAAATTGAAGGCCTATTCAGGGATGGCAAGGCTACGAAAATCGCAAAAGTTTACGAAACAATGCCCTCGATTTCAATCGATTTTGCTGTGACCGAACACCAGGACGCCAATAACATCTTTGTAATACGCGGCGATTTTGGTTGGAGCGATATTGGACACTGGGGAGCATTACAAGAACTATTAGGGGGAGGGGAAGGGATGGAATTAAAGAAAGGTGTTGCTGCTCAAGTTCATGCTTCAAATAACTTCGTTTATAACACGGTTGAAAAAGCTATCGGATTAGTCGGAGTTAATGACTTGATAGTGATCTCTACGCCTGATGCCTTGCTTGTTTGTGACAAAAAACACGTGCAGGATGTGAAAAAGGTTGTTGAAGAATTAGCAAAAGACAAGAAAACGAAAAAGTTCGTATGAAAAAGTATCTGATTGGGATAGCATCAGTTATCGTTTTACTCTTTTTGGGTACTTTTTTATTCCGTTATTTTGGAAATTATCCAACTGCCAATGATAAAACAGTAGTTGAAGTTACTATCCCTAGTGGTCTAGGTGTGAAAAAGATAGCTAAAATTCTCCATGAAAAGGAATTAATAAATAGTGAATTGGGTTTTATTACTCAGGCGTATTTGAAGGGGGCAAAGGGTGATCTAAAGGCAGGCACTTATTCCTTCACGAGGTCTGAATCAGGATCGACACTTCTAAGACGCATCATGGATGGAGACGTTATCTCTCGGGAAAACAAGGTAACGATACAGGAGGGGCTCACTTTGAAAGAAATTTCTCAAAAGCTAGAACAAGCGAACATTGTAAGCGCAGCAGCCTTCGAAGAAAGGGCAAAAGTTGAAGATTTTCGCCAAGACTTCTCGTTTCTAAAAGATGTTCCGGATGGTCCTCTAGAAGGTTATCTTTTTCCTGATACCTATAAGTTCTACAAGAATGCATCAGTGGATGACGTGATAAAAAAAATACTTGCGCGTTTTGATAATCAGTTTACGATCGCCGCAAAAGAAACCAGGGGATTGCAAGGACACACCTTGCACGAGGTAGTTACGATGGCAAGTATCATTGAGCGGGAAGTACGTTCAGTGGAAGACAGGAAAATCGTTTCGGGGATATTGTGGAGTCGTATCGAGGAAAATGTAGCAATAGCTGCGGATGCAACCATTAGGTACATTTTAAATAATTGGTCGTCGCCTCTTACGATTGATGACTTAAAGATAAGCTCTCCTTACAACAGTAGGACTAATTTGGGACTGCCGCCGCGGCCGATTGGAAATCCTGGCCTGGAAGCTCTTAAGGCAGCAATGGATCCGAAAGACACAGACTATTTCTATTATTTATCGTCCAAAGATGGAAAAACCATCTTTTCCAAAACCCTCGATGAGCATAATGCTGCTGTTAGGCAGTACTTGCGGTAGTACCGTTGTTCATCCTTGCAATATAATCAATAGTCTGTTATTATCGTTTTCGCACGCTTCTAAAGACCTCTGGCTACCCTCGGGTAATAAGTCCAGACTAGGAAGAGAGCATTCGTTTGAGCTTTGCCCGAAAGGGCTCGAGTGAATTCGATTAGCTTTATATAAAGGTCACAAAGGCGCGTTGCGTCTCATTATTTATTTTAGCGATATGGCGCTTTCTCGAGCAGAGAAGGAAAAACTCGCAAAAGAGCTTGCAGAAAAAATGGCTCAAGCTAAAGGTGCTGCAGTGTTTTCATTCAAGACGCTGACAGTCGCCGATAGTGCCGCACTACGTCGCGAATTGCGAAAAACAGGTGGCCGAGTACAGGTCATCAAAAAAAGAGTGTTTCGCAGAGCGGCAGAGGCAGTAGGTGCCCAAATAGATTTTTCGAAGGTTGAAGGATCTGTGGCAGTCACTTGGAGCAACGAGGATATGGTTGCCCCAGCCAAAGCTAGCTTTGAGTTCGTCAAAAGCCACAAAGATTCCTCTCAATTAGTTGCTGGTGTCCTGGAAGGAACAGCAATCTCAAGGGAGCAGGTGGAAAACTTGGCAACATTGCCAGGTAAGGACGAAATGCGGGCAAAGTTGGTGGGCACGCTTGCCGCGCCAATTAGTAGCTTTGTTGGAGTACTTTCTTCGACATTGCGTGGATTGCCTGGTGTTTTGCAGGCTCATGCTGACAAACAAGGTTCAGCTTCATAATTTTTATCTCTAATTAATTAAAAAAATGGCAGAAGAAGTGAAGGAAGAGGGGGCAGTAGAAGTTCCAGAGAAGTTCAAAGATCTCGTTGGAACAATCGAAAAGATGACAGTTTTGGACTTAGCTGAGTTGGTTAAAGTCCTCGAAAAGAAATTTGGCGTCAGTGCTGCTGCTCCAGTAGCAGTTGCAATGCCAGGAGCTGGTGCTGGAAACGGTTCCGCTGCCGCAGAAGAGAAGACTGAGTTTAATGTTGAATTGACTGGTGCAGGCACAAACAAGATTGCCGTAATCAAGGTTGTCCGTGAAATTACGGGCAAGGGCTTGAAGGAAGCCAAGGACCTTGTTGACAAGGCTCCACAGATCGTAAAAGAAGCAGCTGCAAAGGCTGATGCAGAAGATATCAAGAAGAAGCTTGAAGAAGCCGGAGCACAGGTTACGCTCAAATAAGTTAGCAACCAAAAGTGTAATAAAGAATAATCCCTGCAATTAGCAGGGATTATTCTTTTATATTGAGAGATATGCAAAAAATATGCAGATTACTTTAGGGTCGTGGAGTAGACCTTGGTTTCGTCCAATATATAAAGTATTTCCTCTTTTCCTCCGATAGCTATGTCTTTAAGGGACTTAGCGTTAGGGAAGACAAATTGGTTGGTGATGTTTCCAGTGGTGTCATAAACTATTACACGCTTTTGTTCAGAATCAAGCACGTATAGATGTTTCAGTCCGTCATAAATAAGCAAACGTGTCGGATTCTGAACAGGTTTTGTTAGTGCTGCCTGCTTAAACTCCACTGGGTTGCCCTTTAGCATTTTAACGATTTTCCCGTCGTTCATTAGAAGGTAAATGTATCCATCGATCCCCATTCCAACAGCCTTGTTTGCGGAAACATTTTTGTCTTTCAACCATTCTGAGCCACCTTCGTAACCGGCCAGGGTTTTAGAGTAGCCATATATCATGTTCTTTTCGGGAGAAAGCAAGTACAGACGACTCCCGAATACTCCCAAAGATTTTATATTTGTCACTCCTTCCGGTAGCTTGATTTCTTGTTTTAATAGATCACCTCTTTGTGTGTCGTAAAGTGCCAGGCCCGGCGTATCTGTTGAAAACAGGATCATCTTGTCAGCAGTGACTGGAACTGCCGCCCTAAAATAACCTATTCCTTGAGACGATTGGGATGCAATTGAGGTCGTTTTGTTCTCAGTATTTAGTTTATATATGGCATTTGTTGTGGGATCGAACGTGAAAATATCTTTCCCGATAGCCGCCATGGCAGGTGTTTTTAATGAAGAAGCAACGCTGGCAAAGTCTCCAACTTCGACGGGGTTACTAATACGGGTTATTTTCTCGATCCTGTCTTCCATGCTCTGGAGAGAAGCAAGGAGGGCAACAGTTTCGTTTTGATAGTGTTTTGACTTCTCAACTTCGCCGATTATCGTGCGAGCTTCTATCATTTCTGACCTTGCTTTATCGACATTGTTATAAATGAGTGCGGATTCAGCGTTATCCTTTTTGACTTTGGCTTGTTCAAGTTTCTCCGCGACTAGACGAAGCTGTGTGTTCTCCTCATTTTTCTTAGATAAACTTCGGATGCTGAAAAAAAATATTGTTGCGAGAAGAATGACTAACGCACTTAGGGCAGCAGTCTTTTTTGAGCTGATTTGTAGGTTTGGTTTTTTGATGACTGGAATGTGGTGGACCAGATTTTTACCCATAGATGGCAAACGCTTGATGAAATTATCCCGTTGGACCACTTCGTTTTCTCCCTCGAAAGAAAATTCTTCTTCTCCGGAATATTCTCGAACAACAGGATCGTCTTCAGCCTGTTGTTCTTCTTGATTAAGCCTGCGCTCTTTCCACGCTTTGTAGCTCGATCCGGCTTTGCTTGTTGTCGCGGAGAATGCTCGTGTGCCCTTTGAAGCAGACCAAGCGAAAGCCACTTTTAATGCCGGATACAGCTTCTCCTTGCAGAACTTCCAAGAAAAGTGGGCTATTTGGCCTGTAATTCGGGCTAAATTGGTCCAAATAGTCCGTTTCGTATTAATTGGCCTACGTGGCCTCACAGACTGTCTTAACGGAGGATTTTCTATGGGGTTGGGGTTAACACGCCTTGGTAAATTTAACGGAACTTCAGGAGCTGGTAGCCTTTCTGGCATTCTAGAAAACTGCATAAGAAGCAGGGCGAAAGCCGTATTTTCGCGAGAATCATCTAGTAAAGATCGGAGCAAGGTAATAACCTCAGAAGGATTCTTGCTCGACACCATCTGATTAAGCCTATCGTGGGGAATAAGGTGGGAGAGTTGGGGGGTTGTAAGCATTAATAAATCGCTCTCAGAAACAGATCCGCTCGCGACGCTAGTAAAGGCATGATGAGGACGGCGCAAGTTGTTATCGGAAAGCCCCTCACCGATGTCTGTGAGTCTTCCTTTTCTTGCAAGGAGTATCTCCGCATTTCCAACGCGACTAATATGTAGATTTTGGCCACAGAAAGCGCATGCTGCAGCATGAAAATTATCCACGAAGTCTACTTCTCCTTGTTCAACATAATCACTTAAAACATGGTTGGCCTGGTTGAGCGCTTCTTCTAGGCTGTCGAACATAGATCGTTCTGGATCCCTGTAGTATTCCTTACGAATTGCTGTCGAAACTGCATCTAGAACTTCTACTGACTTTTCCGATGAATTGATCGTTTCTAAGACAAGATACAATGAACCGAGTTTTGCTTCGGATTCATCCGGGTCGAAAATGTATGTATCGCAACGCACCGAGCCTTCATCCGGATCACATGAAACAAGTTCTGCCGCTTCGATGGCCAATTGACGAGTTTTTTTTGGTACTCTTTCGTAAATGTTACCCTCGCCTGGTTCAGGCAAGTCGTTTAATTCCATGTCATAAAGTATACAGTTTCCCAAAAATATTGAGAAACGCTCTCTTTGCCGAAAATAAGGGAGATCTTTATACAAAAAAACCAAATATTGCAGGCTACATAGAGCCTTTACTTTAGTGCGTAACAACTCTAAACTCCATTAAAGAAGCCTATGTCTATACCCCTTGAACGTCTTTTTGGTTCTCGAACCAGAGTAAAATTACTTGTTTTATTCACTAACGGCATTAGGCGGCCGTATTATGTCCGCGAATTAACACGTTTGACGAAGGAGAGGGTTAATTCAATCCGGCGGGAAGTTGAAAACTTACGCAGAATTGGCCTACTGACAACTCATTTAAGAAAAGGAAAGAAGTATTACGTTGTGAATCCGAAATTTCCAATTTTGGAAGATTTGGCGAGAATGATGGGAAAAACTGGAAAGCCTCTGCAGGATCGCCTATTCGAAGGAATCAAAAAAGTTGGAAGCGTAAAACTCGTTTTGTTGACTGGAATTTTCTCGCAGTGCGCCAGGCATCCAACTGAACTGTTGATTGTTGGTGAGGTTCACGAACAGTCGCTAAAGACTTTTGTCATGGGAATTGAAGAGGAACTGGGTTCAGAAATAAACTACACGGTCATGTCCATCACAGAGTTCGAATACCGCAAAAACATGAATGACAATTTTTTGCGCGAGGTTTACGCCGCGAACCACGTCGAGTTAGTTAATTCACTAACGCCCAACAGGGCAAAGACTTCAAAGTAGACCTATTGAACGAGAAATTTCCTTTCCCGTTTGGGAATCTCTCCCAAGAGCCATACAAGATATGTATAACGACCTTTTTGGCTCGTTTCCTTCATGTTGCCGGTCATGTCTATCAGGTAAAGAAATCTCGTGAATTCTTAGAGGAGGCGGGCAAGAATATGGAGGTTTTTCTTCCTTTCTTCCACTGGTTTGACGTAAAAAAAGACATCAGACCAGAAAGTGTAAAAGGCTTTTTGAAAATGTTGAAAGGCTATGGCATGGAAGATCTTCGATCAGTTCATGCCGGGTACGCAGGACAAGGATTTCTGTTGGCGCGTTTTTTCATGAACCCGGGAGACCCTCGTGCAAGGAAGGAGAACATTGTACGAATTAAAAAAGAGTTTGCAGTTTTGAGGGAATTACGAAATGAGCTTGGACTGTCACACCCATTAATTTATGTCATCCATGCGGGAAGAGTTGAAAAAGGGATGGGAAAGGAAGAGTCGGTTCATTCGATGATCGTTACACTGAAAGAAGTAATGGAAGATGCGGCACGAGCTGGTGTCTGTGTTTCAGTTGAGAATGTTTTTTCTTATCCAGGGGAACAGGCGCTGGGAACTGGACTCGAAGGTATTGGAGAAATCTTATACTCTGTTGGTCAGGATTGGATCGATAAGGGGGTTCTGGGTTGGACTTTTGATCCGGCGCATGCCCTGCTTTCTTACAGTGGAAACTACGAAGCGATTCAAAAAGACATGGAAAAAATTCTCCCTTGGTGTGTGCACATTCACGTTAATCATCCCCGGACAGTAAAAAACAGGGCAGGGGAGCTTTTCTCGGAATGGAGCCTTGGTGATGATAACCATAATGCCCCGATTGTAATTCCTCAGAGGAAGAAGTACTGGTCTCTTTTGAGGGACATTATTTTAAAAAGCAAAATACCACAATGGAGAACATTAACATACGAAGTAAACTGGGCCGTGCCGTTTCTCCATCCCATATTTGGCGGTAGTAACCTACAGGAACTTAAACTCGGCTGGGAAGCCTTAGACCGTTTCTGCAATCACCCTCACGAGAGGTTTGACGTGGATGCTATTGATAAATATATTGAGGGGCGTCTAGGACGGTGATATTTGGGCGCATAGCTCAGTGGTAGAGCGTTGCATTCACATTGCAAAGGTCGAAGGTTCGATACCTTCTGCGCCCACCCTTCGATGCGCCCCGCATAAGAGCGGGGCTTACTCATCCTTCGGCTCTAAGCTTAGTGTGGACCTCTGCGTTTTTTCAGATCACGTATAACCTTTTGTGTTAATATAATTTATATATGGACTATTCAAAGATCATTAAGAGAAGTTGGGAAATTGTTAAAAATAATAAGTTTCTGTGGTGGCTTGGAATTTTGGCTGGATTTGGGAGTGGTGGCAGCGGTTCATTTCGGGGTAGTAGCAATGTTTCGCTGCCTGAGCCATCTGCTCAACCAGGTGCCAGTGTTTCATTTGGACAAATCGGGAAGGTGTTGGGCGATTCAACAGAAAATCTCATGGCAGGTCTTCCTGTTGGTTTAATAGTGACCGGAATTGTTGTTGGACTAATAGTAT
This sequence comes from uncultured Candidatus Saccharibacteria bacterium, assembly GCA_964396115.1. Taxonomy (GTDB): domain Bacteria; phylum Patescibacteriota; class Andersenbacteria; order UBA10190; family CAIZMI01; genus CAYNDL01. Next base: position 12,584 of record CAYNDL010000019.1, read on the forward strand.
TGGCAGTTATCGTCTATCTTTCTACCTGTGCTAATGCGGGACTTATTGTTGCGGTGGATAAGATTGAAAGCACGGGTGAAAAAATTGGTTTTAAAAAATCTTTTGCAGAAGGTAGTCGTTATTTCTGGCGTTTGTTCGGTCTGGCTTTAATTGTACTACTGGTTGTTTTCGGCGGCATAGTAATCGTTTCAGTCCCCTTGATGGTGTTGATGATAATGGAGGGGAACAAGGCCCTCGCAATGATTCCAGTGACAATAATTGTTGGATTGGTCGTTTTGGTTGCTGTTATCTATCTTTCGTTACTGATGCAGCTCGTTCTTAGATTAATAGTGCTAGGTAACAAAAAAATACTGGCAAGCATAAGGGAAGCGCACAGTATTTTTAAGCGTAATTGGAAAAACTATCTTCTTGGTCTACTTGTAATATTTGGCATCGGTTTGGCTGTTTCGCTAGTGTTTATGATCGCCATTTTAGTTGCTGCCGGAATCTTATTTGCTATTGGCTTCGGTTTGTATAAAATATTGGGCTTAATTAGCGCCGTCGTATTTGCAGTGGTTGCCAGTGTTGCTCTCTTAGTTGTTCTCGTCGTGGCAAGGGGAATACTTACCGCATTCCAATCGACGTACTGGACACTGTTTTATAGGGGCATAATTTGGTTGGAAAATAATAAAATTTAAATATTAATTAAAACAATTATGGAATCAAATAACACGGGGACTAACATACCAACCGGCGTTGAGGCTACTCCTGCTGGTAATGCTGAAAATCTTAACGGTCCTTTTCCGTCCGAATTGAATACATGGAACTGGGGAGCTTTCTTTTTGACATGGATCTGGGCGCTCGGTAATAACGTGTGGATCGGTTTGCTGGCATTAATAAGTCCGCTAACATTCATTATGGCCATTATTCTCGGTATCAAGGGCAACGAAATGGCATGGAAAGCCAAGAAATGGGAAAGCGTAGAGCACTTCAAGAAAGTTCAGGCTGCATGGGCGAAATGGGGAGTTGTGATTTTTGTGCTACTAGTTGCGGCGGTAGTTGTTGGTTTCTCAGTGGCTATGGTGACTGCGGTGAAATTTGGTAGCAGCGTTCAAAATTGGGATGACCTTTCTCAACAGAACGTCGAAATTGCGGAATAACTCGTTTTTTCTTACCGTTGCAGCTACTATTCTTGCATGAACGAACTGTCCCCGAATCCTGGTAAAAATCTTGAGTGCAATGTTGAAGGGAAGAGGTATCTTCGTTTTCCAGTGCGTACGCACGTTGTGACAAAAGAAGACCAATTAGAGTCAGTGGTAAAAAAATATGCTGTGCCTTATTTGCAGGCCGGTGATTTTCTTGCAATTTCTGAGAAGATTGTTGCGATCATGCAAGGCCGTTCTTATCCGATCAAAGACATAAAACCTTCCGCACTAGCAAAAATACTGGTGAAATTTGTGTATAAGCCGTCTTGGGGAATCGGAATCGGTAGTCCATGGACAATGGAGCTAGCTATTAGGGAGGCAGGCGCAATGCGTTTGTTGTTTGCTGCAGCAGCCTCAGCACTCACGAAACCTTTTGGAATAAGAGGTGTTTTCTACAGAGTTGCGGGCAAGAATATAAATGCAATTGACGGCCCGACTCCGTACACGATGCCTCCTTATAACGAGTACGCGAAACTGGCGCCGAAGGATCCTGAAAAGGTGGCCAATAGCTTATCTGAATTCTTAGGCACTCCAGTGGCAATCATTGACGCTAATGATATCGGGGTACAAGTGCTGGGATCGAGCGGTGTCAGTAAGGATATCGTAAGAAAAATATTCCGTGATAATCCTCTCGGACAAACAAAGGAACAAACCCCAATATGTATTGTGAGGATTGTTCATTGAAGTTTTAATATGCAGTGTCCTGTCTGTAGTACTAGTGATACGAAGGTTGTAGATTCCCGTGCGATTGAGAACGGTTCAGTTATTCGCCGACGGAGGATTTGTCCGAAGTGTGACCACAGGTTTTCAACGCTTGAACAAATAGAAATATTGCGACTTATGGTGGTCAAGAAAGATGGCAGAAGGGAACAATATGTGCGAGAAAAGATGGAAAACGGCATTCGCAAGGCATTGGAGAAAAGACCTGTGCCTGAATCCAGGGTTAGGGAGGTTATAACTGACATTGAGAGGACCCTTCAATCTGAAGCGAATGAAGAAATTTCCAGCAGGACAATTGGCAGCTTGATTATGAGACACTTGAAATCTCTAGATGAAGTGGCATATATTCGTTTTGCATCAGTATATAAATCATTTAAGGACGCTGAAACGTTCGGTATCGAACTTGAACGTTTGCGGAAGGAGAGTAAAAATGACCGACAAAGGGGGAAAAACGGGAAACAAAAGAAGCGACGTCAGTAGCTTATTGCTAAAATTGTTTTACCAAATGAGGCTTGTGTTCCTTGTTTCGGTGTTGGCACTGTTTCTGGCGGGAAAAACTCCCGATCTGCAAAAACTATCAGGGATTGCCAAGGATGATTTTTTAGACCAACGTCATGCGGACGAAATACTGATTCCATCGCTGGGAGTGCGCGCGCCCGTTCTCAAAGCGTCTTCCTGGAAAGACGAAGACGTCGGACCCTTGTTGCAACAGGGGGTCGCATTATTACCGACGGGGTGGCTTTCTGAAAATAATTTGGTTGTAACTGCCCACAGCTCCGGTCCAGTTGCTTGGGGCGATAAGAGGTTCCTGTTTGCGACTATTGAACGGCTAAAGTCGGGAGACCAAGTTTTCTTGTGGAATAGCGGAAGATTGCAAGAATATCGTGTGAAGGATATGAAGGTGGTTTCACCAAAGGATATCGATAAACTTCCAAATGACGAAAAAGGAACGTTAACCCTTGTTAGTTGCTGGCCCATCGGACAAAACACGCAACGCATTCTTGTCATTGCAGAAAAACAGGATATCAACTTACCTCCTACTTGAAAAAAGTTAAAGACTACACAATATTAGATTCCACTAGTCAAGTTTTGTAAGTAGTACAAATAACACAACGTTTTACTTCTTCCTGGAAGGGGCTTTTTTGTGATGTAAGAGGGTTGAAAAGGTTATTTATGTGGGATACAATGGTGGTAGGTGGATAAATGTGGGGAAAAGTGGGGAAAAAGTGAATAACTTCCTCATAAACAAACACAAAAACCATCTAATTAACCAACCAAAGGAAACCCATGCTAATCGGGGAATATCACCACTCAATAGATGAAAAGGGTCGCTTGGCACTGCCAACGAAGTTTCGGAAGGATTTGTCCGAGGGAGTAGTGATTACTCGCGGATTGGACCATTGTCTGTTTGTGTATCCTAAACAGACTTGGGATAAAGTAGCTGGTCGTCTTGCGAACTTGCCAATGAATCAAAAAAATAATCGAGCATTCGCTCGTTTGATGTTGGCAGGCGCAATGGACGCTGTAATAGATGGTCAAGGTAGGGTTGTGGTGCCCGACTACTTACGGACTTTTGCTGGTTTGGGTAAGGAGGCAGTGGTAGCAGGCGTTCATGACCGTTTAGAAATATGGGATGAAGACGAGTGGAACCGTTATACAAAGGACGCTGAACAGCACAGCGAAGAGATTGCTGAAGAAATAGAGCTCTTTCAAAACGAAATGTAATTTTCATGCCTTCATATTGAAGGAGGGGGAGAACAAGCAATGACAGATCAACGCAGAGGAAAAAGAGAACAACATGTGCCAGTTTTCCTGGATGAAATCCTGTCTTTCTTGGCCAGGCCAGGAGTAATACTCGTTGACGGGACCTTAGGAGACGGTGGTCATTCGAAAGCAATTCTAGATGCATCTGGTCCAAATGCCAGGATCCTTGCCCTTGATTTAGATTCTGAGTCAATTGAACGGGCCAGAAGAAACTTAACTGATTACAAACAGCAGGTGGTAATAGTTAAAGAAACCTTCGGCCACCTGAAACAGGCCATTGAAAAAGAAAATTACCCGAAACCCAATGGAATTCTTTTCGACTTGGGGATGTCAACAAACCATCTCCAGGTTGAACGAGGTTTCTCTTTTCAAAACGTAGGACCGCTTGATATGCGGTTCGATGCAACAGGGACTATTGCTCTACCAGAACCAGAAATGCCTGCCTTAAAAAAAATTGCGGCGAGATACGGTTCTTATAAAGCAAGTGATATTCTCAATCATCTTTACGAGAACGAAATCGCCGATATTCTTACACAGTTCGGTGAAGAGCGATTTGCGGACAGGATCGCTCAGGGAATTGTTCGAGAAAGAAAAAACAGCCCGATCGAGAATGTTCAAGATTTGGTGAGAATAATTGTCCGGTCGTATCCGGCGACAGCAAGGCATGGCCGTATCCATGTTGCAACTAGAACCTTCCAGGCACTGCGTATTGCAGTGAACAGGGAATACGAGACATTGCAGATGGGGATTGAGCAAAGTTTAGAAGTGCTTGCTCCCGGGGGGAGATTGGCAATTATCTCTTTTCATTCTGGTGAGGATCGAATTGTGAAGAAGGCTTTTCGGGCAATTTCTTCTACGGGAGAATTTATTCTTCTGAATAAACACGCTTTGAAGCCTTCTTTTGCAGAAACACAAGCAAACGCATGGAGCAGGAGCGCAAGGCTTCGAGTAATAGAGCGGGGAGATAAAAAATAAAAATAAAAAAATGACTATTTATTTCGTTAACAATCACAGAAGTTACAACGAAGGCGGCAGAACCAAGGCCCGTCGTGTGTCGTCATTGTATACAAATAAGAAAACATCGACTCGCTTCCAAAGGCAAAGGGGCTCAGCAATGGGTTTTTTCTTGGCAGGGATGGGCGTGCTTACTCTAATTGTTGCCGCCGGTTTT
>CAYNDL010000020.1:0-16828 GCA_964396115.1 uncultured Candidatus Saccharibacteria bacterium
TGTGTTTTAACTGCCGGCTTAGGAGTCGAAGTGGGCTTGGGCGCTTCCGGCTTCGGATCAGTCGAACCAACAGGGGCAGTTTGGTTTTGAACGTTCTTCTCCGCGTTTGCAGCGGTTACGTGAGGAAACAAATCCGGTGATTTGTATGAGCTTAGTATCACATGTTCAGCAGCAAGTGCCCCGTTTCTAAAAATTTGCTGCACGAGCCTAGCCCGCAACGAACCGTCCGGCTTTTTATCATAAACAACGGGTCCGTTCACTTTCACTTCCCTTCCATCCGACGTTCCCCAAAACTCAAAGATTAATTTGGTTCCATCGATTTTTGTTTGAATCAAAATATAACCAGGGGTGTCATTAACAAATTTTAAATCTGTTCCGTCGCGCCACGTCCTCTGGTTCGGATAAATGGTCGCGTCGAAACCCGGCTTGCCATAGTAAGCAACAGGATACGCATGGTTACTCCTCTCGGTAATCTTAAGACCCGCCATTACAGCAGCTCGGAATGCTGTCGTTGAAACCTGGCAGATTCCTCCACCATATTCCGGACGAGTGACATTCTCCTTAATAACCAGCTCAGGATAATAACCCGTATCTTTAGTAACTGGGCCAAGATGCTCGTTAAAGGCGAAAACTTGTCCCGGAGGAATTAGCACGCCATGAAACCTGGCTGTCCCCACTTCAATATTGTGCTTTCTATTCCGCGGACTGCCCCGGAAGTCTGATTCACCCGTAGCCAAGAGAGTCTTAATACCTAAATTCTCTATCTCGCGGGTCGATTTTATTTTCGGTTCTGTTTCAGTAAAGACAAGTTCGACATTATTTTCACCTTTTTGCGCCGTTGCCCTCACCACCTCTGTACTCTTGTTTACGTCCAACTCATTGCCAGTTTGTGCTGCAGAAAAAACAGTAACCCGACCATCTTCTGCAAGTTCAAAACGCGCGTCCTGAGGCACTTTATTGACGGCAGCAGCAACATTTTCAAGCAAATAAGAATTAACTGCTCCACGCAAAAAAGTTGCGATTGCTTCTCCATTAACCTTCTCGATGCTGATCCATGCCCTTGCTGTTTTCACTGGCACAACAAATTCTTTTTCTTTCGCCCTTAAAACAAAAGGAGTAGCTGAAATCTTTTCCACTTCGTTTTTTACCGAAAGGGCTTCTTCGTTACCTATTTCCGGAGTACGTTTTGTGAAAGCTAATTCTATAGGTTGCAGAGATTTAGTGCGCACCCTTTCCAGCAAGTCTTTTGCAAATTTTTCCTGATCAACCAGAGTCCCTTCTTTTGCCTCGATCAGGCGCAAAGAGCCATCAACGTTAAAGGTCCAACCCGCGTTTATTGGCGGTTGTTCATGTTTCGCAACATTTTCTTTTACGAACTTATCAAAATATGGCCTGTAGATTAAAAAATTCAGCTTTATAGGCGCGTAGACCATGCCGCTGAAGAATTCACCAACCCAAACAACATCAGGCCGTGGATGGCCGAACTTGGCTGCCTTACTGGAAGCAGCCTTGATTGATGGAGATACTCCGAGGTCGGCAATAGTAGGTTCAGCAATAATTTTTCCATCTAATCGGACAGCTATCCTGGACTTCATCAGTGTCTGCAGGTCATTTCGAACTTTCTGTTCAGCTTCTTTCTCAGTGAGGCCGCCGACGTGCGTATCACCCACACTCACTTGGGGCAAAATTTGCCCCGCCAAAGCCTGCGACAAACCGACGACCGAAACGATCGCCAAAATAATAACTACACAAATAAATACAATCCCCGATAATACGACTTTTTTACGACGCATTAATCTCTAACTTAACAAGTCAAAATCTGTCTCTACTCTACCAGAGACGCACCAGACTGCAACCTGGTTTATGCTTTTTGCCCTACTTCAGCTGCTTTTATGCCTACAGTCAAATTCTTTCCCGCAACTAATGCGTCTTTTGTGCCCTCGATCGGCACGCGCACTGTAAATGTGGAACCCTTTCCCAGACCTGGGCTCGTAACGGAAATGTCCCCGTGGTGTTCACGCATGATCGTACGCGCGACATACAGGCCGAGACCAGAACCATCCGTATGGTATTTGTCGGACCCGCCAACACGCGTGAATTTCGAAAATAGGCGTTCGATTTCTTCAGCGCTTATTCCCTTGCCCGTATCCGTGACAGAAAAAGTGATATTTTCCCCGTTTTGTTGGACGGCAACTTCCACCTTACCAGCATTGGTATATTTGATCGCGTTATCCACCGTATTTAATAGAACCTGTCTGATTCTTTGTTTGTCAGCGACAACATGAGGCAAGTTCCCTTGGGCGTTAAACGACAAAGAAAGATTCTTCTTCTCTGCATTAGGAACCAGCTCCGTGACCAGCTCGTTTGCCATCTGTGCTAAATCAACAGATTCTGGAGCTAATTCCAGCCTTCCGCTTTCTATACGGGAAACATCAAGAAGACTCTTTATGAGCTCAATAAGCCTCTCGCTTGATTGGGAAATAATGTCCACGACAGGAGCCATTTTCTTGGGCACTTTTCCATAATCACCTTCCTTTAACATGGATAGGTAGCCCTTTATCGCCGTCAGGGGTGTATAAAGCTGGTGAGAAGCGATGCTCAAAAATTCGCTCTTAGCCTTATCTACCTGCGCAAGACTCTCATTGGCCTTACGTAAATCCTGAGTCGTTCTTTGTAGGTCTTGATAAATCTTGGCTTTTGAAATCGCTAACGAGATGAGGCCTGTGATACCAGAAATCGCTTCCTGCTCATACTGGGAAAGATTATGCAAGTCTCGAACCGACGATATGGTCAAAATTCCTAATGCTTGATGGCCAATGGATAACGGGTAGATCAACGAATTTTTTATTTTCTTTCCAAGGGTTGTCTTTTTAATGTTTATCCCAAGTTCTTCCGGGTATATCGAATCAATACCCTCAACAATCCGACTCTTGTCGTTTTTCAAGACACGTTTGATGTTCTGCATGGACACATTCCAAACATGATTATTGCTCATCACATCGCTAATTTCTTTCGAACGTCCAGAAATCGCTAAATAGTGCAAAACACTCTCCCTTTCGTTTCCTTCGATCATCGCCACAGACACAATTTCATAACCTAATTCCTTCCCGATCGCTTGCACGATACTCTTCGCCATATCTTCCATTCCAAGTGAGGCCATGGATATTTGATCCAGTTTTCGCAGAAGTGCCAGAGTTTTATTCCTGACCCTCAATTCAGCGTTACGCTTATACAGCTCCTGATTAACCTTAGTCAGAAGTTCATCCGCTTCTCTTCTCGCTGTGAACAGTTTTTTTATTTGTTTAAACATTTTTTATTTCAACAAAGCCTGATGCTATTATATAGCACAAACTTTTCGCCGAACACTCAACAAAAACTTATTTCAATACTTGCGGGATATCGCCCTCATCAGCATAGGAGATGAGCGGCTTGATTGCGTCGCGACAAACTTCTCGTGACAATTTGCCAAACAACTTCTCATACTGACCGACCAAGCGTTCCAGAACGTCTTTAGACTGCCCCTCTATGCTCAGTTCATGGGTTTCCTTATTTAATTTCAACCCGTCTACCTTTAAGGCCTCAGTCCAAGCAACAGGACCAATAATAGCTGCTTGCTCTTCGATTATCTTAGCTGCAATTTTTTCAACGGCTTCAGACATATTTAGGCTTCGTTAATTTTCTTAAACGATGCGCCTAACTGCATTAAGGCTATCGTCATGACAGTATAGGCAAGTAGATAAAAATAGTCATTAATCCCTCCCACATACCAAGTTTCGCGACTTGTCTGATAGATGAAGAAGTAATCATTGGCCGCTTCCAAAACAATGGCAACCAGCAGAAGAAGTATTGGTTTTTTCATTATCCCTCCCAAAAATTTCTTTGACAAAAGATACGTTAATATGGCCAACGACAAATACACTCCATCAATAATTGGCGATACTAAATCAAGAACAATTGTGAATGGGCTACTCCAGTCAAACTCATAACCATTTAGGAAAAAGTAATATGAAAACAATGCCCACAGTATGGGAATAATCAAAGCGACAGCTTTTCCACTATAACTACGGACAGAAAAACGAGCTCCAGCTGCCCGCATTAACTGCAGCGAGCCGTAAGCATACAAAATTCCGGTTGCGAAGAAACCGAAATCTCCTATTGATGGGTACGGCACTTCAACCTGCAAAACATAAATGTAAAACGAATAGCATATCTGTCCGAAAGTCTGTCCCAACAGACCTAAGGAGAAAGCAATAAAAGACTTACCCAATATACTCTTGAATCCTCCCCACCTCTTAGCGTTTATCAAACCAACAACACCACCAAGCAAAGAAATCCAGAAGTAAGTCAGGGTAAATAAGTTATTTTCTGTAGAATCACGAAGGCCTCGAGCATAAATAGTGACCCACCAAATACTGAGGACGACGAAGAAAACTATGGCAATTAACTCTAGTTTATGACGTTTAAATCTGGCGAGCATGTTTGTGATTATTTATATTATACAAAAAAGGTAATAACTTACCAAATAGACCAGCGTGCGGCTTGATCCCATACTTTTTCAAATATTTGACTGGACGAAACGTGCTTTTTGCATGTCTTAAACCTGGCAAACCGAGGTCTTCCTCGTAATTTACGAAATGATAACCCTCATTTGCATATATTTTTGCCGCCTCAGTTAAAAGAAATGCAGACACCCCACAATACTCATAGTTAGATTTTGCAAAATGAGCAACGATATAATTGTCATGCGCAGGTTGACTTATTAAAAAGCCGACTGGTTCGTTATCAACAAAGAGCATTAGGTTAATTAACTGGAAAGACGCGGAGTACTTAACGAGCTTATTAAAAGCCCTGTCTTCCCTTTCAGAGTATGCTTCTCTAACGTCAACCCACTTTTCAAAAATTTCTGATAAACAACCGTCGTATTTTGTTCCTCCCAAATCAAACCGTTCAATTCGATACTTCGACTTATACTTGTTTAAGAAACGGTTTACTTGATGACGTACCTCCGAATATTTTTTTCCTTGTAATTCGACCAGGTCTTTAACTGAATAAACATAGTCAAAATTATTGCGATCCTCAGCAAAGGCAAACTTTGAATCGCAACAACTTTTAATTGCTTCCTCAGTAATCATCTGCAACCCCGATCTTATTTTATTTTCTTTGCAGTAACTAATAAGGATTGAAACAGTATCTTCCACTTTGTTTGTTCCCAAAAAAGATAGAAAACTCCTTCCTTTTTGGTCATCAGTAGACAAAACAATTAGGTTTCCATTTAGCAAAGATACCTGCCTTTTATCATCCACGTCCCAACAAAACAAAGATATAAAATTAAAGTCCGAGTAAGGAGGATAATTTTTTGTAAATTCCTCTATTTCCTGCTTATCCCCTATCTCAATTTTCTTAAAAACCGGAAATTCCGGGATCATCCATTAATAATAACCCATAAATCGAAAAGCCCGAACCACGTCGCGGTGGTCCGGGCTAAGCGTCATGGCATATGCCACTGCATGTACACGACGCCAAAGATGGCAATAGCAGCGCCCACATAGGTCTGCAGCGGCAATGCCTCATGGAAGATGAACTTGCTGGCGAGGATCAACAGGACGTTCGTTCCAACGTCGTAGATGATCGCTGCCTCGAGCAAGGTCCCCTTCTTCAACGAGAACGCCCAGATCGTCAGGGCGACGTTGCAGAGCAAAACGCCGAGGATAAAGTGGGCCGTTTTGTGGCTAACTTTTGCCCACTGGTTGAGGACGATGTCGCCGGCGACTGCGAACAGGATCAGAGTCAAAGAGAGACCGTACAAAGCCGATTTTGGGGCGAGTCCCATGGATTATTCCTCCAGTACAAGGTTATGTGCTCTTTCGAAAGAACGTATAATATTAGCACATCTGTGCCTTTTTGTCAATCTACAATGTTTGACGTAGAAAAAACCGCTGTCGGGTGACAGCAGCTTATTTATTAGGCCTAATTCTGTATTTCTTTAAGGTTTTTACCGGCAAGTAGGACATCATTGCCCTTCTTAACCCGACCTGACCCAGATCTTGCTGGACGTTTGAGTATTTATAGCCACCGTATTTCAATATGATGGCCGTCGCTCTCAACAAAAAGTAATAGACGCCCTGATATTTCGGTTCAAACATAACGGCGTGATTGATAACCATTTCATTATCGATCGGCTCATTGATTGTCGCCGCAACAAGGTTGCCGTCGCGATACACACCAATGCTAATAAAGTTAAACCTGTCCCAATTTTCGATCATCCTATTATTCGCCTTTTTCTCGTAGGGATTGTTATAAGGACGCTGATTCTTCCCGTCCCACCGTTTACATAACCGCATCAAATCCTTCTCAATCCCGTGACTGACGTCCATTCGTGCTACATGAAGCTTATTGTGCTTCTTTAAGAAAGTATTTGTCGCTTCCCGATGCCCTTTGAATTCCTCTCCTTTGTAGTTAATCAGTTTATCCAAATCAAAAATATAATCGAAGTGGGCATCATCTTCCACGACTTCAAATTGGCTATCCTTTAAACTTTTTGCAATTTCCTCTGGAACAAGAACCACCTCTTGTTTCACCTTCTTCTTTGCCTGGTATTCAAACAGTTTCTGGAGAGTTTTTTCAGCCACCTTTTCACCTTGAACCGCAAAAAAGGGCTCCCTTTTCAGATAGTCCCTCAATTTCACGACAAGGTTCCCGTCTAAGTTGGAAACCCGGAAGTCATTTTCCAAATTCCAAGCCCAGAGTTCGGTAAAATTCAAGTCTGAATAAGAAGAGTGGTGTTTAGTGAAAGATTCGACTTCTTCCTTGTCTTTAAGTGACAGCTTCTTAAACTTCGGAAATTCGGGGATCATTTGCAATCTTCACATTTAGCATAAATTTAAAAAGAAAGCGAGGTCTCATGTCAGCGCATGAGTAACACGAGGGGTGGCTACAATCAAAACTAAGGCCTAGGAAAGATAATTTTTACGCAAACGTCTTGTTACTTGGAATCGACAACTGCTAGATCACTTTAACAAAGAAACGTTTCCCTTTTTGCACAACGGACCCATTATTCACAACAACGCTTTCGTCTGCAACAATCGTACCGTCAACCTTCACTCCTGACTGTTCCAAAAGCCTCCGTGCCTCGCTTTTACTGTTTGCCATACCGGCTTTTATTAAGATCTCTAATATTGTATTCCCTGCAGCTTTAACTTCCGGCATCTCAGAAGGCACTTCTTTGTTTTGGATAACTTTTGAAAAATACGTTTCCGCAGCGCAGGCGGCGTCCTTGCCGCTCAATAGCTCTGTGATCTCATGAGCCAAAATCTTCTTTACATCACGGGGATTCCTGCTGCCATCGGTTAATTCACGAGCATACTCCCGTACAGCTGACATAGGGACACGAGTGCAATGTTCGAAATACGTAATTATCTGATCGTCAGGAATTGTCATTACTTTTCCGAATACGTCGTTCGGTTCATCGGTAAGGTTGATGGTGTTGCCCCAACTTGAGCTCATCTTTCTGCCGTCCGTTCCTAAAATCAGATTCGTCATAAGGATATCTTGCGGCTTCTGGCCGTAATGCTGCTGCAATTCCCTGCCAGCCAATAGATTGAAACGCTGGTCCGTTCCCCCTAACTCAACGTCAGCTTCCACCATAACACTGTCGTATCCTTGCATCAGTGGGTATAAAAGTTCCCGCAACGAAACCCGGCTGCCAGTGTCCAATCTCTTCCGGATGTTTTCGCGAGCAATAAATTCAGCGAGTGAAAAATAATTTGCTTGGCGACCAATCTCGGCGTAGCCCAACTTCTTCAGCCACTTGGAGTTGTAGTTCACTTCTGCTTTTTTCAAATCTAGGATCTTCCCCGCCTGCTTCACGTAGGTCTTCATATTCTTCCTGATCTCATCCTCAGTCAGCATTTTCCTCTCACTTTCCTTGTCTGAAGTGTCGCCAATAACACCTGTAAAATCACCGACGATAAACACAATCTTGTGGCCAAGGTCCTGAAACTGCCGCAGCTTCAAAAGCACTACTGCCCTGCCGAGATGTAAGTTTGGGCTTGTGGGATCAATGCCCAGTTTAATTCGTAATTGTTTTCCCGAAAGCAATAGCTTCTCCAGGTTGCCCTTATCGATAACTTCGCTCACCCCACGCGTTAAAATCTCTTCGATCGCCTTTTTGTCTGTCTTAATAGCCATATAGTGAAATCATAGTATAAACCTCTTTTACGGCAAAGAATGCAGCACCGTAAGTAAGTCGTCTTCCAGGTCACTAATGTCGTCTTTCTTTATCTCGTTGATTACCGTCCAGCTAGGTTTCTCCGACTCATAATCCTGCACATGGTGCGACTCAGATAGTTCCCCCTGAGGTTCACAAAGATAAAAGAAAAGAAAAGCATGGTATGCCTTGTCGAATGGCTGGTAGTAGAAAAAGTTCTCTTTAAAAAGAAGGAGCTTACCAACTTGGATGTGTAATCCCGTCTCCTCTAGCACTTCCCTCCTAAGCGCGTCTTCCATTTTTTCCCCAACGTCAATCCCGCCTCCGGGAAACCAAATCTTACCATCACTTTTATTGCACATTGTGACAACACTGCCCTCTTTTCGAATTATGCCGTATACGCTGGGACGGAAAAAGAACTTTTCACGTGGAATCTCCACATATTCCCCATAATTGTTTTTGCATCTAATTATTTCAGCCATGCCTTGAATATAGCAAAAGCTTAAGCAGCCTTAAACTTTTTAAAAATATGTTATAAACTGCCCGCAATGACTTTTGAAGAATATTGCAAGACGAATAACGACAATATTTATAAGGCACTTCTGGGCTACATACCGGATCGCGCGCCGTTTGAACACTATAAGATGGTTAGCGACTACACGCACCGCCGCGGTAAGTACGCCCGGCCTAACCTGGCTCTCTTATGGTGCGAGCTTTTCGGCGGAAAGAAGGAGGACGTGGCGCACTTCGCCTACGGAATCCAGCTAGCAGAGGATTGGTTTTTGATGCACGACGACTGGGAAGACCGTAACGAACTAAGACGCGGTAAGCCCACAGCCCATAAACTTTACGGCGACACTTTTGCAGTAAATGCGGGAGATGCTGCGCACGCCATAATGTGGAAGATCGCGCACGACGGCGCAAAAATTCCGAATACAGAAACAGGAGAAAAACTCTTTGAAAAGTTTTACGACATTATTACGGTAACGATCGAAGGCCAGTATTACGACATGAAACTCGTCTCTGAAAAAGATATAACCAAATTCAGTTTGGAAGACTACTGGCAATCGATACACGCCAAAGCCGCTTACTATTCGGTTTACGGGCCAATGCAGTTGGGGGCAATGGCCGCCGGAAAAAACGAAGAAGAAGTAGCAAAGATCGTTAAATATGGGCTCGCAATTGGGAGAGCTTTCCAAACAAAAGATGACATCTTGGACTGTACTTCGACTGAAGAGATATTAGGAAAAACGATTGGTAATGACGTTTTGGAAGGTACAAAAACACCGATCTTATGGCATTTCGTGGAGAACGCCCCACTAGAGCAAGTTGAATTTGTGAAGAGTGTTTACCGGAAAGAGCGGCACGAAAAGACGGCAACTGAGGTAACTAAAATACTTAACCTTTTTAAGGAGAACGGCAGTGTTGAGTTCGCCGAGAAACTGGTTGATGGATTGGCCGAAGAAGCTTTAAACGAATTTGAAAACCAAACAGCGACTATTAAGAGCGCCTTAAAAGAAACTGCGCGCGACGCAATTACGAAACTAGCAAAGAGAAAAAAATAAGCAGTACTTCTTACTGCAGACTCGGAGCTTGGCTGCCCTTCTTTTTCGCGATGAAAATATTGGCTTCAAGGAGAGAATCAAACGTACCAGCGTCGATCCAACGGCCCTTGATGATACCTACTTTTAATTTCTTGTCCTGCAAATAAAGATTGTTCAAATCCGTTATCTCCAGTTCCCCCCTGGCAGACGGTTTCAAGGTCTTTATGCGTTCGAAAACAGTGTTGTCGTACAAGTAAAAACCAGGCTGACCAAAATTGCTCTTGGGATTCTTTGGTTTTTCTTCAATTGAAATGACATTCATGTCTTGATCAAACTCCACGACACCAAAGCGCTCTGGATCAGGAACTTCTTTTGCAAACACTTTTGCACCGTTCCCACTAAAGTTTTTTATCTCTTCAGATAAGTCATCTTCGAAAATATTATCTCCTAAGATGAAAGCGATCGGTTCCCTGTCAGCGAAACTTTCTGCCAAAGAAAGGCCATGCGCCAAGCCTGCGGGTTCGTCCTGAATTTCGTATGAAAATCTGGCACCGAAATCTTTTCCAGACCCAAGATAAGACAAGAAATCTCCAGCGTGATCTGGAGCCACGACAAAACAGACCTCTTTTATGCCGGCCTTCAAAAGAAGTTCCAACGGATAGTAAACCAGCGGACGGTCATAAACATGTAACAGCTGCTTACTCGTAACCCTCGTTAATGGAGCTAAACGCGTTCCCTTACCCCCAGCTAGAATTACGCCTTTCATATATTTTAGCTATAAGTTAATGGCAATCAGCACTGTAGCACAACAAATTGCGGCATGCTACGCGCGCTAGATAAGTTTCTCCGCTACAATTTGGATATTTTTTACCGTCTCCGGTTCCTTCAATTCCTCGAGAATTTCTTCCCTCGTGGCAAAAGCGGTACCTGATTTTTCAACGACGATTCCCGCAGCAATATTGGCAATAAAAGCTGCTTCCACAAGGGAGGCTCCTGCTGCCAAAGCGAGTGATAACGTTGCCACAACGGTATCTCCCGCCCCCGCTACGTCAAACGCTTCATGAGAGCGAGTCGGAACCATGACAGTTTTACCCGAAGACTTTTCGAATACCACAGAGCCCTTGGGACCAAGGGTCACAAGCACATCACATTGGTAGAATTCACCTAGTTTCTTCGCCACATCTTCAGGCTTGGCAGATGCTTGGTCAGCTTTCGCAAGATGGCAAGCCTCTTTCCAGTTAGGCTTGAGCAGTGTACACATGCCCGGCTGGTAATATTTTTCGTTACCGACCTTGGGATCAAAAATTATTGTTAGGCCGGAATTTTCTTTTCTCAGACGAGAAAGATAATTAACCACTTCCTCACGCACTACACCTTTCCCATAATCTTCCACAAACAAAACGCTTGCGCTTTTTAAGCGCTGGTCTAATTCGCCGATGCATTTTTGGGCGATTTCCGGAGACAACGAGTCCCGAGATTCCTGGCTTATGCGTAAAATCTGCGCCTGTTCGTGGTAAAAACGCAATTTGAGAGTTGTCGGACGCGTAGGGTCAGCAACAGCAGTAAAATCAACGCCATTTTCCTTTGCCAATATTTTTTTTAAAGACTCCGCTTCCCTGTCCTCCCCAACAACACCCGCCAAAAAAACTTTCCCCCCTAAATTACTGATGTTCCAGGCCACATTTGCTGCCCCACCCGGAGTTTCAGTCAAACCAGGATTTATTAAATCCAAAGTTGGAGCTTCAGGTGATAAAGCGGTTGTTGTTGCACGCCGGTATTGGTCCAACATTAAATCACCAAGTCCCAAAACGGTTTGCTGGGGAAAAGCGGCTAAAATGTCTTGAAAGCGCTTTACGAAAGTTTCATTAGTCATAAAAGCTAATGATAATAAATTATAAGACCGCTTGTGTCAACGGTTAATTGGCGGACAACCTTTCAATATCGGCCTCCACCATCAGCTTGGCCAATTCTTCGAAAGTTACTTTCGGCTCCCACCCCAAATTGTTCTTTGCCTTGGAAAAGTCACCGCGGGAAGCAGTTATTTCAGTCGGACGCTTGAACTCATCGTCGCTAACAACATGGTCTTCCCAATTGAGGCCAGCATAGGCGAAAGCCACACGGCAGAAATCCTTGATGCTATACAAAGTGTTGGTAGCAATTACGTAATCTTCGGGTTTTTCTTGTTGCATCATTTTCCACATCGCTTCGACATACTCCTTTGCATATCCCCAATCCCTCTGTGCATCTAGATTTCCTAAGTGGACTTTGCCGTCCCGCACTAGAGGCTTGCCAGCTTCATCGAGCGGCACATTCGGCAAGTTGAGTTTAATACAAGCGACAGCAGTCGTTATCTTACGCGTTACGAAGTGCAGGCCGCGGCGTGGGCTCTCGTGGTTAAACAGTATGCCACCACACGCAAACATGTCATAAGACTCTCGGTAATTTCGCATCATCAAATGGCCGTAGAGTTTGGCTATCCCGTAAGGATTGTTCGCTAGAAAAGGAGTGCTCTCGTCCATGACTTCTGTTTCCACACCACCGAAAATTTCTCGACTTGAACCTTGGTAAAACTTGGCCTCAGGAGCAAACTTTCGAACGGCCTCCAATACACGAACCACACCAAGGGCAGTCACCTCGCCTGTATAAAACGGATGTGACCAGCTATCAGCAGGAACGGACTGAGCGGCCAAGTTGTAAACCTCATCCGGCTGATGCTTTTGAATAACGTTCTCCATTGAACTTCCGTCAATAAGATCGGCAAATTCGATCGTGATCTTCCCTTTCAAGTGCTTGATGTTTTCCTTCTCCATGGTTGAAGTACGACGCAGTGTGCCAACTACCTTATAACCTTTCTCCAAGAGGAGATCAGCTAAATATGACCCGTCTTGTCCGCTTACCCCCGTGATAACTGCCGTCTTTTGATTCATGTTGTTCAATTTAAAAGCTATAAACAAATAATATCACACGATTGTGTTCCCACTCTCGTATGTGCAATCCACGTCACCAGTCTAAAGAAACAAGGTGAACACTGCAACAGATACTTATTTTGGGAAAAAATGAATAAAAATTTGTCAGTTTTATTGACAATTTCGTTTTTCTGCCCTATACTTATGAGGCTCAATAAAAAGAGCTGGCCGCAAAGAGCGGCAAAAATGTAATGAGGAAAAGATTATCCTTAAGATTTTTTCTTCATTTCCTTTTCGGTTTACCACTAACACAAACACACCCGATGACTGCCAACAACTCTTTGTTTGATGACGAAGACAGCATAGAACTTACGGGTTTCTTACTGAAATCCCCGCTTTCTGTCATTATCGGCACACTCGATATGATGAAGGAAGGTTTCTTTGATGAACTGCCCTCTAACGAAAAAAGACAGTTAGTTAATAATGCGTACATGAAAGCACAAAAAATGAGCGTACTGATCAGTGATGGCCTAGAAAAATTAAAGACCCAAAGAATTAAGTATGACAGTGCTCCCCCATCGTCTGACTATTTGACATCGGATAAACAGGATCGCACACTATCGCTGTAAGATGACTGAAGAGCACGTCAAACACTATCAAGTAACGTTAAACTACAACCGTCGAAAAACACGCGAAGTCGCGGTAGGAAAAGTTAAGGTTGGCGGCAGCAACCCGGTTTCCGTCCAGTCCATGACAAACACTGACAGGAGAGATGTGGACGCTACAGTAAAACAAGTAATCGAACTCGCGAACGCTAAATGTGAAATTGTCCGCATAACTGCGCCCACTGTCGAACACGCGAAAGCGTTAGGGGAAATTAAAAAGAAGTTAAGGGCACAAGATATTGATGTGCCATTGGTTGCCGATATTCACTTCATGCCGGTTGCCGCCATGGAAGCCGTTAAGCACGTGGAAAAAATCCGGATAAATCCGGGCAATTTCCTGGACAGGAAGATGTTTGCCAAACATGAATACTCAACAAGTGAGTACAACGAAGAACTAAAACGCATTGAGGAGGGACTGGTTCCGTTTATCAATGAGGCAAAAAAATACAATGTCGCACTACGCATTGGAACTAACCATGGTTCCCTCTCCGACAGAATTATGAACCGTTACGGCGACACACCCGAAGGAATGGTGGAATCAGCTCTGGAATATATCAGGATCTTCCAGAAACATGATTTTCACAACCTCGTCGTAGCAATTAAGGCAAGTAATCCTAAACTAATGGTTACCACGAACCGATTATTTGCAATGCGTATGTCCGAAGAAAATATGGATTACCCGATGCACTTAGGCGTAACCGAGGCAGGCAAGGACGAGGACGGACAAATCAAGTCCGCACTGGGAATTGGCAGCCTTTTGATGGACGGGATTGGCGACACAATTCGTGTTTCCCTAACAGGTGACCCAGTAAAAGAAGTACCGGTTGCCTACAACATTTTACAGGCGGCAGGCGTAAGGATCACTAAAGCAGAATTTATTTCCTGCCCTTCCTGCGGCCGCACCCTCTATGACTTGGAGGAAGTAGCAAACAAAATCATGGCGCGCACTCGTCACTTGACCGGCATAAAAATAGCCATCATGGGTTGTATCGTTAACGGCCTTGGAGAAATGGCGGATGCAGACTTCGGCTACGTTGGTTCGGCTCCGAAAGCAGTCAACCTATACGAGGGCCGGAAGGTGATGGCATATAATGTGCCCCAAGAAAAAGCACTTGATCAGCTTATCGAACTGATCAAAAAATCCGGCAAGTGGACTGATCCGCCTACAAATTAATTTTCGTGTTTTCGGAATAGTTCCAGGCTTTCGTTTTTCCGTAAAGCCTCGGTTTTGAGGTCTTGTGGTAATGGAAATTTTATTTTTTCCTCTACGGATACTATCTCTTCTTCTTGGTTCACGCCTAACTCCCTTAGTTTATTAACAACCTCGACAATCAGGACAGCTGGAGCCGAGGCCCCGGCGGTAACACCGACAACCTCTACACCCTTAAGCACGTCCGCATCGATCTCCTTGGACGAATCCACAAGGATAGCTTTTGCGCCACCGCTCTCAGCAACCTCTCGCAAACGGTTGCTATTCGAACTATTCTTGGATCCTACTACGAATACTACCTGTGATTGTTCAGCAATCTTTTTTACCGCCAGCTGACGGTTGGTAGTGGAATAACAAATATCCGAAGAAGGAGGCTCGACGATGTGGGGGAAACGTTTCTTTAGTGCCGCAATAATTCCCCTTGTCTCTTCTACTGATAGTGTTGTTTGGGAAAGATAAACCAGTTTTTCCTGGTTTTTTGGTGCAATTTTGTCCGCCTCCTCGACTGTTTCAATGATATCAAGGCAGTCTTTTGCCTCGGCCGCTATACCCGCAACTTCCACGTGCCCCTTGTGCCCTATCAAGATTATTGAAAAACCCTCTTTGGCATAACGCCTCGCTTCCAAATGCACTTTTGTTACAAGGGGGCAAGTTGCATCAAAAACCCTTAACTTTCTGATCTCGGCCTTTTGATAGTCTTCGGGAGGAGATCCGTGTGCAGAAAATACAACAGTGGAACCCTCAGGCACTTGTTCCACACTGTCAACAAAAATGACGCCCTTCCCCGTCAGCGTCTCGACCACAAACTTGTTGTGCACAATTTCATGTTTTACATAAAGCGGTTTGCCAAACATCTTGAGCGCAACTTCCACAACATCAACAGCCCGGTCGACGCCGGCGCAAAATCCCCTCGGATGCGCTAACAGTAATCGCATTGCGGATAATTTACCCTATGTAACTCAAGCGAGCAACACTTTTTTATTTATCACTCCTCAACGCGGATATCAGCACCCAGGGTCGTAAGTTTCCCAATTAAATCTTCGTAACCGCGTTCGAGTTTCTCGACTCCTGTAATGCGCGATTCGCCAGTTGCAACCAAAGCCGCAATTACATATGCGAAGCCGGCGCGAATATCGGGAACCTCAACGTTCGCGGACGTAAGCGGTGTGGGCCCCTTAATGACCGCGCTGTGCTTACAATCCCTCTCCCTGAAGCGACATTCGCTACTACCCAAACACTCGGCGAACAACTGCACATCGGCACCCATTTGTTTCAAAACTTCAAGATAGCCAAAACGCTGTTCATATACAGTCTCGTGCACAACCGACGTTCCGTGTGCCTGGGTGAGGAGAATCGAAAATGGTGGTTGCCAATCAGTCATAAAACCAGGGTGGACACCAGTCTCTACTTTAAGCGCCCTCAGGTCGCTGATGTGGGAAAACCAAATACCATCATCATGAACTTCAAACCTTCCCCCAACTTTTTTGAGCACATTTAAGAATGTCCGCATGTCGCGCTGAATTGCGCCCTTTACGAACACACTACCCTGAGTGGCTATCGCAGCACTCGCAAAAGACGCTGCTTCAATCCTGTCCGGGAGTACAGTATGCTGCGCTCCGGAAAGCTCCTTTACTCCTTCAATGACGAATACACGGCCGGGTTCGTGAGTGATTATCGCACCCATTTTCTGCAACAAATCCATCAGATCTAATATTTCTGGTTCTACTGCAACGTTCTTAATAACTGTCTTCCCCTCCGCAAGCACCGCCGCCAATAACAAGTTTTCCGTGGCCATAACACTCGGATAAGGAAGGGTGATCGAAGCACCCTTTAATTTTTCCGTGTGAAAAACAACAACATCATTTTTTTGTTCGACTTTTGCACCAAGCGCCCTATAACCTTCCAAATGAAAATCGATCGGCCTTGCCCCAATCGCATCCCCGCCTAAGATCGGTAGTTCAGCGTGCCCAGTACGATGCAGCAAGGGTGCTGCCAATAAAATCGGGATCCTATTCTTCCCAGAAAAAGACGCTGGTACTTTTGAAGTTTTTATATCCGGTGATTGCAGATGCAGGAAAGAAGAGTTGTTGTTATCCCAGGTTGCTTGGGTACCCAGGGCCTTTAGCATCTCTAGCGTTAACTCGACCTCACCTAAACGAGGCGCATTTGCCAAACGCAACGGCTCACCTGTGAGCAAAGAGGCAACCATCATCTTAGTTATCGTGTTCTTAGACCCGCTCACGTTTACGACACCGTGCAATGGATTCCCCCCCTTAACAATGTAGGTTTTACTCACA
>CAYNDL010000021.1:0-15636 GCA_964396115.1 uncultured Candidatus Saccharibacteria bacterium
GGCACACTGGCACATCTGCTCCAGCATTGCTTGCATTAAGCTACGCCCACCAGAACAAACGGTACAAACCGCACCAAGTGCACCATATAGCAATAGGAGATAACACGCCCGGACTACGTCCCTAAAGTCGCTAGTATCCCAAACAGCGCACAGGTTTCCCACTCGGATCACAGGATGCTGCTGTCCTCTTTCGATTTTAATTATTTGCGATGCCATCTCCGGTACAAAGAATGGACCAACCTGCCCCGGACCTAAATGAGGAAAAGAGCGAGTTCTAATTACCATTGCTTTGTACGCGGGAGTGCTTTCAATCAACTCCTCAATTACTTTCTTGCTCTTTGCATAAGGAGAAACAGGACGAAGTTCGGCAACCGGCAATTCTGTTAAAGGTTGTCCCCCGTTGACTCCGTATTCGTCACTGGAGCCAACAATCAATGTCACAGGAGGTTTTTCAAGGCCAGCAGCGGCGGACAAAACATTTTTTGTTCCCTCTACGTTTACATCGATTACTGCCTGGGGATCAGCAAACGACTTCCCAACAGAACTCACAGCCGCCAAATGGACAATGTGTGTAGGTAAGACATGGCGAATCAAGCTTGCAGTTTCTTGAACCTTAGTAATGTTTAATGGCCTCACGGGGATTCCTAATTCCCTTGCTTTCGCGGGATCAAGTGCCGTTCCAATTACTTCAACATTTTTGGCTATTAGGTATGGTGCTAAGTGATGAGCTACAAATCCCTCTGCACCAGTGATAAGTATTCGCATAACAAGTTAATCATAGTTGATAAGAGCTTAAGGAGAAACCTCCTTTTCACATCGCTTGCCCCACGTTCGGAAGTCATATTTAATGCAGACAATGAAAGACGGATTACTACTAATCAATAAACCTGCTGGCATGACCTCTCATGATGTTGTCTACCAGGTCCGGAAGTTGATTAATGAGAGAAAAATCGGACATGCGGGCACACTGGATCCAATGGCAACAGGACTACTCCTGCTTGCTGTGGGAAAAGCTACAAAAAAAATCAGCAGATTGGTTGGGTTAAACAAGTCGTACTCGGCCACGATTACTCTCGGCAGCACCAGCGATACCGATGACGCTGAAGGAAATATTTCACCAATTAATAATCATGTTCCTGGCGACAAGGACATCCGGGATGCCTGCAAGAGATTCATTGGTGAAATTGAACAGGTCCCACCCGTTTTCTCTGCTATCAAAATCAATGGCGTCCGGGCATACAAGAAAGCAAGGCGTGGAGAGACCGTCGAACTCAAACCAAGAAAGGTAAACATATATTCTATAGATATTTTGAGCTACAGGTACCCTGAGCTTTATATTGTGACGAATGTTAGTTCAGGCACCTACATAAGAGCACTCGCTCGTGATATTGGTGAGAGTTTGGGCACTGGCGCCTTCTTATCAAAGTTAACGCGAGAACGTATTGGTGATTACCAGCTAAAGGACGCCACACGTCTCGAGGACTTAAAAGAAAATACTGTGCAATTATTACCCCTATAGCCTTGACTTATTTTATGGCTGCCGATAAAGTGCTTCATTATGCCAAACAAAGATTCGGCAAGAAAATATATGCGCGTAAGCACAAAGAAGAAGGCGAAAAACGACGAGTGGCGTTCGGATCTTTCTAATCTAGAGAGGAAGTTCCAAAAAGCCATCAAGGCCAACAACAAGGAAGAGGCTAAAAATATCGTAAGAGAACTACAAAAGACATTAGACCGTGCTGCCCGCCGAAATGTGATTCACAAGAACGCCGCTTCCCGAAACAAATCGCGCTTTTCTTCTGCCTTAGCTAAGGTCAAATAAGCTTTACATCAATGATTAATGGGCACGTCGGTGCCCATTTTCAGTTTCCTGCCTGGAGAGCTAATAAGTCTAAAACGTCGTCTGCTTCAACACGACCATTGTTAAGCGAGTACAGTGAAACAACCATCTGGTCGAACGTGTAACGCATTTTTGCTGTAGTCACTTTAGTTGCCTGCCTTTGCAGTGCTTCGACCACAAAATCACGCACACCCACCTGCGCACCGAGTAGAGGAGGTGAGATAGGAAGACGCTTTTCCTGCATATCTTTAATTGCCAATAAAGTTCGCACTTCCCGCAATGCAAGTGAGAGAATCGGACGAGAATCCTCGCCTTTTTTTCTATTCTCAACCAAGTTTTTTATCACTGTTCGGCGATCGCCGGTAACCAACGCCCTAACAATTGTGAAAACATTAATATCAGACGATGAAGGGGTAAGAGTTCTCACATCTTCACTTGTGATCTCGGTGCTCCCTTTGTATAAGAGCAGCTTCTCTAATTCATTCGACAAACTCCACAAGTCTGCCCCACAGTATTGGACCAAAAGAGAGATAGCTTCCTGACTAATCTTTCCTCCTTTATTACGAACATTTTCACTAACCCAGGCGCGCAGTTCCCCTTCAGTGGGGAAACCAAAGATTTCCCATTTATCAGCATTCTTCTTTAGAAAACTCCAGACTTTCAGGCGAACCTCCGGTTTTCCTTTCTCCCAAAAGAGCATTTCAACATCTTTCGGAGCAGAAGAAATAATTTCAACAAAACTATCCGCGCGCTTCCCTGTAAATGCAGTAACTCCCTCCACCGCAACGGCAGAAGCTCCGCCGAACATGGTTTGTCCGCGGAGCGCAACTGCCAATTTTTCTTCAGTTAAATTTTCGTCCCTCAGGACATGGAGGTTATATAACTTTGCTGCTTCGTCACGCGCTTTAGAATAGGCCGCGTGCGACCGAAATGTGTCCTCCCCAGTAAAGACACGAATCATTACTTAACCGCCGAGGTTTGTTGGCGTGTTACCTGTATTCAGTTCAGCTGGAGTCGCCGTTCCTGCCGTCCATCGGACTGGAGTATCCTGGTCAACGATACTTATCCAAAGCTGGCCTCTGACGAGAGGTATTTCCTTGCCGCTTGCATCCTTAAAGTGCAACGGGTCCTCTTTTTTAATCACACTCTTTTCCCAGGTGCCGGTTACAACCTGACCATTCTGATAAATTTCAGCTTTGCCGGACCCTTCTACATCAACATCATTGTAACCACCAGGACCGTTAGCCAATCTCTGGCTCGTATAAACAACAGCTAACACTTTGGGTTGTACCGAACGATTATCCAGTGAATCCACATGTTTTACACCACCCCAATAACGCTGGTAGGTATTGCTTTGTTTATCGTAGACGTAGCGAGTACGCATTGACCCGGGCCACCCGATATCTAACGTGCCGCCTTCACCGCGAGCGTTCAATTCTGCATCGTTCACGTGAGAATATGGCTGGGCGACCGTTTTCATCCGATAGCCAGCTTTTTGAGCCGCATCCCATACACGTTGATAGGAAGTAAACCCATTATAAGGAGCAGGCAGGTTTGAATGACGGTAAAAAGCCTGGTTACCAGTCCCCAAAGCATTGATTGAGTCGTAGACATGGCTTTCGTTCTTCACCATATTCAGTGCCCAATAAGAACCGCCCCAATGAGTGATAATGGCGTCCATACCCTTGGCCAAAAACAAATAATCGTGGCGGGCACTACGAACAGATCCGATTTCTCGCGGAGATTCACATTGAAAAACAGCCATCAGACGAGTGACATTGCTCGTCAAAGCTGGCATTTCCACAACAGCATCAGCAAGAGAAAAACCCGAATCAGGTCTGTTTATTGGATCAGACCCGATCATCACAGCGATCGGACGCCGTTTAGCATTTTCACAAGCAAGCCCCGAAAGACCACTCTCGCTTGCCGGAGTAGGCGTGCTGTTGTTAATAAACGGAAGGCCAGACCGGTTGTCGTTGTTCCTGATTGGCCTGTCTCCAGCTGATGGCAACTTACCAATGCTTCGTTTGACGCTTTCCGGTGCACCTGGAGCACCTAACACATACCAAGCGATCGCCCCGATTATTAATACAGCGGCAGCGATTCCAAAAACCACAACCCTAATTTTATTTTCATTTACTCCCCCACCCAAGTCACCATTCGGGCCTTCTTTAAGTGGGTTTGGACGTATATCCATCGCCATAATTACATGATCAATTAAAAATTATTTTCGCCCCTTTTCCCTTTTTGCGGGAACGGTTTGGCAGTTCGGACAATAATGAGTCCCTCGGCCACCTACCACCATTCTAGCAATTGTCTTGCCGCAACGAAAGCAGGGTTCTCCAGTGCGCTGATAAACCCTGCGCAATTTACCGTAGCCGCCCTTACGACCACCAAGGTCACGGTAGTCATCGATAGAAGTTCCGCGAGCCAGCACTCCTCGCTTCAGGACCTCACGTATGCTTTTTGCTAAAACTTCATACTGTGCGTCGGTTAATTTATCAGCAAACGTATTAGGGTGGATCATGGATGTCCACAATATTTCGTCCGCGTAAATATTTCCTATTCCTGCCAACACTTTCTGATCTAATAATAGCTGTTTCACTACCTTCTTCCTTTTTTCAAAAAGTTTCTTCAATACCATTCCGGTCCACCTTGTTTTCAAAGCATCTGGACCGAGAGATGATAGTTCACCACTAGATTCCAGGTCGGCACCGTGGACTACTTTCAACGTGCCAAATTTCCGAACATCAGAAAAATCCAACCTGCTACCACCATTTAATTTGATACTGCAACGTATAAACTGATTGCGGGGATCAGAAAAATATTTTTTAGATTGACTAGTCTCCTTTTTCTCATCCCGATAAAGAAGGTGTCCGGTCATCCTCATGTGCCATAAAATGGCCACACTCGGCTTATTCCCTTTGCCGAGGATGCCAATAACATACTTACCCTTCCGTTTGAACTCGATAAACGTTAGGCCGGTCAAAAATTTGTTTAGATCTTCAATTTTCAGTGGCCGAATCAGCTTTGGGGTGTCAGTCGTTATCCCAGAAACTTTTTTTCCCTTCACCAACTTGTTAAGGTCACTGGTTATTGTTGTAACTTCCGGAAGTTCAGGCATAAAAATAAAGTCCTTTATTTACTGACGCTTGTAAAGAGGCTTTACGTCACTTGCAAAAAAGAGAGCTTGCTAATAGTTTATTAGTTGGCGTTTTTGTTCCCATTGAAAAGGAGTTCGGAATGAGTGTTTCAAACAACAGGATCCGGAAACCGAAAATGCTCGTATGCCTCGACCGCGGAATTGCACTGCTCGATGGCTTGAAGTCAGGGTCCAACTCCCAACCCATTGAATCAATCATTCGAAGCTTCAAAGTGTTCAGAAACAATCCCCGGCGAGAGGTCCAAGACCACATTCGCCTGCTCCTGGCAATCGAGGAGGAGTGCAGGAAACTCGACGAATCCTGTCCGGGAAGCGTTGCGCTCCTGGTTACTCGTTGGCTACTTCAGACCACAATGTTCCCCGGTCACACCGCAGCCACGACCAGCTTTGTTCTTGACCCGTGAGTACCGTGCCCCAGGAAACTGGGGTTTTATATTTTTGTCATTTCGCCCCAATTTTTGCCAACTTTCAGATCCACAACAAGTGGGACCGAGAGATTCTCCAGACCCTGAAGAAGAGGCTTAATTTCTTCGATAAAATCTTTTTCCTGCCCTTCAGGAACTTCAAATACAAATTCATCGTGTACTTGCAAAATAAGACGAACATTCTGGTATGGGTTTTCAGAATTTGAAACTTTTTTATATATAGCGATCATAGCTCGCTTGATAATGTCGCTTTCTGCACCTTGAATGGGATGATTAAAGGCGGCTCTTTCTGCCGCACTCCGTATTTGCGGATTACCAGATTTAATCTCAGGAAGATAACTTCGGCGCCCAAACATAGTCTCTAAATATCCCTGAGTAACTGCGAGAGCTTTTGCTTCTTCCATATACTCTGCAATTCCCCTGTATGTTCTCATATACTCATCAATCAGCGCTTGGGCTTCTGACAAAGAAACCCCTGAGGCTCGTGCAAATGCCTGCGGTCCCATGCCATACAAAACACCAAAGTTTAAAACCTTGGCTTGTCGTCTTTGCTCTTTCGTGACCTCATTTAGCGGCACCTTATAAGCAACGGCCGCGGTCTCCGCGTGGATGTCTTTTCCCTCACGAAATGCTTGCTGCATCACCTTGTCTTTAGCAACGTGTGCGGCAATCCTAAGTTCGATTTGCGAATAATCAACAGCAACCAAAGAAAACCCTTTCTCTGCAGTGAAGGCAGCACGGATTTCGCTGCCAATTTCGGTACGAATCGGGATATTCTGCAAGTTTGGATCTGAACTCGAAAGACGCCCCGTCGCTGTCACGGTTTGATGGAAAGTTGTATGCAACCGCTCGGTTTCTTTGTTAACCAATTTCGGCAAGGTATCAAGATAAGTATTCTTCAACTTCGCCACTTCCCGGTACTCTTGGATTTTTTTTACAATCTCATGCTTGTCTTCCAATTTCTCAAGTTCATCGGCGGCAGTTGAAAGGCCGCTTTGTATCCTGCCAATCCCCACAGTCGATAGTCCGAGTTTTGTAAAAAGAATTTCTCGCAATTGCCCGGGAGAATTAATATTAAATTCCTCCCCAGCCAGTTTATATATATCGCTCTCAAGAACAGACAGTCTTTTCCCGAGTTTTAAAGAAAGTCTTTTCAGTAATTGGTTATCCAACTTAACACCAACTGCTTCCATGTGCACCAACACGGGGACCAGCGGCATATCTATTTCTTTAAATACTTTTTGTAGGCTTTTTTCTTTCTCCAGCTCATTCCCGAGGTGTCTTGCCAATCGCAAACCATAATCAGCAATTTCACAGGAATAGTCCGCAACCTCAGCAAGAGTCACCTCCGTGTCATCCTTGCCATTCCTTCGCTTGAACAAATTCTCCACCGGATGGATCTCTCGTCCAAACACTGTAAATACTAACGACTCCAAACCATGAGCACGACTATTCGGATTCAAAACATAAGATGCAACCATGCTATCAAAGTCGAGGGGGCGGAGATCATATCCTCGTTTTTTTAATATCTTCGCATCTTCTTTTATGTTGTGCCCCACCTTGGCGACTTTTGGATCGGAAATTATCCCGGAAAAATATGCAAGATACTCTGCGGGCACATACCAAGCATGACCTTCTTCAAAACATATCGACATTCCCCAGAGCTTTCCTTGGATTTCCTGTACATCCAAGGCAAATTCTCGGGCTTTTTTTAACTCCCCTACTAATTGAACTGCATGTTCCTTGCTGGAAATCACTTCATAACCTTGCGTCTTCCGTGGTGCTTTTTCCCCCTCTTCCAATAGTGTACCCTGGCTTCTCTTGGCAACCGCCTGCTGAAAACCTTTGTCAGTATCAGGAATGCGAGACAACAGCGAAGAAAAACCGAACTCCCTCAACAACTCGACCACTTTTTCCCTTTGATAAGATTTCCAAACGAGATCTTCGGTTTTTACGTCTAATGGCACTTCGAGGTTTATCTTGGCTAAACGAAAGCTCAGGTCGGCCTTATCTTTTCCGTCGAGTAGTTTCTTTTTAACTTTTTCCGGAACTTCATCAATATGCCCATATAGTTCCTTCACGGTGCGGAATTTTTGCAATAGTTGAGTTGCGGTTTTTTCGCCGATCCCAGGAACGCCAGGAATATTATCAGATGGATCACCACGTAATGCCTTGTAGTCCACCATCTGTTCAGGTTTCAACCCGTAACGTTCCACCACTTCTTCCGGCCCCATTGTAACAGTATCCTTTATTCCTCTCTTCAACATGAACACGCTCACCTTTGGAGAAACCAGCTGCAAGGCGTCTTGATCACCAGTAACAATAACCGCATCAACTTTCTTGCTTGCAGCTTCGTTCGAAAGTGTGCCAACAATATCATCCGCTTCGAACCCAGGCATTTCCAGCACAGGGATACCGAATGCCGCAAACACCTCACGCGCCCGAATGATTTGCTTTACAAGCTCAACATCCGCCTCTTTACGGCCCCCTTTATAATCCGCATATTCCTTGTGGCGAAAAGTTTTCTCAGGACGATCGAAGGCTGCAGCTATGTGGGTTGGTTTAAATGTTTTGAGTACGTTAAGTAAAGTCAAACATAATCCATACAATGCCCCTACTGGCTCGCCCTTAGGGGAAGTGAGGGCGGGTAACGCATGATACGAACGATGAATCAACGCATTCGCGTCGATAATCATGAATTTCTTGCTCATGGGATCACTGTAACTAATGCTCGATGCAAATGCTAATCCCCTATATCAATCGTTATTGTTCGTTCCTCGACGCGGCTGCCATGGGCAAGTGAAACATTGATTATTCTGCCCGGCCGTTCCCAAATCTTATCCAAGCGTTCTGACCACTCGACTGCGGTTATAGCTCGTTCGTCTGCAAGCATTTCTGGGAAACCCAGCGTGTTGATATCCAAAGACGGATCATCCAAACGGTAAAGGTCAACGTGCCTGAATAATCCCTCGGGCAATTCGTACTCTTGCACAATAGTAAACGAAGGAGAGGATGCCCGTTGCACGCCGCCCAACCCTTGCACAACACCTTGGACGAAAGTTGTCTTCCCTGCACCAAGGTCTCCCCTAATTAAAACAAGGTCACCCGGTTTTAACCGTACTGCGAATTCTTTACCTATATGTTTTGTTTCCTCAGTAGATCTGGAAACTATGCCCATAAACTAGTAATAAACGACAACGCAGCAACAGCAATCAAATAAACAACGAAGGGCCTAAATGATTGGTTCTCGCTGATCTTTTTTATAAAAAACTTAATTGCCCAAAGCCCGACGACAAAAGCAGATATAAAACCAAAGAAAAGGACTGGCAAATTATTAGGAGACTCCCCAAAATTCTTCAAGAACGAAACCAGACCCGCACCTCCAGTAATTGGTAAGGCCATAAGAAAAGAGAACTCGACAGCCTTATTCTTATCCAATCCAAACCATGTACCAGCCGCCACAGTTGAGCCCGACCTCGACACACCGGGCAATAAAGCAATTGCTTGCATTAACCCAACACCAAGACTCTCAATCAGACCCAAATGTTCCTTTTTGTTCAACCGTTTCTTTGATACCCGATCGGAAGCAAAAAGAAAGACGGCGGACAGGAGGAAACCTGCACCCGCAGCGTCTGCACCTCTGAAGTATCTGCCAACAAAATCCTCAGCAAAAAAACCAATGAGTGCTCCTGGTATGGTTGCTACTATAATTAAGCCCAACAACAATGCGTCATTCCTCGTCCCCTTGGCAACCATAACCTTAGCAAGACGGAACCAAGTTTTCCTGTAGAAGTAAAGTACCGCGAAGAATGTCCCGAGATGCAATGTGGCGTCGAACATGAGACCTTGGTCAGGCCAATTAAAAAGCTTGCGGATCAACAAAAGGTGGCCATCACTACTTATCGGCAAAAACTCCGTCAATCCTTGAACTGCCCCGAGGATTACGACACGCAAAAATTCCATATATAAAAGCTTAATGGTTTTAAATGAAAATAGAAACCGATTATCCCACTAACCTCTCTTGCGAGAAAAAAAATATCCGGTTACATTAATTTGTTCTATGGAACGAACCTCTATTGACCAGGCAGTCGACCTTCTTGCCAAAGAAGGCGAAGTCCTACTGCTAGTACCTGAAAAACCGTCACCCGACGCCTTTTGTGCCATGATCGGCCTTTCGATGGCGCTCGAAAAACTTAATAAGACAACAAAAATGGTGAGCGCGTCCCATGTTCCTAGCGCTCTTCAATTTTTGCCAGGGACATCGCAGGTCCAGGACTATTTGGAAAAAACGAGAGATATCGTGATGGACGTTCCATTGCAGGAAGTTCGCCCTGCAAATGTAACCTGGGAGCAACACCCTGGTTTTTTGCGTTTTATAATCACTCCGGAAAAAGGAAGGACGTTTAGACAAGTAGTGCCAACCGTGCAGAGTGGGCTTTATCCATGGAAATTAATCGTGACTCTGGGTGTGACAGACTTAAACTCCCTGGGTACACCCTTTGGTGAGCATGCACCCTTTTTTTATGAAACCCCAATCTTAAACATAGACAAGGGTACCGCTAACGAATTTTTCGGGACCGTAAACTTGGTTCATGCAACTGCAGGAACAGTAACAGAGGTAGTTTATGAACTTCTGGATGCCCTTGGCGGTGTTAATGTGATAACTCCGGAAGTAGCAACTTGTTTGTTCGCAGGCATTCTAACAGGCACGCGCTCTTTCCAGGGAGCAAATACTACTCCACGTACATTCGCTGTTGCATCCCAACTTCTCGAACAAGACGCAGACCGTCAGACTGTAACTCGGAATCTCTTCAAAACAAGACGGCTGCCAGAACTTCGACTGCTAGGCAGAAGCCTTGCTCGATTAAGAGATTCAGCAAATGGCGTCCTCTGGTCGGTATTATTACAAAAGGATTTTGAGGAGAGCGGAGGAAAGGCAGATGATGTGCCGATCGTATTGCAAGAGATGGTGGAACGCGCTGGAGAACAAACGCCCTTGGTCTTAGCTTTCGAAAGGACAAAGGGCACGATCGAGACATTGATTACTCCAGGAAAGGTAAGTAAAGACGACAGAGAGTTACTCCGATCTAAATTGAATGGGACAATAACCGGACAATTTGTCTTGGCCACGTTGGGAGAGGTGGCACCGCATGAAATAGAATCAACGTTGCGCTCAATAATTATTCCCAATCTTCCCCGGCAGATTGAGGCTTAAATTTTCTTCGGCCGGATATCAGGGAACGACTTAATAGTTCTCCGAATTTTTGCTTTAGTTTGTAGACCAGTTTGTGCACCAACAAACTGAACGACCATACGTGCATTTGCTGAGCCCCACTGCAAAGCTTCTCCCAAATCACACTTGTTGATTATCGCTGCCACGACGGCTGTGGCGAAACTGTCACCCGAACCAGTCCTCTCAACAACGGGCCCGGGATCCGGATAAATTGGGACATACCACTTCTCTTTTCCATCGTAAGCATAGGTACCATCTTTTCCATCGGTAATAACAACGAATTCGGGTCCGAGTGCATGCATCTTCTCCAACAAAATGCTAGGTTCAATTTTTTTACGTAATATAGTTTGGGCTTCCTCGACATTTAGTATGACTAATGAAGTTTTTTCCAAGAAAGGCTTCAAAACTGACAAACCTGATTTGATCTGGTGGGTGCCAGGGTTAAAAGCCAGCTTAGATTTTGATTGTTCAAGATAAGCGTTAAGACCAACATAAATTTTTTCCCAGCCATGTCCCATGCTGGTTAGATAGACCCATTTGGAACTGGGTAACAAAGGAAAAACATAATTTCGGTCGTTGTGATAAACGAGGATGGTGCGCTCGGACTGGTAATTAATTACCACTGAGTAATTCGTGCCCTTAACCTTGTCTGTCTCAATAAAGTCTGTGACTACTTTTTCGCTCTTGAACACATCGAGTGCCTGTCTTCCATTTGTATCGTCACCGAGGATGGTCCAAATGGCGGTTTTTAAACCAAGACGCGCTGATCCAACAGCATTGTTTGCGGCATTTCCTACCGCATCTATTTCCGTGACTTCTTCGGTGGCAACTTTGTCCGTATATCGAAAACATAAGAGACAATCTTCTTTTCTGCTTTTGCAAAAGACATCCGCATCTTCCACCCTCAAAAAAACGTCTGTTGTTGTGTCGCCCACCGAGATTACATCGAATTGTGGATTTTGGGTTTTCATATTACTTGAGCTTGAACAGTCTCTTTTTTTACTAATTCTTTCATTTGATCCTCAGTTAAAAGACCCTCTCTTGAACCGATAAAACGAATTACTGAAGCCGCATTCCGGGCACCCCAACCCAGTGCTTCATTCAGCCCCTTCTTCTTTAACAACGCCGCGAGGACGCCTGCTGCAAAGGCATCTCCGCAGCCAGTCCTTTCAACAATAGGGGCAGGAACAATCGGCATCATAAATGAATCTTTTTTATTGGCAGCAACAGCACCATTATTCCCGTCAGTAATAATGGCCATTTCCGGTCCGATTTCCATTAGCCCGTTAAGGAGGAGTTGAGTACTACCCTTCTTGATACCTAATATTTTCATTACCTCCTCTTTGTTTGCAAAGACAACGTATGATTTGGCGATTATTTGCTTTAGCAGAGACGCATCCGCTTTCAATTGGTGAGTACCAGGATTAAAAGCCAAGAATGCTCCCGTCTTTTTTAAATACCTGAACAATGCCGGGACAGTCTTTTCCCAGCCCCTTCCCATACTTGTGAAATATATTATTTTTGCAGTAGGAACCTTAGGAAAACGATAATTCCGAGGAGCATGATAAACGAGGATCGTCCGCTCTGCGCGATAACTTAAGACTACAGAAAAGTTTGTCCTCTTTTTTTTGTCCGCTTCGACGAAGGACTGATTAATTTTTTCCTTAGAAAATATTTCTTTTATTCTCTTGGCATCATCATCGTTGCCTAAGATAGTCCAAAGGCCAGCCTTAACTCCCAACCTCGAAGCACCAATGGCCACATTAGCCGCGTTACCCACACCCTCAATTTCTTTCATGCTTTCTACTGCAATTTTATCGGCAAAACGGACACACAGCTCATCACCTCTTTTTTTCGGCCGATGCAACAAGGAAGCATCTTTTAGCTCCATAAAAACATCGGTGGCAGTGTCCCCGATTGCGATCAGTTCTATGTCATTCATACCCTACATCGTACCATGCCGAGATCTAAGTGATCGCGTGGTATCATTAACCAATGGCAACATCAGCAGATCTTCGTCCCCAACTACCCCAAAAGAAACCAAAACAAGTCGGGGTGGCTCGTTCAACCCAAGAAGACTTTAAGAAAGGTAAGAAGGAATTAGCCTCTACCCTAAAAAAGCTTGAACGCGAAGAGGAAGAAGTATTGGCAATGCAGAAGGCGGAAAGTCTAGGGGTTCCTTATATAAATTTATTAGGATTTCCGATCAACACCGATAGCCTTGCTTTGGTAAGAGAAGAAGACGCACGGAACGCGAAAGCAGTAATTTTTTGGCAGCAAGGTAAAGATCTACGGTTAGGCGCTCTCGACCCCACGTCACGCCCGGTTAAAGATATTGAGAATGAATTAGTCGACCGTGACGGTTTTCATGTCAGGCGTTTTCTTATCTCACCGAGAAGCTTAGATCTGGCACTTCAGCTCTACACGCGAGTCACTTACACCCAGGAAGGAAAGAAAGATCGGTACATGGACTTACCAACCGAGGAGCTCGAGATCTTCGAACGCGAAATAAAAAACCTCAGGGAATTAGGGAAACGCATAACAGAACTACCAACCACTGAAGTCTTGAACACGATAGTTGCCGGCGCAGTTAAAACAAAGTCTTCTGATATTCACGTGGAACCCAAGGAAGGATACGCCCGCCTGCGTTACCGAATCGACGGAGTTCTTCAAGATATTACGAATTTTTCTTTGGATGGATACAAAAAACTACTGTCGCGCATGAAAGTCTTGGCCGCTTTAAAACTAAATGTGCACGAGACTCCCCAAGACGGGTCTTTCGTTATCCAATCTTCAGGCATGGTAATCGACGTCCGTGTTTCAATCCTGCCAGGAGGATTCGGCGAAAACATCGTCTGCCGTTTACTCGACCGGAATATGTCGGTCGTAAGCATTGAGGATCTGGGAATGAAACAACGCGATATTGAACTCATTAGGAAGGTACTTAAGAAACCTGATGGCATGATTTTAAACACCGGTCCCACGGGATCAGGTAAGACCACGACATTAGCGGCCTTCATACAACACGTGAATTCCCCAGACTTAAAGATCATCACTCTGGAAGACCCGATCGAATATCGCATTCCCGGAGTTGAACAAACTCAAGTTAATGATGCAGAAGGATACACCTTTAGCGCTGGACTTCGTTCTATTCTCCGTCAGGATCCTGATATTATCCTCGTCGGTGAAATCCGCGATACTGACACAGCAGAGACAGCGATGCATGCTGCCCTTACTGGTCATTTAGTTTTTTCCACTCTCCACACCAATGACGCGCCAGGAGCGATTCCTCGCCTAATCGATATGGGAGTAAGGCCATTCATCATTGCTCCAGCAGTAAACGCCATTATCGCCCAGCGTCTTGTACGCCGCGTTTGTCCAAAGTGCTCGCAGGAGTATGCACCAGACCAATCAGAAAAAGAAAAGGTTATAAAAATCATGTCAGGTGTACAGAAAGAAATATTTGACCCAGCCACTCTTGATAAGCCCGATTTGAAATTTAAAAAGGCAGTAGGATGTGACGCCTGCAACAACAGCGGTTACCACGGACGCATCGCGGTTTTTGAAATCTATTCCATGGAAGGAGAAGTGGAACAACTGACAATTGATGGAGCAGATACTAACCAAATCAGAGAAGCCGCTCTTAGACAAGGAATGACAACGATTACCCAGGACGCAGTCCTGAAAATGTTGTCCGGGATGACAACCTTGGATGAAGTTGGTCGCGTAGGCGAAGTTTAATAGACATTTTATCCCGTTGCGCTATGATGGCCGGTTATAGGGTCATACCCTATGTTCTTTACCTACAAGGGGATCGGTCGGACCCGTTTGTAAACAGGAGAATGGATCTTGGTCAGGAAGTACGTGCAACGACGGCCGGATGACTTCAATGTCAATTTCCGGCAAGGCGCGGTTTTTAGGACCGCCGTCAGACACACAGGCAAGTATTTTGCCAGGGCACTAGTAATGCCCAGCTGCGAACCACCACTTCTGTCTGCTTCGGATGTGGAACGGTATCTCTGGCAAGTTAGAACGGAGGGAGGAGATAAGAGACCGGGAACAGTCTTGGCGGCCATGAGAATCACACCCACGACCACGCCCCGCATGATTAGTGAGGCAAAGGATGTCATTGCCGCTGCTGCTATCTACATGTCGGATTTCGGAGAAACAGTTGCAGATGTCCTGGCTGGAATCGGACAACAACACGACACACTGAAGGAGTTGCAGGACGCCAACATCGTACTAAGTCTGCACGGGGATCTCGGAGGAGAATTTTGCCTAGACCGCGAGAAAAGGGCTTCAATAGTTCTTGTTGAGCTGGCCCGAATGTTTCCAAGACTACGGATGGTTATGGAGACCATCTCTACTGAAGAGACCGTCACTCTGGTCGAACAACTCCCTTCTACGGTCGCCGCAACTATCACTGCCCAGCATTTGCTACTCACTTTGCAGGACATCCTCGGTAAGTGCATGAAAAGCCATCTTTTCTGTCATCCCCTTCCGAGATATCCCGAGGACCGTAATGCTCTACGCCGGGCGGCGATGAGCGGAAACCCGAAGTTCTTTTTTGGTTCTGGCTCTATGCCTCTGCTGAAGAAAGCCAAGATCAACGGCTGCTGTCAGCCTGGTGTTTATTCGAGCCCCGTTTCCTTCCCCATTCTCTTGCAGATTTTCGAGGAGGAAGGAGAACTGCCCAAACTGGAGGACTTCACTTCCAAATTCGGAGCCCAGCACTACGGTATGAAACCTAACCAAGGCCAGCTAGCGCTGATCGCGAGTGAATGCAAGGTTGCCTCCGAATACGAAGGACCAATCATTCCTTTGTACGCGGGCAAGACACTCGATTGGGAGTTGAGTGTCGGCTAGTTCCGCACACACCCGCTCAATGAGCGGGTTTTCTTATTAGGATAGCGCAGAGGGATAGGGCAACTAAAAAACAAAGCACTGAAGCGAGAGCACGCGATCTTTTCCAAAA
>CAYNDL010000022.1:0-14300 GCA_964396115.1 uncultured Candidatus Saccharibacteria bacterium
CTTTCTCCAGAAGAACGGACACAATGACCGAGGCCACGCCTAAAGCAAAAAAACGGGAAACTGAGGAACCAGACACACTCGGTTGCCGTTCACGCACATAATAAACCCACAAAAGAGCCACAACAGGCAACAGGCTAAGAAGACCTGCAATTATCGCGATCGAAATCATATCTGAAAGGACGAGCTGCCCCTGTAAATCCATGTTTAATATTTTACCACATTTCCTATTTATTTTTCGGCGTATTTGTCCTATGGTTGCCTAATGTTAACGAAAGAGGATTTTCTTAAGATTCTAAATTCCGTCAAAGATCCTGAGTTGGGCCACGGCGTTACCGATTTGGGGCTTATTTACGACGTGCAGGAAGAAAATGGAATAGTAAGAGTCGTTTACACATTGACCAGTCCTGCGTGTCCGTTGGGTGCGGAAATTGAACAAAACATCAGAGAAACCATCAAAAGATTGCCCAACGTTAAAGAAGTTATTACCGAGTTAACCTTTACTCCGCCATGGAGTTTCGAAAATATGAACGAGGATTTGCGGAAGGAGTTTGGTTTTTGGAGTTAATTACAAGAACATTAGCTTCTAGCTGTAAACAACTCAATAATATCGTTGCTTGTTTATTTAATGCTGACCTGGCATTATTGAGGCCATATACTTTATGTCCCTGTAGCTCAGTGGATAGAGCGTTGGCCTCCGGAGCCAAAGGCCGCAGGTTCAAATCCTGCCGGGGACACACTTAAGAAAATTTATTTAACCTCTTCCCAAGAAATTGTTTGGTATTGGTCGCCAGTCAGAGGAAAACTGGGAGGAGCACCATACAGCAAGTTGGCATCATAGTTTATATTTCGGTCCTTGTATCCCGAAGCGTAGACACCGCTATTTGTCCAGCTGAAACCATAGCGAGTGTTTGAAGCAAGCATTCCAAAAAGAATCAGCGAATTTCTCTTATAGGAAGTACCACAGTTACTGCCATAGAAATAGCGGCCAGTCCTTCCATTTTGAGCAATCATAGCTGCATCAATGCGGATGTCGTTATCACTGTCATAACCAATATTCACGTTGCGCTGGGCAATCAAACCAATTGAATCGGTACCATCGTAGTTCGAGTATAGCAAGCTCTTGTTTACCGTAATGCTCGTCCTAGTGGAATCGACGTCAGGGAAACGCGCCGAAGCGATGGTTAGCCTCGCAGAAGAAATCTTGCCGTCAACCCAGACATGATCCTCAACAAAAATTATTCCATTATTAGGAAAATTATACATACCGACAAGATTCTCGTTCTGGATACTCCATAAACCCCAGTAATTGTCATCAGTAGAACCTTTGGAACAGCCCGCTGGAGCGCTTCTAACGCGTGTTACTTTGTAAAGAGTCAGTGTGTCATTCGTATTTAAAACCATGTGATAGCCTGAGGCTCCAGACCCCGGAATATGCAGGCCGCCGCTTTGGGCATCAGTCTTCATCTTTTGCAGATCAGGCGTAAGCCCCGCAAAATCTACACCAGAAACGGATATGCGACGACCTGCTTGAAAGACATCGGAACGCAGGGGCAATGTAGGCAAAGGTTGAGGAGACGGGGGAACTGTTGGGTCAGCAGGAGCCACATGTGTGTGTACACCAAACGATGTGTCGTACGGACTGTCAGGATCCTTGTAAGATTGTTTCGTACTGGAAACGATATTATGGGCTAAACCATCGAAACGAATACCGCCGTTTGAATGGATCGGGCCGAATACCTCCGTCCCCACTCCAAAACGAACATCGCTATTAGTAACTATGGCAAATCTTGCCATAGTAGGGATTGCAAGGAGCGTTTCAATCTTCCTGCTTACCGAAGCATCATTAGAAACTGAACCGGAGGATTTGACTTTTACTTCCGTTGATCCAACTGAAGGTGCGGTTATATCTAAGCTAAAGTTTCCTATTGTTTTTCCGTCTTTGTCCTTAAATTCATGTACATAGGGACCAGTAGACCCTGTACCGTCCTGATAATCTTGGGGCGCGTGCGCTAAATGCCAGCGGTAATAATCATTTCCTGCTTCCGCAATCTGTAAGGCAATCTCCTTATTTACCATCTTCCTGGCCATCTGCAGGTTTAAACTTCCCCACGACACAAAACCAGTAACCACCATAACGGCGATTGCACCGAAAAGTAATGCTGGAATAATTATCTGTCCATTATTATTTTTGAGAATATCTCCTTTCATAGGTTGTCTTTCAAATTACGTAACTGGACCTGCGTCGTAAGAATTACTTGTCCTTGTTCGCCATTTCCTTTACCGATAATTATTTCCGCCTTTACGAGCCGGATTACGGTGACATCAACAGGTTCTGCAAGCGGCTGTGTACTGCCGTCATAATTATTATCAAAATACGAAAAAACAGGCTGAGTGCCATTGGCCACATCGTGCGCGACAATTGTTGTTACAGGGTTACCCAGGGGATATGTTGCTGGATTACCTGAGGGGACAACAACATCTTTTTTTAACTGATTATCATCCACGTAGTACTTTATTCTTTCAGTTAACCCATCATTATTTATATCCCTGAAGAAAACCAGGGTCGTATCTGTTGCTTCTTCAATAGGATAAGATCCGGCTTCTGAAGGGCCGGCCGACCTAAGTTCAGCCATCAATACTTGCAGCGTCTTTCTGGCTTCATCTTGGAGAGTCGCAGTGTTTTGAAAAAACCTTGCGAGTGAATATGTTTTCACTTCCAAACGCGATAGCGGAACCAGAATGATCACCACGACCGTTAAAGCAAGCATCGTTTCAAAGAGAGTAAAGCCTTTAGAACTGTGAAACGTCATTGTTTATTCATGATTATGTCTTCGCTTTGCCAGGAAC
Organism: uncultured Candidatus Saccharibacteria bacterium; assembly: GCA_964396115.1. GTDB lineage: Bacteria > Patescibacteriota > Andersenbacteria > UBA10190 > CAIZMI01 > CAYNDL01. The sequence continues at coordinate 2,848 of CAYNDL010000022.1, forward strand.
TACTAATAATAACGTCCTTCTCTACCGGCTGATAACCATCAGCTGTTAAAGATAGGTGGTAAGATTCGGGACTCAAGGACGTAAAGACTGTGTAGCCCTCTGGCACGCAATCCAAGGTCGCGGGTACATCTACCCCATCCTTTTTCAGGGATACCGCAGCTGATGTAATAACCTCCCCAGTGGCTTCATCTTTTGCCTGCACAAGCAAACTAAAGACGGGTTCAACGGACTGTTTGATCACTGCTGTCTGAACCTGTCCCTTGTTTGGTGAAAGCTTAAGTGGAAGTTCAACAACAGACCGAAGAAGATCCACGCCGCTATATTCCAAGTTGTAATCATCCCACTCAAGCTCAGTAATATTTTTTTGACCATCTGTCCCCGTCGCCAGATTCGCGGTGTATTTGGGCTTGTCCGGATTTATTCCAATAACTTTCACGCCTGTTATTGTAAAAGGAACATTTCCTACAGGAGTACATGCCTCATCAACAGTCTTGATGGTTAGCTCGCTCAGAACATCAATGGCAAAGCTAACCTGGGTAAGCTTATATGCTTCAACTGTGGCTGGAGGTTTAACTGGATAGGGGTTTACTGCTGTCGCCTTATAAGTTCTGTCTTGTGAGTATCCATCCTTCTGGACAGTTATTGAGTAGGCCTCATTACCTGGCGGTATATCAACAAGCTGTAATATTCCGTCCTTATTCGTAGTATCAGTAATGGAGATTGGAGGAGAATGTTCAGAATTTTGTACTTCTACTGTTGCCCCCTCTACCGGCTGACCGTTCGCATTAAATACTCGGACAAACAGTGCCCCGTTCCCCGAAGATAATTCAAGAGATTTTGGTGCAACATAGGTAGCAACATTAAACGGTTGAAATTGTTTACATCCCACACAACTAATGTCTAGCTGAACAAATTTGTAATCTGCAGGAGAAGTGTCCGATGGCGTCCCACCAATCACCCCGTCAAAAGTATCATCGACATTTCTTATTGTTGTTAAAACGCGAAAATTGAATCCTCCCCTACTCAAGGTCTGTTCCCTCACCAATTTTCCTGCAGGCACAGAACCGGAAATTCCAACATCCGCGTAGGGCATGTTCCTTATAACTTCGAGCTGCTCGTTCGCAAGAGCCGTCGCTATAACTTTCTGTTTCGTTGCTAAGGTTAGACCATACATTGAACGATAACCCTCGTAAACAGCAAGAGCGACGATAGAGAAGACAGTGACACCTATAAGAACTTCAACCAACCCAAATCCTTTTTGAAGTCGTTTTCCTGTCATTTAACGTGTACTTAGAGGACAGAGGAAACGTTATTGCCTTTGATATCAGAAGGGGACGGAGAAGGTGTAGGCACGTTTACAGGGGGCGGCACTTTTCCCCTTTGTCTTGCTACAAAGTATTGCAACGCCCGAACATTCATGTTGGGTACTTCCTTGTTTCCATGAAAACTATTAATCCTTTCTGTTTCATAGTTCTTAAAAACATAAAGAGCGGAGAAGATAATGAAAAGCACGACCGCGAAGGCGGAAACTATCACCCCTTTTATCAGAAATGCTGAACTTTTTGAATGGTAAGAAAAAAACTGGTTTTTCATTTATCTGCTGTTAATACTGCAATATTAATTATGCCGACAGCTTCGCTTGCTAAGTCCTTCGCCTCTATTGATTGAAGGTCGACGGACTCTACTTTTACCAAGTAGGGCAGGCCGTTAATCCTCCGCACATAATTTATGACGGAAACTTGACTGCCGCTGACTTTGAGCCTGTAACGTATAACTGGCACCTCATAAGTTATTTTCTTGTCAGCATTTTCTGGTTTTATTGTCTCGATTGTTTGCGTGATGCCTGAAGAAGCTGCCGCTCCATCCAGGTATTGAGTAAGAAATATCAAATCAGCTTTGAAAATCGGAACTTGTTTCAAAAGCGCCCTCTCTTTTTCCGTATTGCGGTAGTCCGCAAGCATCCGCTGGTATCTTTTGTTTAATAAGGGATCTTTGAGTGCGAATATTTCTTCCTGTGCCTTCAAGGTTTTCGTATTAAGGAAATGGCTTGCGACTACACAACCGACCACCCACAAAAGACTGATTACGAAGGTGTAGAAAGCAATCCTGAAGAAATAATTATTCCAAATTTTTTTAATTAATCTCTTCATGGCTGCTTGGAAAAATCGTCTTGGGGTGCTGCAACTTTCAACGTTACCTCGAAGGGGGCATTTGTTGGCTGATCAAAATTTGACGCCGGCATATCTGAAGAGAGAACGCTCTTCTGTGCCTTTAATAATTGTTCATACGCAGAAATGTTAGCCCTTGTCGCCGCAATTCCCTTAATTGTCACCACCAAAGGTTCACTTTCTTTCAATGCCGAATTAATCCTGAGTGCCGTCAATTTAATGCCAGGCGGAGGGTTTTGGATAAGAGGAACTACCACTAGTGGAATATCTGACCGCAATTTTTGAAACTTATCCATCTTCCCAACTTCTTGGTTGACCAAAATAACTTCTGCCGCAACTTTCTCATATTGGTTCTGTTGGCCTTGTCCGACATACATCTTTTTTTCAAATTCAACCTGTTTGTTTGTGAACAAAAATTCTGCCAGAGAATAGCTAGCAAGAAAAACCATTGCGAAAATGGCTCCGATGGAAAAAATGGACAGGACGGCTAGCAGGAACTGGTTGCTCCAATTTTCGTAATGTTCCTTAATATCTTGTGGCAAGAGGTTTATCCCGTTTTCGAACAATTCTGATGACGTACCCCTCAGGGCAAGGCCGACAGTGCTCGCGAATGATTCTTTTTTTGTAGTGAAATCTGTTAAGCCCTGGTCGTTGTAGCCGGAGTCAAACTTAAGGTCATATTTAACCGTTGGATCACCGATGACCACATTAAACCTCGTATTTTTTTGGATGAATTCGACGAAATCGGGAGCGACAACAGTACCGCCCGAAATGATTAAGTCCTTCGCTGGCCTGCCAGAGTGCCTTTCATGAAATTGAATTGCTTTCTCAATTTCCCCGATTAGCATCTTAATTTTGCCTTCAAGCAAACTCTTTCCATCGCCAACAGCATTGAACATGCCTTCTTTAAGTTTCAAAGCTTCCGCATCGGAGAATGAAATAGTTCGCTTTTCCGCCACAAGCTGCGTGAGGTGCGAACCTCCTATCGGAACACTTACGTAACCGTGAACTGCTTCCCTTTCCACAACAGTTATCGTTGAAGACCATGCTCCAACGTCCAGCAAAACCACTGGATCCCCGCTTGGCTTCACCAAACTCCTTACAAGCGCAGGTGAATCCAACCCGAAAACAACTGGTTCCAAATTAGATGTACGAAGAACCTCAATATACTTATCAATCAAGTACTTTGGCGCCGCTGCGAAGACAACATGGTGGCTATTTTCCCTAGAACGATGAAACTGGATACTGGAATACATTTCCGATAATTTGATCGGCATTTCCCCTTCGGCCTCATACGGGATGGCACTAAGGACCTGTTTCTCTGTTAAAGTTTTGGGAAATTCAAACGGATGGAGATAAACCAGAGCCTCGGGGAAAGAAGTAATAACGTACTTGCAGGTGATAGGTCTGGGCGTGGCTTTAGCAAGCAGTTCTTTTATTGCAGAACCCAAAGTTTTGGCATCTCGGATCTCTCCGCGATGGATAATATCAGGAGGAAGTGATAGAAAACTGTGTGCAACAATATAATATTTACCGCCACGCTTTTCGATTTCTACCGCCTTGAGGGAGGCGTCAGAAATGTCCAAACCAAATGCGTGTCGTACCGGGAGATACCTCGTTCCGCCTTTGGGATTATCCGGTTGTCTTTTTTGTTCTTGTTCGGTCATTTGACTCTTTTCATTTTAAACTATTGCTTGCGATAGTTGATAGATCGGCATCAGGACAGCAAATACAATCCCCCCGACAACTAGACCTACTACCACGAGTAATATGGGTTCGATAAGTCCGGCCATGTTCTTTGTCATCTGGTCTACTTCATTCTCATAAAAGGTCGCCAAATACCCTAGAACATCGGCCAAATTACCGGACTCCTCTCCCACTTGGATCATGTCGTATTCCATAGCGGGAACAATCTTACTGTGTTTGCTTAGAGACGTGCCCAGTTGCACACCTTCCCGAACGTCTGAAATTGTCTGCTTAATCGCATTTCTGTATTGCACGTTACCCAACACCTCAGAGCAAACTCCAAGTGAATCAATGATCGGTATTCCAGACTGGATCAAAGAACTCAAGGCACGATTCATACGGGCAAGATTGACCATAAGAACAATTTTCCCGAAGATTGGCAGCTTTAACAGAAAATAATGAAAAGCTGGTTTGACTGATTTTGTCTGGAGGATAAACGCCAGCAATATGGCCAACATGGCAATGCCCGCCAATACGAAAATGCCGTATGACATTAGTGCGTTGGCGAAAAACAAAAATATTTTTGTAGGAAGTGGAAGCTCTATGTTAAAACTTCCCACGATCTGAATAAGCTGAGGCAGCACCAAGAATGACATGAGTATTCCTACAACAATCATGACTGCCACTATGAGCAGAGGATACATCAAGGCACCACGGACTTTCGAGAGAAGCTCCCTATCGTGTTCAAGTTGTGTTGCAAGATGATCAAGCGATTCTGACAACGATCCCCCCGCCTCCCCCCATTGCACCATGGCTACATACCTAGAGGGAAAAACTCCAGGAAAAACTCGTAATGAGGACGCTAACGATTCACCCTTACGAATTGAAGAATGGACTTCGATCAAAACTTTTTTAAGATATTTTTTCTTTGCCTGACGAGCCAAAATATCGAAGGCACGGTCAACAGTAACGCCGGAGCGCAAAAGAAGCGCTAGATGGCGCGTTACGATTACACGGTCCAGTGCGCTCACAGAACGTATTTTGTTATTAAATTTGGTGAGAGCTCCTTTCTTTTTTCTAAAGGGATGGACGTCGGTGATAAGGAGGCCTTTCATTCGCAGATTTTGGATCGCATCACGCATCGCGTATGCCTCGATATCGCCTCGGATTACTTTTCCTTTAGAGTCAGTGGCAGTATAAGTGAACTTCATCTTAATCTTGCGTTACACGTAACACTTCATCAAACGTAGTTACGCCTTGAAAAGTTTTTGCGAAACCGTCCTCCAACATTGTTGTCATGCCTTTGTTCCGCGACAATTTTTTGATCATTTCACCTGATGCTTTCTCCACAACAAGTTTTTTGACCTCATCATCCATTACCAACACTTCATATATCCCAACCCTTCCCTTGAATCCAGTTCCGTTACATACCGGACATCCTTTCCCCTGGAATATGCGGCTCCTCTTTACTATTTCTTGTTGTAAGGGGCTATTAACCGGCAACATTTTCTTCATTATTTCTTTCTGGTTATCAGGAAAAGGAACACTCATCATGCATTGCTGACAGATACGACGTACCAAACGCTGGCCAATCGCGACACTTACGGAACTGGCAACCAAGAAAGGTTCCACTCCCATATCAAGCAACCTCGGAAGTGTGGTTGCCGCGTCGTTAGTGTGGAGAGTAGAAAGCACCAAGTGCCCCGTGAGGGCAGCATTAACAGCGATTCGAGCAGTCTCGTTATCGCGGATTTCACCAACCATTACGATGTCCGGATCCTGACGGAGGATTGAACGAAGCCCATCAGCAAAAGTTAGATTCGTTTGGGTGTTTATCTGCACCTGGTTAACGCCGTCCATTAGATATTCGACCGGGTCTTCGATGGTAGTAATGTTCACCTCTCGTGTATTCAATGTTTTGAGCACAGCGTACAAAGTTGTTGTCTTCCCTGAACCTGTCGGTCCAGTGGAAAGAATCATGCCATGAGGACTCATTATTGCAGCCCTCAATTTTTTATAATCATCTTTACTCAAGCCCAAATCCTCCAGCGTAAAACGCCTTAGTTTTTTGGATAGAAGTCGCATGACTATCTTTTCGCCATAAACGGTCGGCAGAATACTTACGCGGATATCGAGTTCTTCTTCACCAACATCAACACGAATTTTTCCGTCCTGGGCGGCAAAATGCTCATCTGTCCTTAGACGGGCCAATACTTTTACGCGCGCCACTATTAGCTTAAATAAGTCATGGGCAATGGGAACCACATCATTCAAGACTCCGTCGACACGGAAACGCACTGCTACCTCCTGCTCAAATGGTTCAAAATGTATATCAGAGGCTTGGCTTTGGTATGCGTACTTGATAATCGTATCTACAACTTTTATCACTGGAACTTCCGTTGCCGCCCCGCCGTTAACTTTCTTTCCTGCTTCAGAAACGTCCTTACGGATTATTTCTTCAAATTCTTCATGTAGGCCGCGTTGGTAATAGCGGAGGGCTTCGGTGATCGCCCGATCTGTAGCCATGGATACTTCCACCGGCAAGGCAATACTTCTCGAGATGGCATTCGTCGTCTCGGGATCCAAAAGTTCCGTTGCCGCTAAGTAGCCCTTACCTTCCCTAATGTCGTAGAGCACTAATTTCTTATGACGTGCGAGAGCTTCGGGAACTTTTTTAACGACATTCGGGTCAAGTATTTTTTCGCGTAAATTGACGAAGGGTATTCCGTAAAAATCAGATACCAAAGTACCTAACTTAAGTTCGTCGATGAGCCCCTGGTCCACTATTACTTCTTCGACTGATCGTCGTGATCTCTGTGCTTGATCAACAGCAAGAGAAAAGGCTTGTTCCTCGATAAAACCTGGTTTAACAAGAATATTCTTGAGTTGTTCAGTTTCTAGCATTGTTTGTTTGTCTTTCCCCTTATTTTACAGGGTATACGCAAACTAACAACCATTAACACTGCCCATTTCTTGCGTTATTTCCGCTTTATTTCGATTAAACCGTTAGGTAATTCCTTTTGGTCGACCTTATCCAAAGAGAAATTGTCACCCGCTCCTAGGTGATAAGGAATTCTCCCAGTCATTATTGGCAAAAAAGGTTTCTGAGAAGTCTTCTCCTCGCGATAATCCGGTTCTGCACTCAAAATTACCTGAGTTTTGCCATCGTTCAGTTCCAGGGGAAATTTAACACCTTCTGGAGCGTTTCTTAGAAAATCTTCTCCAGGGACGTTCCCCCCCGTTCCAGAGTAATAAAAATTGCTCTTGTCATTTTGGGAGACATCAGAAAAAAGTCCTGCGAACAAGTTTGTTCCATTGTCTGTGACTACCCAAGCGCCGTACATCCAACCTTTGGGCAGAGACGGCAAATCCAGACCGGGGGTTAAACGTCCACTTTTTAGTGTCTTCGCAAACCAGACTCCTTTTACTCCCTTGTCTCCAAGGCTGGGGTTTGCCAGCAAAGCATATTGCTTGCCTGAAATATCGGGGATTACTTCTTTTAACTCTGCCTTAACTTGCTTAAATTCACCCTTTAAGACCACTCTTTCACTACGTTTTTCGGTTTGAGTATCACCCTTCTCTATCGTCACAATCGCCTGGTAGCCGTTATTGGGAATATCTTGCAATGGAACCATTAGGAGAGGCTCTCCCGCTAATGATGTAACCGACCCTCCAGGCATTACCTTAAAGCCAGTGACAGCTTGTTCACCTCCGTACAAATCCCTAAGCCACATCTCATAGTGATCGCCTTCGTTTGGCGGTAGATTCTTAAATTCCAAGGTCAACTCGGCTGAAGCAGAATTATCCGGAATGTCTTCTTCTTGCTTCTTTTCCGGCACCAAAAAATACGCTAGCGCCAGGCCAACAACAACGAGTGGAACAATAATCGTCCCCCATCCGCCTTTAGAGAAAACTTTAGCCATAAGCCCCCTTTCTGGTTAATATTCAGTGTCTTTATTATAGCATTTTCTTAGGATCCAGATCATTACTAACCTTCACCCGAAATGACCTAAACCAGTAATTAATTGCATCTAGATTTGGAAGTATTCGCCAGAGGTACACGAAAGAAACCATCTCCTTTATCAACCAGGCCAACAAGCCAGAAAACCTGTACGGTCCCAACTGTGCCAGCGCATAGCGGCCCCCGATGGATAAGAGTATTGGACGAGGCTTGGGGTTGTACGCGGCCAGGGCTTTATTGTCTAGGTCTCTCAAAATATTTTCGACAACAGTTTCAGCCTGTCGCAGGGCTTCCCAGGTTACGTCGGGAGCAATTTTATTTGTGATATCGTCCGTAAAGTAGGTGCAATCGCCAGCGGCATATATCCGGGGATATCCCGCAACTTGGAGATGGCAGTCCATAACCAATCCACCCTCAGAGTGGACAGCGAAATTTGAACGCAACAATACATTATTAGTCCTAACACCATTCAGCCAAACAGTTGTAGCTGTTGGCAAAGAAACGTCGCCATTTAACAGAACATGGTCAGCCCCTACCGCTGTAACTTTCGACTTTAGCTGAACTTGCACACCAAGATCCTTCAAACGATCCTTTCCGGCTTGTCTCAAGGGACTCGGCAAGCTCCGCAGGATTTTGTCTGTCTCTTCGCAAATAATCACTTTTACATTGGCGAAATTCACCCGATGAAGTTTTGAAAGCCTTCGGAGAAACTGTGTTAGTTCCGCAGCAAACTCTACCCCAGCAGTACCTCCACCGACAACAACAAAAGTGAAGGCCTTTTGCTGAACCGAGAAAGACGAAGAACGATGTTGGAGAAATTGCGAAACAATATGACTCCGCAAATTGATTGCCTGATCAATAGTACGCAAATAAAAAGCATGCTCCGCTGCTCCTGGCACTGAATTGATATGCGCCTGAGACCCAAGGGCCAAGACCAGGAAGTCCGAATGAAAAGTAGAACCGTCAGCCAACCTAAACGACCGATCATTATTTATTTCCTCCACAAGGCCTTCGATGAACACCACATCGGTCCCGTCAAATACACGCGTGTATGGCACTGCGGACGCATCCTTCAGGATTCTTCCGACAGCCTCCTTTTCCCAAGGAACATATGCTGTTGCTATCTCAAACAGGACCGGCGTGTTTATATGATAATTTTTCCGATCAAACAGGTTAATATGAATATTTCTTCTGGTATCAGAAAGCAGGTGCGCAACACGAATTCCCGCAAAACCACCCCCCAAGATGTTTATGTTTGTTTGTTTTCCCTGCACTAAGTTATTTTAGCACTTAGTGCAACTGTCTATAAATTATATTATCCGAGAGGGGGAAAGACTTGCTTTCCGGCATCATCGTAAATAAAAATAGCTAGCGTGGGACAGGCTTTAGCAGATTCAATAATAGTTTCATCGTTAGCGCCCTTCTCGTTTTTTACAACAGCCTTCATTTCATCATCTAGCTCGTAAACATCTGGGGCCACTGCGACACAAGACGACGCACCAATACACAACTCCCTTTTTACTTCAATTTTCATATATGAATTATTCCTTAATGACCCCTATGCAGAATTATTTTATATCTCTTGCTCTGGTTCAGTCACCCAGTCCCAAATACTTTTTGATATTTCCGTAATGAAGTACCAAATCATGTATGGCACTATCCAAATGAACAGAGTTCTTTCTATTAAAGGCCCCAAAAAATCGTCGATGTCGACCATTTTTTTTAATTAAGATTAAGAAAGTGTTGGTTTCTCTCTCTATGCCGAAAGACCCGTATTTACAGAAACCCACAGTACCGAATACCGGACAGAGAGTCAATATTAATATTATTTATTCCTTGCCTACGGAATCTTTGCCTTTGAGGTTTTGCAGGTAACGAAGTATCGTCCTCGTGGCAAAACCAGAGGCTCCAGCCGGATTGACTGGGTTTGTCATCTGTTCTGTGTATGAAGGCCCTGCAATATCTATATGCGCCCAGGCCTTGCCGGTAACAAACTCCTGCAAGAATAAGGCGGCCGTAATTGCTCCTCCCCACCGCTTAACAGAAATGTTGCGAACATCAGCAACGGAGCTTTTTATAAAATCACGGTAGTCATTCACAAGAGGCAGCTCCCACACTAGTTCACCTTCTTTGCCCGCAGCAGCTGTTAGTTCATTAGCAAGTTCCTTATTGTTCGAAAACAGGCCAGCCACATCCTCTCCCAAAGCAACGACACAGGCACCGGTTAAAGTAGCCAAATCAATAATGGCATCCGGCTTAACTTTCTGTGCTTCCAAAAGTGCATCGGCAAGGGTCAAGCGCCCTTCTGCATCTGTGTTGCGAATCTCAATGGTTTTCCCTGATTGCGTAGTAACTATGTCTCCTGGTTTTATCGCCGATCCAGAAGGCATGTTTTCACAAGCAGCAATGTATCCATGAACAACTACCTCGGGGCGCAGTTTTTCTAAAACAGAAAACACGCCCAGAACCGAAGCGGCACCAGCCATATCAATCTTCATCGTTTCCATGCTTTCTGCTGGCTTCAAACTTAAGCCACCTGAATCAAAAGTTATTCCCTTGCCGACTAACGCAACAACTGGCAACTCCGTTGTTGGTCTCTTGGTTAGTGGCTGGTAAACCATATGGATAAAGTAGGGCTCGTCATCCGACCCCTGGGCAACGGCCAAGAAGGCGCCCATACCCCGAATTTCACACTCTTTACGATCAAGAACTTCCGTGAAAATTCGTCCATCTGAAGAACGACTCAACTGACGCGCTTGTTCCGCGAGGTCTGCTGGCTTATTATGTTTTGCCGGTTCATTTACCAGGTTACGTGTAAGGACCGTGGCTTCAGACAAAATTTTCCCCGCTTTCATGCCGCGTGTGACAGAAGCTGTTAATCCCTTGGGTATATACAAATCAACATTCTGCAGTGATCTTTCCTTTTCGATTTTCGCCAAATCTGCCAAATATTTTGTAAACACATAACTCCCCAGTTCAACACCTTCTGTAAGAACCACTCCTAGCTCAAATCCGTCCTTTATCTCCTCAGGGACAACAACCGAAATGTCTCGTATTGCCGATTGTTTGGCGAATTGAACTGCAGCCGCCAACCCCCTGCGGATCGTATCCATCGTCGGTTGCTCACCCAACCCAACTAAATAAATAGTGCGTGGATGACCATTGTATGGAAAGGAAACTACATGCTTTTCACCAACGTCACCCTTCGCGCTGAACCGATCCAAGTATTTTTCGACAAAACTTCTTTCCTTGGGAGTTAAGTCAATTTTGCCTTTCTTCCAAAGATAAACAACAAACTCCACTTGGGGGAGGCCGTTTACACGAGATTTTAGGTTATATTTAGTAGCCATAATATGACATTAAAATATAAACCGGATTCCCGATAGTGACAAATCTACTATCCAATTTTTGCCGAAACTAGACTCTGTTTTTTTGTTGGGCAGCCATAAGAACATTTACCGGATGCCCTTCCACAAAACTATGGATATTTTTGGTATTTGTATCAAATATTCTCTGTGCCGCCTCTACACTGTTAAAAGCATTATGCGGCGTGATAATAACATCATCACGCGACACGAGGATGTGGTTTCGCAGAATATTCGAAATGTCCTTACTCTTTGGAAAACCGCGCGAAAGTA
>CAYNDL010000023.1:0-13540 GCA_964396115.1 uncultured Candidatus Saccharibacteria bacterium
TTATCGGGCTTGGTGGTCCCTGCGGAATCGAACGTTCTACCGGCGATTCCATTTCAGCCTAAACATTCTTACCGACAAGATGCTGCTCATCAGAACGGTCGACGAAATGGATGTCGATCAGGTTATGCTTTCCAACTCCGCGGCGTCGAACATTCTCATAGCGGCAGCGAAAAGGACAACGGTCGAAGATCCGTTCATCTCGTTGCCAAAGGATCAGATGTGGCTGGTATTGAATGCGGCTTTAAACGAACTCGCCAACAAGATTGGAGTGGGCGGTTGGCTAGGGATGGATGCAGGGTTGCCGGTTGTGGTTGAAAACTACATCATCGGTCTCACCTGCGAAAAGGACGATGATGTTCGCATCCGGAAGATCCGTCTCATGATGATCAAAGAGAAGTCGTTGCTGGACCTCTATCAGCGTCCGAATCCGCCGCTTTTTGAATTGCGGTTTCATGGCGTACGCTGGAAGACATTGCGTCGAATGCACGAAATATACGTGGATGAAAAACGCAAAGGCGAATTCGTGCGTGTCCGCAAAATGGAGGTTGCAGTCCCAAAGGTTGCGTGAAAGCAACAACCGTCGACATTTGTCGACGGTTTTTAAAATGAAAAACCCTGGCATCAAGCCAGGGCGGTGAAGACTAGGAGCGGGCTTCAACGTGTTCCGCTTCGTCTTCATGGTCATCGTGGTCACCTTCGTGTTCATCGTCTTCGAGGACGGCAGCCACCTCTTGTTCTTCAGCCGGAGTAACGGCTGTCGCGTCGAGAATTTTGCGCACCCGGGCGTTCACGAAGGGAAGAAGTGGAACGTTGCGGATTATCCGCAAGTACTTGGTTCCGTCACCACTCGTGATGATCAAGTCGCCCGAAAGACAAAAGATCAGCTGGAGGATGTCCGGGTAAACAGTCTTCGTTCCCTTGGCGCCTTTTCCTAGTGAAACATCGGTCCGGCCGAAAGCAACGTGCTCGAACTTATTGTGGCTGACGATCCACTTGTCGTTCAGGCGTGTCTCGCAGATCATCAGCCCGTAGAAGATAGAAAGCATGATGCTGGCGAACAGACACCAGTCACGCGGATAATCCATCTTGAGGCCGTTGAAGAAGTGGTGAATGTGGCCAATGATCACGACATGCCTTGCTAGTTCGATATACATGATCACGACCACGATCAGGGCGATGACCACCAACCAAAAGGCGAAGTGGTTGCGATCCTGGTCGACACCTAGGGTGAGGATCGTTACGACGAACACCCACCCATAGATCCACCCAAGCGTTGCCGGCTGGATCAGGTTGGCCGCGTCGAGGCCATAGAAGAGGAAACCAGCCAGGATCAACGGCCAGGTGAACACCAACTGGGGGAAGGAATGGAAGCAGATCTCGTTGGGGTTCTTCTTGCGTAACGAGAACTTCGGGAATCGCATGTAGCTCTCCTTTGTGCAGGGAACATCAAAACAAGGAAGGTTATATACTACAATATTTTAATTTAATGTCAATCATTAAAAAACCCAGTGCAAACTGGGTTTGACGTCATGCACGCATACAAAGTTCGAGCGTGATAAAGTCGTCCGACTTTTTTGTGTACATCTTCTGCAGGAGGCGGAGAGTACCGAAGCGTTCCGAATGGTGGTCACTATCGAATTCCCAGCCGTTCTCTTCAAACGTGCTCGTGTCAGTCAGGACGTCTTTTCGTATCAGCACAACAGTGATGCGACGAAGACCAAAGCCGCGTTTCTCGCACGCTAGTGCGGCTACGAATTCCGCACTGACTGTCGGTAGTCCAAGTTCACGGGCAATGAAACCGTCACTTGTGATTGCCGACAGCATGCCGCGGATCTTGTTAGTGACGATCCACTTGTCGTTTTCGGGAATCGGCAAGATCGGATTGTCTTTGTTGGCTTTTCTCGCGGCCTTGATGAGCACTCGCTCCCCGTAGACGTTCTGGCTCATTACTTCACCGACACTTAGTTCTCGAAGAGTCCTGATGCGCAGCTTCTTGTGGGACCCTTTCTTCTCCACGTTGTGGAGTGAGACGCTGACCCAAGACATGAACGTGCCAGATATCCACTGGTACTTCGCATAGAAAAGAGCAATCACTACAACAAGCACTGGCCCGACCGACCTCATGATCGAATCAGTCAGGGCTCCTGAGTGGCTCGAGAGGAAGTGGCAAACGTCCCAAAAACCAAAAGAAGCGATCATCCTAGATCCTCCTAATCGATGAAACGTACAACCCGGAAAGGGAGAATAATTTATATCAAAATATATGGCATTGGTCAAGATTATTGGTTGACAGCTGACTTAGCATATTGTAATTTTCGCTTTCTTTTCTTGTTCTTTTTCTGGAGGTATCCCGATGGTCTTTATTCCCTTGAGTGAAGCGCAGAAGAACCCGAAGGAATACTTTTGGCGATTGATGTTTCTGGACGACAAATCGAAATTGCTTGGTGAAGAGTTGTCTGATGACCCCTGGCTTTCGGTTTATGAACGCGCAATGGAGTGCGTGCGGAAAGGGATTGCGGGAAAAAGGGTCAGCAAAGTACGTGTTAATGGTAATCCGATTGACGCACCAGCGCAGTATTCAGGCCTGTTTGTTTTCGAGCCTGATGTAGGGTGGGTAATCGATCTCCCTGGGTAGAACCTGGCACTTGGCTAGGTTTTTTTAATTACAAAAAACCACCCTGTCAGAACAGGGTGGTTTATTCTTTTTAAGATAAATTACAGAGTAGTGTCGATAGAAATTGTGAGGTCTTCTGTCGTTGTTACAGAAATGTTTCCACACTTCTTCGCTTCAATTGAATATGTTGTCCAGGCTGTGCTCTTTGAATTTTTGAAGTTAGTGCGAGCGGTCCTAATAGCTGTGGAGTAGTTATTCTTCAATGTTTTGAAAGCCGCATTTCTGGAAGCTTTATCCGTAATAACCCAAGCTGCGTTCGAGGCGTTCATCCTGTTAGTAAGGGCCGCACTAACGGCAGAGGAGTAAGTATTCCAAGCTGCAATCATGGCCGTATCCCGTTTCTTTGTGGCTGTTTGCATACAGGTAAGGTTCACTGTTCCTTTTACTGATGTTGCAGCAAAAGCAGGAGCGGCGCTAATCACCATTGCCCCAACAGCGAGAGAAAGCAATATTTTTTTCATTTAATTTTTATTATTGGTTAGTGAATAAAGTATACCAACAATAAAAAACTTTTTTCAAATCATTCTTTGCCGCGCATCGCACGTTCGATTTCCCGATTTGCCTCGCGTTTCTTCAGTGTTTCACGTTCATCCTTTTTTGTTTTTGAGCGAGCCACACCAACTTCAACTTTTAATTTACCGCGGGAGGTGTAGAGGCGAAGCGGCACCATTGTTAGACCCTGGGCAGCATTTTTCCCTAAAATCTTCTTCACTTCTGCTGCATGCAGCAGAAGTTTTCTCGAACGGGTAGGGTCGTAACCGGCAGGAGCATTGCCTGGTTGGAAACTACCAATATGAACATTAACGAGATACGGCTCCTCTCCTTTGAGAACAACAAAGGATCCCTTGAAAGAGACATTTCCCGTCCGGGCAGATTTTGTTTCATGTCCGGTCAAAACAATGCCTGCCTCGAATGTTTCGAGGATTAAATATTTATGCCTGGCATCCTTGTTTTCTGTAATAGTGGACATATGTATTACATTATCTTAATTTGCTTAAGGATTCGAGTGGCCTAAGCCAGCTTGGTTCTTCTTACTAGAATCGTTACACTTTACATATGCAGAACTTTAGGTCGGAACTACACAATGCACTATTGGAAGCAATAAATAAGGCTGTTGCTGCTGGTGACTTGCCGACTGTTGATAAGGTTGGGAAAGTCCTGGTCCAATATCCGCCCAAAGGACAAGAGAATCTCGGCGACTATTCGTCGCCAGTGGCCTTGTCAATTGGAAAAATGCTCGGCAAAAAACCAGCCGATGTTGCGGAAATTTTGCTTAAACACTTTATTTCACCAAATTTTCTCGAAAAAGCGGAAGTGGTTCAGCCGGGCTTTATAAATTTTAAGCTCAGTGTGGACATCCTGGGACAGAAAATTGACGACGTTGTCGAAGAGGGAACGCATTTCGGAACATCCAAGCTAGGAGAAGGTAAGACGGTTGACCTTGAATTTGTATCAGCAAATCCTACCGGCCTTCCTACGTTTGGCAACGGCAGAGCCCTTTTTTGGGCGGACACTTTAGGGAAGGTCTTAGAGAAAAGCGGCTATGTAGTCACTCGCGAATACTATATTAATGATGAGGGCAACCAGGTTCGATTGTATGGAGAATCAGTGCTCCGCCGAATCTTACAGAGACGGGGTCTCGATGTTGAATACCCAGAAAATCTCTATCAAGGAGAAGAGGTCAAGGGAATCGCCAAAAAGGTTGAGGAAATTTTTATTGAAGATCACGGGCACACCTTTTCTGAAGAAGATCTTGCAAACGAAGAATTTGTCAGCAAGCTGGCTCGGGCGGCAGTTGATGTTACGGTCAGCGAAACTCGGAAGATGATTGAAGACGTGTGCAAAGTTAATTTTGACGTTTGGTTTTCCGAAAAGACGCTTCATGAGAAAGGTGATGTCCAAAAAGTGGTTGAAGAACTCAAGAGTAAGGGTCTTACATTTGAACAAGAAGGGGCAATCTGGTTTAAATCAACAAAATTCGGCGATGACAAGGACCGTGTTTTAGTTCGGGCAGATGGTCGTCCCACGTACTTCGCCCCAGACATTGCGTATCACCGTAACAAGTTAAGTCGCGGATTCCAGATAATCGCAGATTTTTGGGGCGCTGATCATCACGGGGATATAAAAAGGTTACTGGGTGGACTAGAAGCACTCGGAGAAGATGTGGCCAAAATACGTATCATCCTGGCACAGATGGTGTCCGTCATTGAAGGGGGCGAGCGAAAAAAAATGTCGAAGAGGGCAGGAACCTCTATTCCGTTAAATGAAATGGTACAAAGAGCAGGCCTTTCTGCTTCTCGTTTTTTCCTAACCATGACATCGCTAAGTTCTCATATGGACTTTGATCTTGAACTGGCAACTGAACAAAGCGATCGTAATCCAGTTTACTATGTTCAATATGCATATGTGCGATTAGTTTCGATATTGAGAAAAGCCAAGGAAATAAATGTCATGGATGGCGAACTTTTGCCTCAACTAGGTGTCCGCACTCGGCTGAACCATCGTGCTGAAATTGCTTTGATGCGCACTCTTTTCCGATATACGGAAGTGGTTGAAGACGTGGCCGAATCATGGGATGTCCAGCGATTGCCGCATTATGCAATTGAACTTTCGCGAGCAATCCATCTTTTTTATGACTCCGTTCCCGTGCTCAATGCTGAGACTAGGGAATTGCAATCAGCTCGGCTCACTCTAGCTCTAGCCGCTAAAACAACCATTGGCAACTTATTAGATCTTATGGGAGTAGAAAAGCTAAATGTTATGTAGTGTTAACAGCCTTTGCTAGACAAGTAATGGCTAAAGCAGGATAATAATTATCCAATATCCTTCACTAAAACCACCAACATGAGAATAGGAATAGACGCGCACATTCTCTCGCAGGAACACCATAAACATCACCCAGAAATTGCGGATTATACCCGCATGTTGGTGCGTTCGTTATTGGAGCAAGATAAGGACAATTCTTATGTCTTGTTCGTGGATTCTCGCATGCCCAAGAGCGATTTGGATGAATTTACCAAACCTAACGTTGAATTTAAGCATTTCCCGTTTTCTCAGTACCGTGCTTATTTGCCTTTTTTCTATTCACATATGTTGGTTTCCTCCATTCTTTCAGCAGCGCGTCTGGATGTTTTCCATTCTCCAGAAGGACTAATTCCGTATCTGTATCCCGGAAAGGTCGTGGCAACATTCCACTGGGTGCCGACGGGCAATCGAGATTCGAATATTTTTGTTAACACGTGGATGTTTGGTGCACGGACAGGCTTTGCTGCCCTTTGCAGGAAGGCAAACTATATTTTATTAAAGAACGGAAAAGATCGCGATATTCTTTGCGGCATCCATAAGTATCCTGAAGAACGTGCGCATGTAATTATGTGCGAAGACTGTAAAACTGTTGATTGGGAGGATCACTCGAAGAAATTGATTGGCATTTATCAGAGTCTAAAAAAAGAAAAGCCCTTAAAAAAAGAAAAGCTCCCCGGAGAAAAGGTGACGCTCACCCAGAGATTGGCTAAGTTGCGGGCTTCAAGAAAAAAAATTACGAAGTAATTTTAAATAGTAATTTTAGGTTTCACTTGCCGGGTCGGGCTAGTTTTTCTATGCTCCCTATATGAATAACGAGCCAGAAACAGAAAAGCGGGGTCCGACTTTCGATCCAAACAGGATAGAAACGGATATTTTGCAGATTTGGGATAAAGAAAAAACTTTTGAGAAAAGTTTAGATAAAGGAAACGACGCAAAACAATACTCTTTTTATGATGGACCGCCTTACGCCACTGGTTCTCCTCATTACGGCCACATATTAACTACAACCATAAAAGATACGGTTACGCGCTACTGGACCATGTGTGGTTTTCGCGTGGATCGAAGAGTCGGTTGGGACTGTCACGGGTTGCCAGTGGAAAATCTAGTCGAAAAAGAGTTAGGCATCAAAGATAAGAAGGAAATTGAAAAGCTTGGTATCGAGAAGTTCAACGAGGCTTGCCGATCGAGCGTTTTTCGTTATGTAGAAGATTTTCAACAAGTGTTAAAAAGAGTGGGTAGGTGGGCGGACTACTCGAATGCATACGCCACTCTGAATCCGTCGTTCATGGAGTCCGTTTGGTGGACTTTTAAAAAGGTGTGGGATGCAGGACTAGTCTACAAAGGTTTCCGTTCGTCGCCCTATTGTCCACGTTGTGCGACCCCACTCTCCAATTTCGAGACTGCTCAAGGTTACAAGACGGTAGAAGACCCAGCGATAACCGTTAAGTTGCGTTTAAAAGACGAAGCAGATGTTTTTATTTTGGTTTGGACGACAACGCCTTGGACTCTGCCAGGTAATGTTGCTGCTGCAATCAATCCGAGCCTTATTTATGCGAAGGTTGTTTATAAAGGAGAAAAATTGATCCTGGCAAAGGATCGCATTGCTGATAATCTCGGAGAAGTTGAGATTGCTGAAGAATTTTCCGGTGAAAAATTGGTCGGTAAAGAGTATGATCCGCTCTATCATTTTGTTAAACCTGACAAGCCTGCTTTTAGAATAATTGCTGCTGACTTTGTAAGCGCAACGGACGGTACAGGTATCGTTCACATGGCACCAGCCTTCGGTGAGGATGATTTACGGGCGGCTCAAAAGGAAGGTTTGCCACTTCTCCAGCCTGTAAATGAATTTGGCAAGTTCATCGACGCTGTAACACCTTGGACGGGAATGTTTGTTAAGGATGCAGATCGGCTGATTATCAAAGAGCTCAAAGAGCGCAGTCTTCTTATAAGGGAAGAAAAGTACTCTCACGAGTATCCCTTTTGTTGGCGCTGTGACACACCGCTCATTTACTACGCCATGGATTCCTGGTTTATTGCTGTATCAAAGGTACGCGAAAAACTGATTGCAAATAATGAGCAGATTCGTTGGGTTCCGGGGCATTTGAAAGAGGGAAGATTTGGGCAAGGCTTGAAGGACGCGCCTGACTGGGCAATATCCAGGAACCGGTATTGGAGCACTCCGATTCCAGTATGGAGTTGTACGAAGTGTGGTGAATATACGGCGATCGGCAGTATTGAAGAGTTAAAGAAATTTGGTGCTGATCTAAAGCCTTTATATCCGCGTGGTGATGAAATTGATCTGCATCGCCCTTATATTGATAACGTAAGTTTCCCTTGTCCGAAGTGTGGAAACCAAACAGAACGTATCAAGGAGGTGTTCGACGTTTGGATGGACTCGGGGAGCATGCCGTACGGCCAGTGGCATTATCCTTTCGAAAACAAGGAGCTAGTCGAAAAGACGTTTCCTGCTGATTTTATTGCTGAAGGATTGGATCAGACTCGTGGTTGGTTTTACACACTTCATGTATTGGCGGGGATTCTTACATTAAACAAGGAAAACAATCTTGGTGAGAATAAACCGGCCTTTAAGAATGTGGTGGTTAACGGCATTGTTTTAGCTGAGGATGGTAAAAAGTTATCCAAGCGGTTGAAGAACTACCCGAACGTAAATGAGGTTTTTGAAAAATATGGGGCTGATAGCCTGCGCATGTACATGCTTTCTTCTGCAACGCTAGGCGAGAACTATTTTATTTCCGAAAAGATTATTCAAGGTTTCTATCGCAAATACACGCTGCCCTTATTTAATGTAGTCTCGTTCTTAAAGACATACGCCGAGCATGCCGGATGGCAGTTCGGGCAATCACGCGAGGTCCCTGCCTCACACCTACTAGACAAATGGATTCTAGCGCGCACGGAAGAACTGAAACTGGATGTTTCCTCTAGTATGAATGAGTATCGCTTGGACCAGGCAGCGAGAAAACTTGTTGAATTCATTGACGACTTATCAAACTGGTACGTGCGTGGGAGCAGAAAACGCTTCGGCAGCAAAGACAAAATGGTTTATGTTCCAGCTTTTGCCACTTTAGAAAAAGTGTTGAGGGAGTTTTCTTTACTAACCGCCCCGATGACTCCTTTCTTCTCCGAGCATATCTATCGTCAGCTCGCGGGAACATCACCGCATCTGGAAAGCTTCCCTGTAGGGGTAGAACCAGAGGCATCTCTATTGAATAATATGCGGGCAATCAGAAGTGTTATTTCCGTCGCCCTTCAATTGCGGGCAAAGGCAGGAATAAAGGTGCGCCAACCCTTAAACAAAGTTGTGCTGTCTGGAAAAACAGGATTATGGAACGACGATTGGCTCGCACTCGTTAAGGATGAAGTTAACGTTAAAGAGGTCTTGGAAACTAAAGATTTCCCAGTTGGTGACAATTGGGTTTCAGGTGAGGCACTGGAAATTAAGGTTGGGCTGAATGTCGAGATTGATGAGAACCTTAAACATGAAGGTACCGCTCGTGACTTGATTCGTTTTACACAAGACTTGCGCAAAAAAACCGGTTTGACAGTGAGTGATACGATCGACCTTGCCTTTGCGACAACCGACGACGAAACCGCAAAAGCAGTCGTATTGTTTAAAGAACTTATCGCAAAAGAGACTCGGGCAAAAGTCGTTTCCGGAGATCTTGAAACAGCTCAAGCCAGTAGTGAAATAAAGTTGAACGGTAAAGCCGTGACTATCAAGTTAAACAGGGCAAGCAGCTAACCAGGTATTTTCGTTAAAGAAACCGGACAATGACGTCCGGTTTTTAATTATCCAAATAATATGTACCTTAATCGTGTGGGTAACACTAATTCACTTCACCGGGTTCACGGGATAATAATTTACCGTTCATCCGTACGAGAAAAAGATCGGATTATCGAGGCCTATACGCGAGAAGAAGGTCGTGTCCGATTCTTTGCTCCTGGAGTCCGGCACGTTGTTTCAAGGCGTGCTGGTCACCTAGAAACATTAATGGAGTCAGGCCTGGTTTTGGTCAAAGGAAAGAAGGGCTACTCCATAAGTGAGGCCAGAACCATTAATTCTTTCCCGAAGCTTCGCGAAGACTATGATAAAGTCTCTAAGGTTTTTGAAATCATAAAAATGCTGCGCCAGCACGTGGAAGAAGGACAAAAGGATGAAGTGCTTTACGATGTATTATTGTCAGTCCTTAAAGTTTCTGATCAGGAAAATCATCCACCAGATTATCTTTTTGAAATCGTGGCAACGCATGTTTTGAGGTCGTCAGGTAGTTTGCCTGACCTGTTCTTGTGCACCCGCTGTCGACGTAAATTGGAGGCAAATAAATTTTCATTAAAAAATGATCAGGGGTTCTTGTGTGCTGATTGCGGAGGAAGGGAAGACAAGCAGCTTACTAATGCTGTGAAAGTCATTCGTTTATTCTTGGCGCCTACAAGTTCTATTTATAAATTGAGCATTGGAGAGTCAACGCAACGTCTTCTAAGGGGCATAATTTCGGATCTTTTACATTCCCAAGGAGGTATTGTCAGGGGGTAAAGGTAATTGTATTAATAAAATAATATGGAGCACTTGGTAGTTTATTCGCCGCTTCTGATAAAAAAGGCCCTCAGGAAACGCAAGCCTAAGCTAATTTGGGTAAGAAAAAGAAGGGAACCGCCGGTCGGTGTTGTTCACCGTAACGATACACTCTACTTCAAAAAACCAGGTGGAGGGGTCTTCGCGAAGGGTCGCGTCACCCATGTTAAGGATTACTTGAAGAACGGCAGATATTACGTGGAGCTACTTGTTTCGCGCCTGGTTGTTTTTGAAGCGCCGTTTCCCATCATCAAGAGGGATCGGAGGTCTTGGGTGGTTTGCACTCCGTTAATTGATGGCAACCAACAGCACCTCATCCCATTACCAAGCCCCACATTGGAGCAAATACTGAAGGCCATAAAAAGCCACTATCCTATATTGCCTTCCCGTAACCAAGTCAATGAGGCGATAGCTTTTTTTGGGGAGACAATGGTGGAAGGTAAAAATAATAGTAGTGTAGGAACCTTATTCCTCGTAGCGATGTTAGCTTCCATAAAGAACAATGTTGATTTGCATAAAGAGCTTGCCGAGCTTCTTGTTAAGCATCCTTCAAAGGTTTTCCCACTTTCTATATTCAGGGGCGAAAGAAAGTAGTCTGGCTCTGGTGCTAGCATGTGCTAAACTGAATAGCGAACATAAATAATCATGGCCTTTCTTGAAGACCTAAAAAAGAAAATGTCAACGCCGGGGGCGGATCGTTATAGCGAGGAGCGTTTTCGTGCTGCCAAGCCACAAATTGTGGAACAAGAGGGGTCATCCCAAACGAGTGATACAACACCACCCTTCCTGCTAAATATAGAAGAAGAAGCACGCAAGAAAAGACGTTTTATTTACACAATAGTAGCCATCGTCGTTGCCGTAGTACTTGTGGCTGGAGGAACGTTTTGGGGTGTGAGTGCATATCGTGCTGCGTATGTAGTCAGTGAAAACTCGGTTGGAGTCGAAATCAAAGCACCAAGTTCTGTTCCGTCTGGTGATGATGCTGAGTTTACTGTCAAAGTTAAGAACAATAGCAAAGTTGTCTGGCAAAATGTCCTTCTTGAAACCCAGTCTCCTGAAGGCTTGGCAATTGCGCTTACTGAACCTAAAGCAGCGGGGACAGATACTTTACAGTGGAGTATGGGCACATTGCGTCCCAATGAATCCAGCAGCGTTCGCGTAAAAGGAAGATTGGTGGGAGAACCAAACAGCAACGCAAAAATTAATACAGTAACTAGTTTTATCCCCGAAAATGCCACTGACAAGAAAATTCAAAAGAAACAATTTGCTGCAATCCACGTCGATGACAGTCCTATTCAAATTAACATCATCGCCCCGAAGCAGGCGGCGAGTGGGGAAAGGATGCAAGTTAAGGTTATCTACGAGAACCACAAGGCGCAGGATGTTAACGGCGTGAGAATAACAGTTGCGCCTCCACAAGGTTTTTCGGTCGAACAGACAACTCCGGCAACTGCAGGTAACCAGCTTGCCTGGGACTTTCCGGTATTAACGCAAAAGAGCCAAGGTGAAATTACATTTTATGGAACACTACAGGGAGATCCGGAAATCGTAAGGACGTTCAAGGCGACATTGGGTTTTGTGACAAAAGAAAACAAGTTTCTGTTCCAGAAAACAGTGCAGGCGACTACGGCAATAGCACGTCGAGCGATCACACTTACACAAGTGTTTAACAACAGCCAGGATACACTGAAGGTTAATCCCAGCGACAAGGTTGAGGCGAAGATCCTTGTGAAAAATACGGGAGACATCGGATTACGGGACCTTATTATAAAGACAGCTTTTTCCGGCACAGGAATTAACGCAGCAACTTTCGAATCTGAAGGCGGATTCTACGATAGCCGTCTGAATACTATCAGCTGGTCAGCCGCCTCCATTCCGGCACTCAAAGCCATGCGCCCCGGCGACGTGGCAGAACTAAAGTTTCGGTTCAATATCCTCGATGCGCAAAATCTACCGCTGATAAAGGAGCAGGATAAAAACTTTTCAATTTTCGCACAAACCAGTGCGGACAGTCCGGATATCCCCACACCGATAGGTGCAAGTAAAGTCATAACGTCAGGACGTTTCCAAGTAATGCTCAATAGCGTGCTTAGGGTGGAGATGGCTGCTTATTATGACGATGGCCGTACTGGGCTACCAGTAGGAGTGGGGCCGCTTCCTCCTCAGGTTGGTAGGGAAACTATTTACACCGTTCGAGCCCGGGTTAAAAACACATCAAACGACATTGTCGACGGTATGTACCGTGCTGTTCTGCCCGAGGGTATGCGTTGGATAGATAATAAATACACGACCACGGGGACCGTAACTTACGACGAAAGAACCCGGGAAATAAAATGGTCGTTGCCGATCATCGCGGCTCGCGTGGGAACTGGTGCTCCTGCTCCGGAGTTTTCTTTTCAGGTTGGTCTCACTCCCTCCATAAACCAAATTGGTTCACGCCCCGTTCTGTGTCTGGGGAGTTCTTTGGATGGCACTGACACCTTCACAGCGGCCCGCCTACACGCAGTTGGCGACGCTGTTACAACTGAAGATGTAGACCCGGAACGGTCAGAAGTGGTAAGATAATATAAATA
Source organism: uncultured Candidatus Saccharibacteria bacterium (assembly GCA_964396115.1). Classification (GTDB taxonomy): domain Bacteria; phylum Patescibacteriota; class Andersenbacteria; order UBA10190; family CAIZMI01; genus CAYNDL01. The sequence goes on from CAYNDL010000023.1 coordinate 12,644, forward strand.
ACAAAAATAAAATTAAAGGAGGTGAACAAAAAATGAGAATATTCACAGTATCAGTAAGAAGGACACAATTAGTTAAACTATTTGTTGGTCTCGCAGCAGTAGCTTTTGTCATGCGCTTGGTGTTGGGCTTAACAAATATGGAACAATTGTTCAACGTTTCGGTTGATGGGTACCAAGAGTTTGCCATCGTAATGGTGGTTGCTTCAGTTGTCTTACTTGTTTGGGACATCCGCGACAAGATTGCGAAGCGTTTTTAATTAGCATCGACACAGCTGTATTTGTTTGGTATGGTTGTTAGCCGTGAACAAATTCAGCCTATTGCATAAAAAATTATCTGCCCGAAGTGGCATTCTTGAATTGCCGCATGGAAAGGTTGAAACGCCTGTTTTTATGCCAATTGCAACAAGAGGAGCGGTAAAAGTCGCTCCTTTTAGCGTTGTTAAGGAACTCGGAGCGTCGATTATTCTTGGTAATACTTATCACTTAGTAGTTCGGCCGGGCGTCAAACTTATTGAGGAGATCGGAGGTCTCCATAAGTTTACTGGTTGGGATGGGCCGATTTTAACTGATAGTGGGGGGTTCCAAATATTTAGTTTGTCGGAGACGAGAAAAATTAGCGATGATGGAGTTAGTTTTCTTTCTCCTGTCGACGGGGGAAAAATATTTCTTACGCCAGAATCAGTAATTGAGGCACAGCACGCTTTCCATTCGGATATAAGCATGGTTTTAGACGAGTTAACTTCCTTACCGGGGACGGAAGAAGCACTCAGTCGGGCAGTAGATCGGACGACTTCTTGGTCGAAGCGTGCAAAAAACAGATTCGTAGAATTAAACGGTATTGAAGAAGAAAGAGGATTGCTGTTTGGGATTGTTCAAGGTGGGACGAATAATCTTTTG
>CAYNDL010000024.1:0-13159 GCA_964396115.1 uncultured Candidatus Saccharibacteria bacterium
TTTTTGTCAATACTTTTGACAAAGTGAGATACATCTTTATTATTTAGTGGCTTAACTAAGCGTTTTTTTTAACTCCTTTTCTCGTTACAATCTTTGTCATTATTTACTATATTCTTATAATCTATTCTTTTTTATCTAAAAAACTTAAAAAGCCCGAGGGTGCCCATAGTATCCTGTTGGATCTACGGGCCCTCGGGCCAAGATTGCGACATACACGTCGCGACAAGGGAGGTTACGAGCGGCGAACGAACCGTAGCCGGATCGCATTGGACGCACGTCGCCACCCCAGAAGAGTTCCCCGCCGATTCTTCAGGTGGTGCCTTTTATCGGCTTTTGGTGGGGTTCCCTCTTTGAAGGAAACTGTTTGGGGGATTCCTAGGAAATGCTGTTTCCGCGCTTCCCCAGGCCCCTAGGTACTCCATTTCATTCTGTGTCCTCCGTAGGAGGAAAGACAACCTTCGTTGATGGATGCAGCGAGACCATCTCGCCGCTCACAGCCGACAGAGGGCCGGCGCCGACGGGAAAGTCACTCCAAATTTCGCAACTGACGGAACGTACCCATGGGTCGTTCTCCCTTAAAGATGAAACGTTGTTGAGGAACACTGACAGTCTCGCTGAGAGCCCCGAATGGGTGAGGGATCCTTCTCCCCTCACCCGCCTGGGTGGCAACGGGGAGTGGGTTAAAAACCCATGGGACACCTCCTTTCATTCGGGGTCCGAATCCCAACGAGAACAAAAAACCCTATCATAAGTAGGGTTTTTTGTCAATATTAATGACAGATTTACTTTTTTTCCCCTGACCCTTTCCACGCCAACTCAAACAGAGAGGCTATCGTTCTTGCAATAATCGGATCTTCGATTACAACTGCTCGGTATGGCTCTTCATAAGGCATAAACCCTACAAAATCACCAATAATACCCACATCGGCTAGAATAGGATACTGCTTCGGATCGACCTCTTTGGCCTCCCTCAGCTCATCTGGATTGTCAGCTTTCGGGTAGAGATTATTCGGGTCTGCATAAATTGTTCTGCTTCCAACGCCTTCATCTACGCGTTGTTTTGAAAAACTTTTCAAATCACCGATAATCTTTTCCAAACCATCAATTGACGTGAATCCTCTGACAATTTTTTGCCCCTTTCGCGCCTTCATCAGATCCCTTCTGTAAACAGCAACAGCATCCTTGCCTTCGTAATACCGAACACGTGGACGCACAGACTCGGGGAATTGCCCTCGTTTTTCCAGTTCGGGCACGAGCGACTCCAATGTTTTTTTCCTCACAGATAGTTCACTTTCTTGTCTTTTAAGATATGCTTCCAATTCCGAAGGATGTTCTGCATTGTAATATACTTTCTTTCCTTGTTCGTATGTGGAACAGAGCCCTTTTCTCTTTAATTCATCCAACACAAGATACGTTGTAGCACGAGGGACTCTTGCCCTTTGTGCAATTTTTTGCACCGGAGAAGGCCCCAACTCAAGTGCTGCCAAGTAGACAGCTGCTTCATTCTTATCTAAACCTATCTGCTGTAATTCGTATGCAAAGTTTCTATCCATGTTTCAATATTATATCGATGTTTAGTTACCGTCTAATATATTTAGACCAAATCTTTTTGAAATACGGCAACGTAAGCGTTGATAGAATAAAGCCGACCGAGGGAACGATCGCATTGGCCCAAGGTTTTTGGACGTCTATCGACCACATGTACAAACCGATTGCAAGATACGTAAATAATACGAGCAACAAACGCCGCGTAAGACTTCCTTCCCACTCTTTATCAACTTCTACCCTCTTATTCCGTTCCTCTATCTGGGTGATTTTTTTAGATAATTCTTCTATAGTTTCCATTTTTTTATAAAAAAGATCCGCCGAGACGGATCCTTGCGGCTTAGGCCGCAGCTTTTTCCTTTTCCAGAGTGATTGGCACAGCCAGCATGCCGCGTGCGAAAGCGTAGGCGGGCGTAACGTCAGCACGAGAAACTTCTGCCCACCATGGCAATAGCTGCCTCAAGTAATTCTCAACAGACAAAAATACTTGTCGCACTTCATGATTAACGCTTGGCTTCGAACGCTGCCAATTGCAGAACTCCCATTGCCGCAGATTAGCTCCCACCGTGAATCCAATGTTCCACCCCAATGAAAGCGGATACTGCCGCAAGATAGCCGGGACACCCTTCTCCTCCATTACCTTTTCGAGAGTGACCTGTTCCTGGGAAATCCGTTCGAACGCTTCCTGTAATGGCCCAAAGGCTAACTTATCGTACTGGTAGAAACCAAGCTTGGTAGTTACTGGCGTCCTAAGGTGCGTACAGAAGCCCATGCGGTGAAGGTCGCGCCACCCCCGAAAAGTCATCAGCCCTCGAAAAGCGACAGAATATCCCTCGAACTCTGCCGGCAACTTATCGAATCTCGAACGATCGTTCTTAAAACCGCCAGAAGACAGGATCTGAGAAAGGTCGGCAGACAACCCGGGACGCATCGACAGCGAAGCGCCCAAAACCTGTTCGATCTCTTCCCTGCCATAAGAAACCAGCGGCAACGCCTGAGCCATACCAACCTCGGCAAGATCCATAAAGCGTTCCGTACCCAAGTATTGCCAGTGTTCCCGCGTCCACGCGGTTGGTTCATAGAACTTAGCAAACTCCTTCGCTCCAACCTGCTGAGACTCAGACAAGATCTGTTCGGCGAGAGCGATGTTTTCAGGAGTAGCGTCAAGGAGAAGGTGTGCCAAAACTTGCGCGAATGATTCACCACTGACACACATTCCAACGGAAGTGAGGACTGACGAGGGGAGAAGGTTTCCGAGCACATCGCAACTTTCTCCGAATACGCCAGACTCAAGGTCCTTCGGCGAATCCTTGTACGCATTTGCATAGCTTTCCCGCAAGAACTGAGGGAACGGTCCATCATTCTTCTCACCAGCGAGAGTTGCATACGCAGTGAAAGCATTATCCCTTGCTTTTGTAACTAGAGCAGGGTCAACTCCGTACTGCTCAAGTTCAGCTTCGACAGGATAACAACCGGCTCCTGACATCTCCACATATCGCGTGGATAGTTCGATGTAGCCGGCCCCGGGCCTGCTCCACTCGAGAGTTTTCGCCGTCAATGCAGAAATCTTTTCGCAACAAAGCCACAAAGAACCGGTCCGTGCAATGGAGTTGTGTCCAAACTTCTCACCTAACCACGTAGACAAGAAGTTCTGGGCCTTACTGGACTGTCCCAATAGCTTGAGGTACTCCGGGTCTATTGTGCATCTCTTGAGGAATTCATCGAACAGTTTTTTCGCTTCGTCATTGTGGCCAATGAAGGTATCCAGGGATGTAATGTTCCGGTCTTTAAGGAACTTATCCTCCTTCCCTTCATATTCCTGCGAGAATGAAGATAGCTGCGTTGCAAGGAACTGGGGTATGAACGAATCGACAAATACACCGCGCAGACCACGTGGGTTCTTCATTCGCGAATACATGGCAAGCAATGTCGAGCCGACGCTCGCTGGCAACGTGTGCATGAAGAAGACCCTTCGGTCGAGGTTCGTAAAGAACGGTGCCGCTATCCTCCTTTCGTTTTCAGTGAACTGGTAGCCTAAGGATGCCCCGATGTAGGCACGCGCGACGTTCTGAAGTTGTTCTTGTGTCATAAATTTCCCCTGGATTATAACACCCTTTTACCAACTGGGAGCAATGCCGCAACAGAAAGACAAATTTGAAGGTGCATCTCAATATTAGAGCCCTCCATACGAAATGTTATACTTAGAAAAGATTATTAACAAAACAAAACAATGAGTGGAAAAAAATTATTGGTTCTCGTCGTGGCGGCAGGACTCTTTTATATCGCCGGGCAGTTTGTTGCATCACAGCCGCAAAGAATTAAGCAAGAAGCAGAAGCAAACCGTGAGATAACAGTGCAAGGAACAGGCAAAGTACAGATAAAACCCGACATTGCAAAAATTTCACTCGGTATAACAACCGGCCCTCAAGCAACAGCGGCTGTAGCAATGAATATGCTTTCACAAAAATTTAACGCGGTAATGACGACAATCCGACAGCAAGGGATTAAGGACACAGATATAAAAACAACTAACCTTTCGATAAACCCAATCTACGACTATAACAACGGAAGGCAAACCCTCCGTGGTTTCGAAGCCCAAGAAAATATTGAAGTGAAGATTCGCGATTTGGGAAAAATCGGTGAAGTTTTGGCAAAAACGACAGTCGATGGAGTCAATCAAGTCGGGGGCGTTCAATTCGTGATCGACAGCCCGGAAAAAGCCCAAACAGAAGCACAGAAAAATGCGATAAAGGATGCAGAGGAAAAAGCTCGGGAACTTTCTCGATCATTGGGTGTAACCCTTGGAAAAGTTAAAAGCTTTTCCTCTTACAATGTTGGCGACCCTACACCGCTCTATGATTCTTATGGAAGAGGTGGAGCTGGCAACGAAAAAGCAGTCACCTCTCCGGAAGTACCAGTCGGGATGAACGAAGTGGTTAGCAATGTGAACATTGTTTACGAATTAAAATAATCTCTCCACTTTTTAGATTAAAATGCGCATCATCTTTTTAGCGACACTGCCGCCGCAGAGTGCCTCTATAGTAGGCAGGACAATACCGCTCGCCGAGGAGCTGATCAAGCGCGACCATAAAGTAAAGATCTTCAGCTTGGGAGAAAGCACACTTGATAATGATTTAGTAAAAATCGTGGGGCCGGCGTTTCGCAAGTCCAATACAAAGCCAGGCCCCATTGCGACTGGAATACGCTTAAAAAGAGGTGCTCGAGCACTAGAACAAATAACAAAAAAAGAGAAGGCTGACGTCTTTGTTTTGTCAAAGGCACACCCTCAAAACACTTTCGCAGCACGTAAGGTAACGGTTCCTGTTATCCTCGATGCAGATGATGACGAAAGACACTCTTCCCGTTTATCTTTCCTAGAAAAGAAATTTATGGGAATCGTAGAAAACCGCGCATCAGCCAAAGCGTCACTAGTTACAGCATGCTCACCGTACCTGATAGAACGCTACGAAAATGAACTGGGCGCAAAAAAAACTTCTCTTATACCCACAGGAATTTCCTCGCACATGGGACGAAAAAAAATCGACTTCCACAAAAAGATTGGAATTATTGAAGACGCACCAATCGTTCTATATATTGGAAGTGTTGCAATTTCTTCTGGGCATCGGGTAGATCACGTCCTACAAATATGGGACAGGCTTTCTGAAAAAACAGGTGCACACTTTGTTGTAGCCGGAGATGGAATAGATTTCGAAGCAGTTAAAACATTGTCGGGGAATCTTAAATACCATGACCGGGTTCACTTTTGGGGGCGGTACGAAAACGAAGACGCACCCAGCCTTGCCCGGGCCGCAACAGTCATTGTTGATCCAGTAGATAATTCCCCAGCTTCTCTTGCCAAATCTTCTTCTCGTGTCCTTCTTGCTATGAAAGTTGGAACACCCGTCGTCGCGGGAGAAAACGGAATAAGGAGAATGATGTTACCCTATTCGTTGCCGTGGACTGTATATACCCCCGGAGATAATGAGTCGCTTCTTAATAGTCTCATTTACGCCATAAAAACAAGCGCAAAGGAAGAATTTATTTCACACACCGCAGATCTTTGGCAGTCATGGACGTGGGAACAGATTGGGACTAAATTTAATAATCTGCTGGAAGAACTAATCAAATGACCTTTTTAGTCATAATTTTACTGACCCTCATACCTGGTTTCGGTATTGCTGCCTTATTGCCGCGCCATTCTGATTCCCTTATCTCTTGGCTTTCCGTTGCTAGTGCCCTCGGACTTGTTTGGTCAGTTTTCTCCACCTTTGCCATCACAATAGTTGGTGGGCCCCTTTCCCTTCCATTTCTTTTAATTACCGGCTTGTTGCCGCTTGTCATTACACTTGTCCACCCCAAAACCAGAGGGGTTTTGGTTTCCGATTTAAGAAACATCCGCTGGCAACCCACTAATCTAGCCGTCTTTATTTTTGTCTCAATCTTCTTATTGCTACCGTTCTTAACAGTCCACAAACAACTACCAACAGGGGACGTTCAAAAAGCTATCTATTGGGCAAATCAAATAACTGACAGTAACCGGCTCCCTGAATACAAAAAAGCCGAACAATTGAACAGAGACCCGTCCGACTTCCTAACACCGGGACTTCACACGATAACTGCCGCCGTTATCAAGGTTAGCAATAGCCCGTTACAAAGCGTTGCTTGGTTCTCCTTCTTTCTCAGTATTGTTTTGGCAGGACTTTCCGTCACAATAACTTCTTTTATAACTGAAAACTCTAAGGCCCAATTGCTAGCATTCGTTTTTGCGGGATTAAACCTGCGTTTTCTGCGATATGCATTCTTCCCCGGATACCATTTCCAAAACCTTGTGGGAGAAATAATCCTCTTTACGGCGTTGATAACTTTCCTTTTTTCTATCCGACATAATTCAACACTAAAAATAAACGTACTACTGGGCATGACAGGTTTCTGCTTGTTAAGCTTGCCCCTGGTACACCAATTCACTTCTTTTCTCGCCCTTTTCGTATCGCTATCAGCAGCTGGCACTTTTCTTGTTGTTAAACGGAAGCAGCTAACAGGAAAAACTCAAAAAAAGCTGCTGTTAGTCTTAATTGCTTGTGCAATGGCAGTGGCTGTAATTGCCATTTTTGTACCTGTTATAAATAAGTTAACCGCTCTTTTTACTTTGTCTCCTCACTTAACACCATTCATTATTCCACTGACTAAGTATCCCGAAACCTTCGGAATAACGCTTTTCTTCTTTGGGATTTTTGGCATGGTTTTAGCGATCAAAAAGAAACGTACGAGCTTACCCGTACTGGTTATCAGCGCCGTGACACTAACTATCTTATTCCTGGGACAGGGGCCCTACTTTTTTGTTGACATTCCATCTGCACGGACAATTTTTTTCGCAGCTCTGCCGTTGGCTGTTTTCTGTGCCGTTTTTCTGGATAATCTGACCACAGTAATTGGCGACACACTTAAGTATGGAAAATATTTTGCAACGATTCTACTTACGGTAATATTCGCTTCCTTGGCTAACTCGGCAGCGCTACAGGCAGAAAATATAGACCATCAGAGCCGCGTGAACGCGAGCCTAACCGAAGATACATTAGGAATGATCAATTTTTTACGGAGTAACCCACCGAAGGAGTTTAAGAATTTTCTCATTGACGACTGGAATAGACGCCGGCTTACGTGGGCAATATTGTCGCCATATAACATGGTGACCAGAATTGGCGGAGACTTAAGAGTGATCGGAGATGAAGCTAAACAATCCGACCTACGAAAGAAACTCTATGAATCTTCGTTAGATTACGAAAAAATATTCATGCTCGGAAACTCACCTCTCGTAAAACGTCTGCTTGATAAATATCAGATTGCCCTTGTAGGTTCCTCTATTGGTTCAACGGGCGATGTTTTCCAGACAAGCCCTCTGTTTAAAAAAACTTACTCAAATGGGGAAACTGTCATCTACGCCTACAAGACTAGTTCCCAATTTATCCCTGATCCTGAAGCAGAATTTTTATTGAAACATTCTACATTGGCAAATGATGTTGGAGATTCAGAAGATATTCTTCCCCACACAGCAATCTCACTCGCTGCTGCGAGAATAAGCGATCCGGAGATTGAGAACAACAGAACGACACGAACCATCCAAGGAACAGATGGGACGATAAGAATCAACGTTGGCACATATGTTCTCCCACTTTGGGATGAGGACGGCAACACCAAGGTAGAATCACCTGTCCGTATTTTAATCAGAATTAAGAACAACGGAGTCGAAGGTTCATTTTCATACAACAATAAGGAACTTACTGATTTTGAAACCCCAAAGGACAACGGCTCTACAGACATAGTCGTTGATATGCCAGCCGGTTCTTTGAGTTATGATGAAAAGGGTTTTATAAACATCAACATGAATTTCAAAAAGTATCCTCTTACTATTGACCTTGTCGCTGCAGGATTAATGCGGTGACTATCCACCATGACTACTGAGGTTAATCTCAAACGTTCATCCCGCCTTTCAGGTGCCTTGTGGCTGTCTATCGCACAGGCTGTTGTTCTCGCCCTGGGGTACGTGACACATATTCTTGTGGGAAAGATCGGTGGCCCATCTTTGTATGGCGTTTATGGTTTAACCCTCTCTTTCCTCACAATAATGAACATGTTGATGACGCTTGGCATACCCACCGCTGTCTCCAAGGAAGTTGCAGAAAACGAAAGTAATAGCGGTTCGATCTTAAAGACAGCACTGTTCGCTCAAATCATTTTCTCTTTTTTACTCTCTCTCCTGACTTTAATTTTTGCTGGCCCGGCAGCGAAGCTGCTAGGGGATCCTTCCTTGGCCAACGTCATTCGTTTTACCGCAGTCGTCTATCCTCTTACAGCCCTTTATTCTGTTCAAACTAATTACCTGAACGGGTTGCACGCTTTTTCCTTACAAGCAACATTAATTGTCATCTATGCTCTAGCCAAACTAACCGGCTCAGTGGGACTATTATTTCCATTCGGAGTACAGGGCGCAGTAGCAGGCTTCGCAATTGGAGGACTGGTCGCGGCCATCTTCGGCCTTCCCTTCACATTAAGGAGTATACGTGGGCACTTCAAAACGGGAGTGCCATTGAAAAAAATTATTTCTTTTGCTGGCGCATTTGTTGGCACTTCTCTTGCTCTCCAGATTTTAATGAGTACTGACCTCTTTTTGGTAAAAAGAATAATGCAGGACAACACACTAGCCGGCTATTACAATGCCGCTTCTACCCTGTCTCGTATCCCCTATTTTATTTTGCAGGCACTAGGATTTGTGTTCCTCCCAAGCATTGCTCGCTTGATGAAAGAAAATGAAAACGAAGCAAGGCAGTTTATCCGGGATATTTTCCGTTATCTTTTTCTTTTACTGTTACCAATTACTGCACTTGCGGCCACAACAAGTAAGAGCTTAATACACCTGTTCTATTCCCCAATATATGAACCTGCGGCAAGTCCATTGACGCTGCTAATGATCGCTCTTGGCTTATTATCTGCATTTTACCTGTTAGCAACGATTGCGGCAGGCGCAGGAAAAGCCCGTATCCCACTTATCATTTCCTGGGTATTGATACCAGTCGCCATCGCGTTTGGCTTCTTTTTCATACCGCGTTTTGGACTAGAGGGTGCAGCGATCACAACAATTTCTACTGCAGGTATCGGAGCACTTATCATTGGTTCCTACATGGTAGCCCGTTTCCGTCTCAGTTTTCCCGTGACCACACTTATCAAAGGTGTAATTGCAACGACCGTTATGGTTCTTCCGACTTATTTTTTGGCACTAAAGGCTATCCTTCTCCCCTTAGAATACTTATTTCTTTTTGCGGTCTACGCAATCACACTAATCGCATTGGGAGAACTAAAAAAGGATGATATTTCCAGGCTAAAAACGCTGGTCCCTAAAAAAATACGGGGCGCAGAGGAAGTTATAATCGAATCATGAAAAAGCTCTCTTTTATTTTCGCATTAATTACAGTTTTTATTTCGTTATTTGTGATTTGTTTTTTCTATTTTCGACAAGAAACCTACTCTACCGATTTCCAAAATAACAAGTCAGAATTTGGCCAATTTGAAACTGTTACCGGCATTCCATACAGGATCTTTGAAGGTAAAATTTCCACTTCAGAAGAATTATCCCACTTGAGAATTCCTTATAAATCGCTTGCTTTCGGCAAAAAGTTGTCCCTCAGTTTTGATTTTCAACTGGATGGCGCAAGTGTCGTTGAAGTTGGCATACGCAAAGGTTCCTTTTGGCTTGATTATGAACGGATTCCTGTCAGAAACAGGATCCTCGACGAACTAGCTTTCACAAAACATAAGCCCTGGAAAGTCCTAAGTAATGACAAGGAAAGTGTTTTTCTTAGCCCGTTTTACGGACACGACTACCAAACGATCGAAGATTTTATTTCGAGACCCCCGCAAGAAGGGACTATTGGATTGTACGGGAACACAAAGCTTTCCTGTACAGAATGCAGGACGGAGCCCTTTCAGAACTGGGACGACCCAAAAAAATTTCGTGCCATATATGCCCGCTATCTCCCTCAGCAAGGAAACGGTTTCACTAATAAGCAGATCGACTTCGCGCTAGATAATGCTTATCAAAATCCTGACGGATCCTTAGAGGTTATGTTCTTTTCTTACCCTGAGAAAAATTCATCGCCAACAGTAAATTATCGAAGCATCAAAGGCACGATTTCACCTTCACTGCCCGATCCTGCCGGCATTATAAGGAAACTCAAGATAAGCATTAAGGAACAGCTTTATCGCGGAATGCAATGAAAAAAAATACTCTTGCAATCATTAGGGGAATCTCCGTTGGACTGATGTTTGTTTCTTTTGGCATGATTGTCTTCAATAGTTTTTTGTCTTTTGATAAAAACACTAATTTTGCCGGGATCCTTCTCCTTTCCATTGCTAGTCTCGGGATAGTTTTCTCTTTCCCAAAAACCACTTTCACTTCTTCTGGAAGATGGTTCAACACGTTACTCTGGCTAATCACCATCACTATTTCATCCGTGTTAACCGTTCTCCTGGTCCACGGGAACGCTTCATCATGGCCACTAATACCTCTTGTTGTGATATGTTCAGTACTCGCCACACGAAAATAGTAATTTCCGATAACACTTTGCTATAATTAATTCATGATAAGAGATTCCTTCGCGTCACCCCGAACCACCCTCATTACAATTATTGCCTTGATAATCGGTGGAGCACTTTTGCTTTGGTTGGTACTACATTTTGCTTTTTCGGTTACATCCGGTTTGCTTACCCCAACACCTCCTATCTAATACCGAGGCTTCCAATTGGAGGCTTTAAAAGATCAAAAAACAAATTGATTACAAGGATCAATTGCTTCTGGCTTTAATTCTGAAAAAGGAAGAAATTTTTACTTTAGAATTTTCACTTTGAACAAAGGCACCAACTACGACGTGTGCGGGCGGGCGCTTACAGACGTGAGTAATCAGTTGCCTTTTTTCCTGAAAGCCCAAACTCCAAATTCATCCCAAACAATTTCGTATTCGGTATTACTCCTATATTCTTTTATCGCCTGTTTCATTTCTCCTTTTCGCAATGGCCAAGTATTAAACTGATCACTCAGGATCACCCATTGCGTTTGTTTGTCTTGGTCGGGAAAATTATATATATATTGCCGGTCACTTAACATTGGAACAAGACCACTAGCTGCAGTAACTTTCTTATTGGATGGAATCATTGTTTTGATAATTTTGACAGCGGGGACAGCTGCACTCGGTATATATTTTTCTTCCACAAAGCCCGGCCAAAACAATTTGTGTAAAGGCAAATCCTTATCCTTCCAAGAATATTTATAAGTGCCTTGGCCGATAACCAAAGAAGTTGCCAATATTATAAACGCCCTGAGTACTAAATTCTTTGCCACTAAGCGAAAATTAAGGATCCTGCTTAATCCCAGAATTGTTCCGAACATTACCAGTGGAAGCAATGTTACGTTGTAGTGATAGTTGATTTGCCAACGTAGATCCTGAACACTAAGAAATCGCGACAACAGCGGAGGCAGAGCTGTTAAATAGGTAAAGGGTGATAGCAAGGAAATGTAACCCGTGGATGCGAACACGGCAGTCAAGGTTCGAACCTTTACTTTCTGATCCGTCATTTGTTGGGCAGTTCTGAGTGGGTGGGCGGCTATGCCAAAAATATTTTTTCCCGCGCCTTCGCCGTATTCAGAGTAATCAAAGTGTGTAAGGGGTTTATGGTTCGGCGTCCACCTTGGCATTACGTAGTAACCGATAGTAAAAAAATACACCAAAGAAATTAACATCACCGCAACAGCCGTCTTCTTCCTTTTTGCAACAAAAAGGTAAAAACCAATCATAAAGACAATCGGAGCAACGTCCTCTTGTGAGATTAAGGCCAAAAGCAGCAGAAACCAAAAAATCTTTTTCTTAAAGTGCAAGGCATAGAGTAGCCAGCTCAAGAAAGCTGCTCCGATTACTGATGCGTGGAAATCAAAATCCAGTGCATATTGAAGTCCAAAGAACACTAGACTACTAGTCAAAATAACAAAAGATAAGATGGGGCTCTTCAGCTTATCCAGGGCGATACGAAATAAAGCCCAACATGAAGTCGCCACAATAACTACTTGCGAAATGAGCAGTGTTCTCACGTCTGGAAACACTTTATAAACAGGAATAAGCAGATACATAATAAAATTTGCATGATCTCCCCATATCACTTGGTTCTTGAGTGAACTGAAAGGGATTTTCCCCCTGCTTATATTGAACAAGGTTTGATGAAAAATACCGAGATCAAGACCATTGTTGAGGTGTACTTCATTTAGCAAAGATATTTTTGAATACGCAAAAACAAAGATAAAGACGACGAGCCAGGCAAAAAAAGAAAACGAAAACATCCGCTTGAAACGCAGCCAAGAAACGGCCCTAGATATCCCCTGTTTTCGTAATAGTGACTCCAGAATATTGTTCATTGACGTATGGATGGTAATAATTCTAAGATCAAATAAGTAGTTTGAAAAACCGAAATTACGAAGTGAAGTGGGCGAAAATCCCACACTGTGCCGCAACGGTTATAGTCCGATCCTTCGTTTTAAGAAACATCCCGAGCAGGACAAGCTTTTTAGTAGCGAACTGCCGGTCCGCCGTTATTAGTATTAACAAGGTATACTCATGAGCAAAAAAACAGGAGCACTTCTGGTAATAAGCACATTCTGCGTCGCAATATTAGGAAGCCTGTATCTACAATTCTCTAGAATACCAAGGCAAACTGGACAAGTCTTATCGGAAGAAAACGAAAGAATTGTTTCGGTTACGATAGACGGGCCGCAAGGTAAATCTAACTTCCGTTTCAAAACTGAGAAAAAAACTCCCGTAGCGGAGATCATGGATTCTTTTTCAAGCAAAAATGACATTGAACTAGTCACAAAAGAATACGGCGGCTCCTTGGGGACAATGATCGTCTCGATCAATGGCATCGAAAACAATACGAACAATAATACTTATTGGACATTATATGTTAATGAAAAAATGGCTGAAACCGGAATGTCATCAGCATTTGTAATGCCTGGTGATCAGATCACTTGGCGTTACGAATCCTTATAACCATAATTAATTGAATATGAAACCAGTTT
>CAYNDL010000025.1:0-13025 GCA_964396115.1 uncultured Candidatus Saccharibacteria bacterium
ATCGTCGTATGGCGAAGGCGGTCGGCTTCTTTTCACTGACCAAGTTGCACTTGTCGGCGACCGGGTCATGCAGGAAAACTGCGGGCCTTCACGGGAGACTCAGGAGTCGGATCTCGGAATCTTTCGACAGGCAGGAATTACCGTCGGAAAAATCCCCCTGTTTGTCACGGTTGGTTTCGGTCATGGCGGCAGGACGGACCTGGTTTCGTTCAATGATCATCTCGATCGCGTGGCGTGTTTGCTTAAGGGCAATGACTCCAGTATCCATCTGGTTATTGATCCAGCCACATATTCAGTTGAGTGGGTTGGTGAAAACCGATGGGCGGCTCGGGAACCGAAAGAGACGATGGATCTACTGCGAAGTGTCTGTAATCCTCAAGGGATCACGGTGCACACCCCCAAGAGAATGCAAATTCCCGGATCACTTAATCTCCTGCAGCTCAACGATGGCAGGGTGCTAATGTCTTCCGGCGATTCCGATGTCCAGGAACTGGTTACGGAGATCGTGGGCAAAGAGAACGTCACGACGACAATGGTCCCGATCCGCTTCTATCCCACCTGGGCACATGCCGGCATCCGCTGTTTGGTCAATGAAGCTCCTGATGCCATCATGAAGAGAGTCTGATGGTTTGAACTTCGTGTTACACACGGAGTTTTTTTAATATTGATGCGTGTTGTTGTGGAAAGAGTCATTTTTTGGAGCAGCATGATTCGTGGACAAAATGCTGGGGTGGGGGTAAAAGTATATGTTTGTTATTTCGAGAAACAGGAGGAGCAAGATGAATGAGATGTGCAAGGCTGCCGACCCTTGTAAACGGTACAGGACACAAGTTTGTCCTGAGTGCAATGGCAACAAGCACACGGTTTTCAAGGACGACGACGGGAGGCTAGTGCGGATACCTTGTGAACCGTGTCTCGGTTCGGGAAAGGTGAGAGTGGAGATACCGACGAAGCCCAAGAAGTATCTAGAGACGGACCATCCTCGTCGGTGTCCCCGTTGTTGGGTCGATGTGAATCCGGAGACGGACAATTTCTGTTGGCTATGCGGCGTCTCCTTGGGTAACCGCGACCTGAGGCCGCCGACCAATGGAAAATACACCAGTCCTAACGATCTGTGCGGCAGATGCGGTTCGTACGGAGCGAGACGGCTATCACGTTGGGGCATCTTCCGGATCTTGCCAGCATGGCGCTGGTTTTGGCCCGTTCGGATTTGGATGCGCTACTCGTATTGCCACACATGCGGCAAAGACAACCGCATTACCATGATCATCTAGTTCTTTTCGATTGCCCTAAACGCCGCTTCTATTGAAGCGGCTTTTAAATTGACTTAATTATAAAAACATAATATAATATCGAACTTTGTACCTTCATACGTCAATCCGTAACCGAGGTAGTTATGTTCCTGACCAAAGAAGCGCGGCACGAGATAGCGAAAAGCTATTTTCGTAGCATGGATGCCCTTGCGGCTCGTCTTCCCGGTGAAGCAATAGTCCGCGCAATTGTAGATTTTCTCTATGCTTTTAGCCGAACCATCGACATCGGACCGACGGGAACTATTTTTATCCGCGACCCACTCCACGATGAGTTCCACCAAGAACCCAAGTTCCAGTTGTTTGTCTTTCCGTACAATGCGGACGACATAGCAGTGCTTCCCGAAGACTGCGTTTGTGCCCTGAATTTGCGTTCGTCCCAGCAGGTCGCCGGCTACATGGGTGAGGCCAAAGTACTGTCTTTGAACGCGGACAAGAAGCTTTCCCCGTTCATGCAAGGACTCATTCTTCTCCATGAGGGTTATCACGCCTGGATGTTGCAGACTCGTCCTCGGGATGTGTTGTCTAGCGCAGAACACGAATACGAAGCACATTGCTTGGACCAGTCGTGGCTCATGAAGATTGGTCGCATCGGATACCGGGAAGTGCTCGAACGAATTGAGCAACATATTCTTGGCCAGTTCGGCAACGACCCACTTGTCCCGATGATGACCTTCAAGGCTCCCCCTTATCCTGCTGAGGTCGACGACTTCATGGGTGCGCCGCAAGACGAAGATGAAGTCAGTCGCCGCCTGCTGATGATCTGCCTCCACGCTGTTTTTCGGATCAAGCATCGTACTGGTTTGTCACGCCACGATCTTGTGAAAACCCTTGGGCCGATGGTGGCTTGAACAGCCCGCCGCATGTGTATGCGGCGGTTTTATTTTTTATAGACAATTAGGTATAGGAGGTGTAGAAATAATTGTTCTTTCGGTTCGTTAACTTATGAAAAGGATGGTGTCGCATGCGGAACAAGGCACTTTATTCAAAGTACCTGCACGGACGACATTGGGATTTTCATCCACTCGAACACGCGCAGCACTTCGCACGATTCCTCAGGGAGCGTAACTTCTCAGGACTTCTTTATGACCTAGGATGTGGTTCTGGGAGGGATACAAACTTCTTTGCGGAACAAGGGTTTGATGTTCGCGGCGTGGATTGCTCAAGCGACGAGATTGCTGCAGCCCGACTCCGCTATTCTCAATCGAGGTTCTACGTGCAATCCATGGAATGCATGGGTGCCAAGAACTGGAGTGTCGGGGCGTGCTATTGCGTTAATGTCTTCCACTATGTACGCGACTTGCGGCGGGCATTCGGGGAGATCTTCCGGGTATTGCAGCCCGGAGGGTGGTGTTTCTTTCATTTCAACCTGCTTATCACTGACCAGAACGGCACGGTCGACCTGCAAGAAAGCGAGGAGAATATCCGGCAGCTTCTTGTGAACTTTCAATGCCTGGATTCCCGGATTTTGGAAAGGGTTGACCAGATTCCGTTTCCTCATAAGCACACTATTTTGCAGCTCATTCTCCAAAAACCGCCCCTGGAATAGGCGGTTTTTAAATATCAAATCCTTTTTCATAGCTGTATATTGGTCCGTGCACTACTTTTTCTTGTCTTCTGTGCCGAGCAGAAGCTATTCTTTCGTGACATGAATTGGAGGAAAAACCCGTTGCCCTTTTTACTGCATCGTTTTTGGCGGTATTCGAAAGGAAATCGGGTATGGGTCACGCTTTATGTGACGTTATTTATAATTGCGAACGGAATAAGCGCTCTCTGGCCATTGGCTGTCGCGAGGTTGCTTAACCTTGTTCAGGAAAAAGGTATCACCCACGAAAGTTTGCCGAACCTGTCGCTTTACCTGGGTTCATTTTTGCTGTTGGGACTCGGCTTTTGGGTGTTCCATGGCCCAGCGCGTTTTATAGAGCAGGTAAATGCTTTTCTAGTCCGTGCCAATTATAAAAAATATCTTTTGGATGGTGTGATGGATCTGCCGATTAAGTGGCACTCCGAACATCATTCGGGTGATTCGATCGACAAGGTAGAGAAAGGCACAACTGCGTTGTTCCGGTTCTCTAATACAACTTTCCAATTAATCGAATCGGCCGTGCGGCTAGTTTCTTCTTTCATTTTGCTCGCTTACTTCAATTTTTATTCTGTGTTTGTGGTGATGGCAGTCATTTTTGTGGCAATAAATATTATTGCCAAGTTTGATAAAATACTTGTTCGGCAATACAGAAGTATATTTGCTAAGGAGAATAAAATATCAGAGAAAATTTTCGACTCGATCAGCAACATTACGACTGTGGTTGTCCTCCGTATTGAGAAGCTTGTGGCATCTGCCATTTTCCAAAAAATAATGGAGCCGTTGCCGCTTGTTAGAAAAAACGTCCGGGTTAATGAAACGAAATGGTTTGTTGTTTCCATGTGTAGTCACTTGATGACTGTTCTTGTACTTGGTTTGTATTTCATTCAGAAAATGTCTTCCGACAGCGTCGTCTTAGTGGGAACTATGTATGCTCTCTATGGTTATGTAGACAGGATGAATGACATATTCTATCGGTTCGCTTCCATGTACGGCGAAATGGTCCAACAAAGGGCGGCCATCGCGAATGCTGAAGAAATTTCTAAAGAATTCAACCAGCAAGAATCCGTGACCCCGATAAGAATTGGAGCAAAGTGGGAAGAACTAAAAGTTGATGAGTTGAGTTTTTCATATAACACGGCGAAAACGAGCAAGCTCCATTTAGATAATGTATCGATGAACATTCGAAGCGGGGCGAGGGTTGCGTTAATTGGAGAGAGCGGTAGTGGCAAAACAACATTCTTAAAACTAATTAGGGAGCTGTATCCGGCGAAAAGTCTGAAGCTCTATCTGGACGGGAAACATCTTGATCAGGGCTTTGGGGCAATTAGCTCTGAAATTTCGCTTATTCCTCAAGATCCGGAAATATTTTCTGCAACGATTAGAGAAAACATAACCATGGGAGTTGCTTATAATGATGAGCACATTAAACGCTTTACCGACATGGCTTGTGTTTCCGAAGTTATCCGGCGTCTCCCGAACGGGCTCGATTCTTTCATGAATGAGAAGGGAGTTAACTTGAGTGGAGGACAGAAACAGCGGCTAGCCCTCGCCCGCGGACTTCTCGCATGTGAAAACAAATCCATCATTCTCTTAGACGAGCCAACGAGTTCGGTTGATCCACAAAACGAGTTACAGATTTTCCAAAACATCTTCACTGCATTCCGTGGCAAGACGATTATTGCCACAGTCCATCGGTTGCATCTACTGAGTTTATTTGAGGAAATATATTATTTTAGCAACGGGAAAATAATCGCCTCAGGTTCATTTTACGACCTTAAGAAGAACTCCTCGGATTTCAACCGCGTTTGGGAGAAATACCAAGTGCATACAAAGTAAATAGTCGACCGGGGCGATTGTCAGGAGAGTGGGCTTTGCTTTATGCTCTAACGTTGCCCTGTAAAAATCGAATAAAGGAGCGAGCCATGCGTAACGGGAATAGTTGCCTCAGGATTCGTGAAGCCAACCGCGGAGATGTGGACCAGCTTACGCGATTCACATTGGCCCTCGCAAAAATGTTGGGGGTGAACCTGAACCAGAAATTGGTGTGGGATGGTATCAGTCGTTTTATCGCCTCAGAGAAAAACGGAAAGTACTTTTTGGGCATACGAGACGGGCAGCCTTGCGGCCAGATCGTCATTAAGCCGGTTATTTTTGAACCATGGAAGAAGTCACGAATCGTTTGGGTGGACGATTTCTACATGAGTGCCGGCTATAAAAACACGGGTGATATGGCAGAGCTGCTCAAAAAGGGAATTACTTGGGCGGTAGCAAGCGAGCCACAACAGGTGGTGCGTCTCTTTTGTCCTCACAATCACCCCACAATGATGCAAGGTTTGCTCGCGCTCGGGTTCCGACCTGTAGGCATCATGATGCAACAACGCCAAGATCACTTCTTTCCGTCTGTGGTTGCGCCATCGAATTATACCGTCCGTGAGGCTACAGTATCTGATGTCCCCCAAATTCTTCGGATGACGGAGGCTCTGGCTAATGACCTGCGGGAAGAACCGAACCAAAAAGTGACTGGAGAAGGGATCGACTACTTCATTAGGAATAAAGGCCTCGGTCGCTATTTTCTTGCCACCAAGGAGGGTAAAAAGGAAGTGGTCGGCATGATCGTAATCAAGCCCGTCCTCCTTGAGCCATGGAAGGATTCCCACATTGTTTGGGTGGATGACGCGTATGTTCGGCCAAAGGATCGTGGCGGAAAGATACTCCACCTCTTACTGCAGCAAGGAGTTGCCTGGGGGACCAGAAACGAACGCGAAGCGATAGTGAGACTTTACTGCGCATTTCACAACACAGTTGGTCTTGCGGCTTGGCTTGCGCTCGGTTTCGAGCCGATTGGCTACATGATGCAACTTCGTCAGGATGAGTTCTTCGACACGAAGTGAAGCGGATAACCGCCAAAAGTTTTGGCGGTTTTTAATTTGCCAAAAATATATTATTAATTTATTTTCTCTTGGGGCACGAAGTCGTTCTTTCCAGGAGGGATTAAGATGTCCAAACGGTCACGCAGGCGGGAGAAACAGAAGCGGTTACAGAAGAAGGCGCACAGCCGGAACACGAAGCGTCGGCAGGAGTACGCAACACTCGCCGGAACAACCACACACTACGAGCCGGCGCCAGTCAGTCTCGTTGATCGGCAAACGAAAAAGAAGGGAATGACCGGGGACGCAGAAGAAGCGTCTGGCCCAAGGCCGACATCCCCTGGGAGCTCTCGAAGGTGTCTCCTCGCGTTACGAGGGGCGAAGTCTCTCTTGGTGGTAATACTCCACTCTCCGCGCTACGGCGTGGAGTTTTTCATATTGACATTTCTTAAAAAATAATATAAGATTGCGGGTTGCTCTTTCTTCAGATCAGGATATCAGCAATTCACGAGTGGTTCGTGATCTATCCTTTATCTGCTCGAAAGAGCAGAACAAGGAGAAGATCATGGCCGCGCAGCACCAGGAGGTTACAGTCCTATGGAACGGCGGGTGGGATACTTACGTCGTCGATCCTGGGCAGGTCCGTGACCTGCCGGAAGAAGCTTTCCGGGACGATCGGTATTCACCGATCTGGTACGACGGGCCGAACTCCGGATACCCTTGTTGGATAAAGTGCATTTTTCTTCGCCGGCATAATTTCGGCGGGGAGAACCAAGGGGTCCGAGTGATCCGGCACGTCGATGGTGGTGACTGATACTCTTCTAGCCCTGGCATCTTGCCGGGGCGTTTTTTTATAGAAGAAACGATGATGGCATGTGAAAAAAAGGAGGACTTACTAACAAATTTACGATAAGTTTAGATAAATGAAGTACATATCACTGCTGCGTGGCATAAATGTCGGCGGAAATAATCTCATAAAAATGTCTGTTCTTAAGGATGCTTTTATTACTGCGGGTTTCACCAACGTGACCACACTTATCGCTAGTGGAAACGTGATTTTTGAATCACGAAAGAAAGTAGAGGCGGAAAAGCTTGAGATACTGTTAAATGAAAAATTAAAAACAAATATTGTCCTTGTACTTTTAAATCCCGCTGAGTTAAAAAGGGTTGTAAAAGAAGTACCTCCTGACTGGAAAAAGAAAACGACGATCCGACGTTACGTTGCTTTCGTGAAGAAGCCGATGACTACTCAGGAAGTTCTAGAGGAAATAGAAATAAAAGAGGGAGTGGACTTTGTCAAAAAAGGCAAAGAAGTTATTTACATGACCACAAAACTCGACGGGATAACAAAAAGCAAATTATCGAAAATTAGCCAATCCAAAGTCTACCGTTTTCTGACGATTAGGAATTTCATTACTGTAGAAAAGCTGGCGAAAATGGTTTGATGTAAGATCGGATTGATGGGTTGTATCAGGATTTCTTAAATAATTCTGATCTGTTAAATTAAAATTATGGATGATTTGGCAAAATTGACCGACGAGGAATTGGTAGAAGTGGTTAGGAAAAGTAACCCGGAGCTCTATTCGGAAGTAGTATCCCGTTACCAGGAAAAGTTGTGGCGATATGCTATGCGGCTCTTGGGTGATCAGGATGCAGCACGTGACGTTGTTCAGGAGGCTTTTATTAAGGCATATATGAATTTGAATGGGTTCGACACGAAGTTGCGGCTCTCACCCTGGCTGTACCGAATAGTACATAATGAGGTCGTTAGCTTTTGTCGGCGGGAGAAAAAATCAGTTTCGCTGGATGATAATTTTGAAATAATCGAAAAGATGCCTAGTTCTTCGGATACTCGGGAGGAAGTGGAAAGGAATGAAATGGCTCGTTTAATGCAAAGTAACTTAAAGAAGCTGCCTTTACCGTTCAGGGAAGTCGTAACCCTTTTTTATCTCGAGGAGCTCTCTTATCAGGAAATAAGCGACGTCCTCCATATTCCTATTAATACTGTTGGAAGCAGGATAAACCGTGGGAAGAAAATGTTGCGAGATGCGTATAATTTAAAGAAGGGAGAATTGTGACTGAAAAAATGCCAAATTTAGTGCCAGATGTTATGGGGCAGATCAAGGAACGCGGTGTACAAATGCGGTCCAGGAGATATTTTGTTTTTATTTCTATTCTGTTGGGTTTAGGAGTGGGTAGTGCGATCGTTACTGCGTTCATTAGTGCAGTCATTGCATTTGTGTATCTGTTTATCCTTTTACCCAGCGGTATGGTTGGTTCAGCTGGTTTCCGGGTACTCTTTCTGTATTTTCCTTGGCTGCCTCTTATACTTGCTATCGCCGGCATATATTTTGGTACCAGACTTTTGCGAAGAGTCGGCACTACCTACAGGCGAACGACACTTTCAATTGGCATCATGCTTGTTGCTATTGTCGGTGTCTTTGCTACCGCAACAGGTTATGTGACGGTTCGCGAAAGATGGCATGAATCGAGCCACTTCACTATGCTTTTTCCCAGGCTTGCAAGAATCGGGAGCGGCTGGGTATTAGGGGTAGTAGAAAGTGCCAATGTCCAAGATGGATTTATTGTGAAATCTGTGGAGGGTGAGTCTATTACAGTTGTTAACAGGAGTGACACAAAAATTATTCACGGGGAAGTTGCTATCGGCAAACCCGTGCGTGTGATTGGGCGAAGGCAGGGAGATGTGTTAACGGCCAGATTTATCATCGTGGACCCCCTTTATTCAAAAAAAAGAAACCGTTAAATCTCCGGGAAGAAAAGAGTGCCCTCCGGCGTAGTAATAGTGAGGAGGTGATAAACCATGAAGAAATTCACTAAATTATTTGCCGGATTACTAGTTGCAGTTTTTGCATTCGTGGCGGTTACGCCAAAGGCTGATGCTGCCACTGTTGTTGTTAGGACAGCACCATACCCATATTATTACAGAGTTGCTGTTTATCCTCCTTACCCTGTTTATCGCGCTGCCAATTGGTTGAGTTGGCACAACTGTAACGGCTCAGTAACAAACTCGAATGGAACTGTTCACGCGGAGGGGACATGTTCGCCGATCTATTAACAGATACTACTATTATTTAAGGCCGCCTTTTAATGAGGCGGTCTTAAAATTGTCACTGACGTAAATTTACAATTGGTAATAATAAACGTTAGTGTTGTTATTTACTTGTACCTTAGACAGGGGAGAAGCATGGGCGCAGCATATGGCCAGATTTTCCAGTCACTAGAGTTCTCGATCCAGGATAACTTGCCGCTCCTTCTGCCGCTTGAGAAAGGGAAGAAGAGCGGAAACGAGATCAGCTTCAGGCTCAAGGGGGAGCTGACTGAGGAGCAGATCAGGGCGGCGTTGGTGAAAATCATTACCGATGAAGGCTTAAGGTCTCAACCGGGAGAATCAAACAAGTTGACGGTAATCTTGGATCCAAACGATGTGATCGCCCAGGTCAGTTTCCGGACATTTGCCCAGAAATTAACTGTGGCGTTCACCGATTAACCCCCGCGTTTTGTTTCAAGCCGCTCCGCGAGAGCGGTTTTTTCATAAATTAGGTATGCTTTTGTCGTGATCGTTCTTTCTCTGCTTTCCCGAGGGAAACAATGCTACGTACGCGATCGATCAAGGCAGCAAAAAGAGATACCGACGGACTCCGTATTTCTGTCATGAGCCGTCACACGCTCAGTGATGGTATTACCCCGGATCCAGAAATTACAGAACATCTTTATGACATTTGGTGGCGAAGGTTGGCACCGCCGTCGAGGCTTGTGGGAGAATGGTACAGAGGAGTGCTCGAATGGGAGCAATTCGAGGCCTTGTATCTGGAATATTTAGTGACGCAGTCTTTGAGTCTCAGGGTCTTAGCAAAGATCGCGCGAGAGACCAACGTCACTGTCTTGTGTGTTGAAGAGGACCCCTCGTATTGTCACCGACGTCTCTTGGCACAAAGATGTGGAGTACTCGATCCAGCACTCGCTATTGCAATCGAGTAACCGCCCCCAGGGCGGTTTTTAATTGCCGTGACAAACTGGTTAATTCGGAATATAATTATATTATAGTTTGTTTTTCCTGTTCGTTTGACATTGTGAACGAGGGGCTTTTTATGCAACCCATGTTATGTCTGGATCGGTTGTTCTCGGTTGAACGTATCGCCGTGATCGGCGCGACCGAGACGGAAGGAAAAGTTGGATACACTGTTACCCGGAACTTGCTCAACGGCGAGTTCAAAGGAAAAGTGTACCCAGTGAATCCCAGCCGTGAATATGTGCTGGGCGCCAAGGCGTACAAGAACATCTCGTCGGTTCCCGACCAGATCGATCTTGCTGTCATCATCACTGAAGCTACCAGGGTTCCCGCCGCATTGGAGGAATGCGGTCGGAAAGGAATCAAGTTGGCTATCGTCATCTCGGCAGGCTTTCGTGAATCTGGGGAGCAGGAGTTGGAAGCCAGTATCTTGGCGATTGCCCGGCGTTACGGTATGCGCATGCTTGGTCCGAACTGCCTGGGACTAATCATCCCCAGCCTCGGACTGAACGCGTCGTTTGCGAGAAACATGCCACGGAGCGGCGGTATTGCTTTCTACAGTTCCAGCGGCGCCCTGGTGACGACGATTATCGATCGGATGATCGAATGTGATGTCGGTCTCGACATCATTGCTTCCGTTGGGAATGCAGCCGATCTTTCCATCGGACGTTTTGTTGAGTACTCAGGGCAAAGGAAGGCCAGCAAGGCGATCTTCATTTACGGAGAAGACCTTGGCGGCGGAAAGAGTTTGGCCGATCTGATTTCAGGTGCGCGAGCCGCCAAGAAAGCGGCATTCATGATCTCGCCGTCCGATCCCACAGCAGCGCGTGTCGCGCGGTCTCACACTGGAGCTATGGCTTCTGATGCGAACATGCTGCGAGCAGTTGCGCGCCGGTCAGGAATCGTCCTCGTGGATCGTTTCCACGATTTCTGCCATCTGGCAAACGTGTTGGATAAACAGCCGTTACCGCGAGGATCGCGGGTGGCGGTGGTGACTAATGCGGGAGGCGCCGGTGTCATCACTGTCAACGCGCTGATTCCTGCTGGCGGGGCTTTGGCCAACCTAGATCCGAAAACGATGGGGATGCTCAACAAGTCGCTGCCACCGTTTTGGAGCAAAGGGAATCCTGTTGATGTTCTCGGCGACGCCCGGGCTAACCGTTACGGCGATGCCATTGCAGTCCTTGCCGAGGATCCGAATGTCGACGTCATTCTTGTGGCATTAACGCCCCAGGATATGACTCAACCTTTCGAAACGGCTGTCGTGTTGGCCGATCTTGCCAACACGCTCCGGCAGCAAGGGAAGATGCTGGTAACAAGTTGGATGGGTGCTGGTCTGGTGCAGGAAGGGATTATCGCTTTGAAGGAAGCGGGGATCCCAAACATTCCGGATCCGGATACAGCCGCCATCGTGCTTGGTCTGATTTTCAAGCATCTCGAATTGCAGCGATTGCAGGATGACAATCCGAAACCTCTGTACGGAGGCCTTCTGTTTGACCGCAAGGAGTCGGCAAGGCAAGTCATCAGGGAAGCTCGGAAAGACAACCGTCTAGTTCTGCGGGAATCTGAAGCGAAGGCTGTCTTGAGTGCATTCGGCATTCCGATTTCTCCAACCCTTGTTGCCCAGACCGCAGATGATGCTGTCCAGGCAGCAGAACAGTTGGGCTTCCCAGTAGTTGTGAAGTGGGATTCTGGTGATCACAAGACGGATCGCGGCGGGGTGAAGTTGAACAGACGTGATCCTGATTCTGTTCGACAAGCCTTTGCCGAAATCGCAACAAGTTTGGGACCAGATTTTGTCCAAGCCACCGTGCAACCAATGGTGTCGTTGCCAGACAGCTACGAGTTGATCTTGGGGAGCAGTTTGGATCCGCGGTCCGGCCCCACTGTTTGTTGTGGGTATGGCGGAAGCCTTGTTGAAGTTTTCAGGGATGTTGTTGTCGGGCTTCCTCCTCTCACCACCGTGTGGGCAAAGGACCAGCTCAGCCAGACGAAGATTTGGAAGGCTCTCCAAGGCATTCGCGGCCGTAAAGGCGTCGACATGGATAGTCTGGTTCAAACCCTAGTTCGGTTTTCTGAAATGGTTGCCGAACTGAACCCTGAAGGAGTTGCAGAGTTCGACATTAATCCTCTGTTGGTTTCACCCAGCGGAGTGATGGCGCTCGATGCCAGGATCGTACTCCTGGACAAGGAGGCACCCATCGCACCGCCGGTAATCCGACCCTATCCTTCGGAGTATGAACTTGACGTGGACCTGAAAAATGGGGCTCATGTTAAGATCCGTCCGATGCGCGAGGAAGACCGGATTCTCGTCAACAACTTCCTGTTCCGGTTGTCCGACGAGTCCGTGAGTTGGCGATACGGCCGAACAGTCTCTTATTCCTTGCGGCCTCAACTGGCGCCTCATTCTGTTGATTACGGGCGCGCGATCGTCTTGGTCGCTGAATACGTGTCTGAGGCTGGAACTTCAATCGTCGGTATGGCAGAGGTTGACCGTTTTTGCGCCGTGAGCCAGGGATGCCAGATGGGTTGTATGCCCGGCGCCCAAGGGGAGTTTGCCGTTGTTGTTTCTGACGATTGGCGGCACCTCGGCTTAGGGAGAAGAATGGTTCTTCACCTGCGACAGATTTCAACGATTGAAGGGATGCGACTCGTTCAAGGAACAGTTCGAAACGGTAACATTCCGATGTGTATGCTCTGCACGGAGCTCGGGTTGCCGCTCAAACGGACATCGGATGAAATTGTCGCCACCTTGCTGGAGGCTAGCTGAGCGACAAACCGCCATTGTGCAACAATGGCGGTTTTTTAAATCCATTGACTTTACTCCTTTTTTAATATAATATTGATCCCTTGCACTTTGTTATAACTACACGTCCTAGGTCGAGGAGACATAATCGTGATCAAGTATTTTCTTACCGTTGTGCTTTGCCTGATCGGCTGTCCCATGGTTTTCCCTGCGGAGGACCAGGGGATCGAATTGTCGGAGGTGATGACCGTCACCAACGAAAACTTGGTTCAGGCACTCTCGCGGGTTAATGCCTGTGCGGAGGATCTTTTCAAGAAGAGAGAGCAGAAGATAAATGACCCGTGGGTACAATGGACCATCCAGAACCGATCTCGGTACTACTCTTTCCAATGTTTCCTGTCTGTTAGTAACCACAACTTCGTTGTTGCTGAAAAGGAAACCTTGGCGGAGATGTGCGGGTTCCCCCGTAGCTACTGGTGGTTCCGCC
>CAYNDL010000026.1:0-12873 GCA_964396115.1 uncultured Candidatus Saccharibacteria bacterium
ATCTGGCTCCGGCTGCGAGACAAAAACGCGGAACTAAAAATGCCGCTCGAAAAACAAGAAGAACGCAGTGAGATATTTTGCAATCGATACGAAGAATTCAATGAGGAAGCTGAAATTCGTCAGATGCTTAATATGAGGGGCAGTGGAGAGTTCCTTGAGGACTTGAAAACACATGGATACCATCCGTTCGCTACTATCACTACCCGTCGTGAAACTTACCGGAAACAGGACTTTCGCATCGACATTGATGCTGTTGACTTCGGATATGCGTTGGTGGAGATAGAGCTGCTTGTTGAAAGAGAAGAGGATATAAAAGCTGCGGAAGCAGAGATCGGTAAATTCGCGGCATTGCACCAGCTAAAGATTGACTCTGTTCGCGGGAAAGTCGTTGAGTACCTTTTTAGAAATAGCCCCGACCATTTTCGCATGCTCCTAGAGGCAGGGATTATCGTTCCTTAGGGTGTGAGTTCTATCACTACAAAACTAACCGCTTTGCAGCAAGGTTAAAAAGTAATTAATACTATTTAAGAAAGGGGGCAGGTATGGAAAACCGTGAAAAACAACAGGTCGAAGATGATGTAAATGCGTTGAAAGAAAAAAGCCAGGAGCTTAAAAACGAAGCGGGGGAGGCATTCGATAACATGAAGACGATGGCACGTCATAAACTTCATATGATGCAGAAAAGAGCCGACATTTGGCGGAGGGAGGCAGAGGGTTACGCCAAAGATAATGTTTGGAAAAGTGTCGGGATTGCAGCGTTGGCGGGACTCATAATAGGGATGCTTATCGGTAAGCGGGGAGGGGATCGTTAAGAATTAGCATTAAGAAGAATGTGGTCGTTATTTAAACGAGTTATTGTCGCCATAATCTATTCTCGCGCATACAGCGCATTGTTTCAGGGGACGCTTGCAAAGATCAATCTCAAGCGTCTCCTTATGGGAATAATTTTGTTTCTGATCGGTGGCCAGCTTCTGTTAATGGGACTTTTTATTCTGGCATTAAGTATATTCTTTCATTTGGCTGATCTTGGGCAATACGTTTTCCCTTCATTATGGACGGGCCTGATCGTACTGTTGATTAGCATATTTTTGTTTATGCAAGGAGGGGCTCTATGGCGAGCAAAGAATAACTAATGAATAATAAAGAAAGGAAGTGATATAATAAAAAAATAATCTAATATAATGTCAAAAAAGAAAATTGGTTTACTTTTAAGTGCGGCGCTTGTGTTGGTGACCGCTGCTTTGGTTTACGGGAAGATCGGAAAACCTGTTTTTAGGGAAATTAAACCAAACATACAGCTAACAAGATCGACGCCAAAAGCGGAACCAAAAGATTTTTCCGTACTTTGGTACAGTGACTTTAATGGAAAACGCGTGGTCGGGTTGGATCCGGCTGGCAACAAGGTTTGGGAGCAGAGGATGGACGTTCCACCTATTCCCAAAAGTGGTTATGCAACTCATACCGAATACGTAACGGTAGCGCCAAACGGTAACCTTATTGTGGCGGATGGTGAAGGTATGATGGTTCAGGAAGTCGACCGAAAGACACATGAGCTGCGCTGGCAATACGGTGTAAAAGATGTGCAGGGTTATGAGAAGGGTTATCTGCACCAGCCTGATAAATCATTTAAGATAAACGATCACGAGGTCTTGATAAATGACGGTAATAACAGGAGAGTCATAATTGTCGATCAAAAAACCAATGATATTGTTTGGCAGTACGGTGAAGATTTAAAGATGGGTTCAAAGCCCGGCTTCTTAATGGCTGGAACTAACACTGTTCCTCTTAAGGGGGGCCAAGAGATTCTAATCACGGATACTTTACAGGATAAAGTATTTATCGTTGATCGGAGTACGAAAGCAATCTTGTGGGAATACCACCGTCCTCAGGCGCAATGGTTGCAGCATGTCTTCCCAACCGATGATGATACTTTTGTGATGGAGGATCGAATGACAAACGAAGTGTTTGAAGTAGACAGGACGGGTAAGGTGCTTTGGACGATAAATACCCTGAAAAATGGACAGAAGCTCAATCATCCTAACGATGCGGTCAAGCTGCAGAATGGGAATGTCTTAATTGCAGATGCCGGACGGGCAAGGATCATTGAAGTAAATCCACAGACTAGCGAGATCATGCGAGAATACAATAAACTTGGTCTCATCACTACTATTGCCATTGACTATAACAAACCATGAAAAAAGCTTTACTAGCAGGATCAATCGTACTCGTGCTTGCTCTGGCTGGAGGTGTCTATTATTCACAAAGAGAAAAAGTAACGCCGCAAACAGTAAGTACAACACCTGGCAGCGCATCTCCTACCGCGAAAGCCCTATCATCTCCCAGTCCCAGTGCAGCGCCTTCGCCATCAATTGTTTTTGTTGGTCCCCGGGAAGGTATTCCTGCTGAGGCTCCGAAGGATTATGGTTTCTGGTCACTGGCTCTTCCCGTACCCGGCGTACTTTCCCGTTCAGGACAGCCGACACTGAAAGATTTCAAATGGCTCAAGGACAATGGCTGGAAAAGCGACATCGATTTGAGAGTAGACGGAGAACGGGGGGAAGTTGGCGATGATCGGAAAATTCCTGGTTTCAACGCGCTCGGATTTAACTATCTCCCGCTCCCAATAGCAGATGGTTCTCCGCCTAGCGAAAAACAAGCTAAAGAATTCTTGGCTTTCATTACTAATCCCGCAAACCAGCCGGCTCACGTGCATTGTCGGGGAGGAATTGGCCGTACCGGAACTATGGTTGCTCTGTACCGCTATGCAGTTCAAGGTTGGCCAATGGACAAGGCCATTGAGGAGTCTTTGCCTTTTCAAGGTGGTGTCAGTGAGGGCCAGAAAAAGTGGTTACTCAAATGGGCGGCAGAGCACAGTCCAGGCGAATTCCAGTTCTGAAATTGTTTCCGGCACACTTATCATTTGTTAAACTTTGACTATGAAAAAAGTACTAATTATAGGAGCTGGCGAGATCGGTCAGGCAATCGGTTTTTTGCTGAAAAAGACGGGGAAGTGTGGAATAACTTTTTGGGATAAAGAAAAAGGGAAAGTTGAAGACCAGAAAGGTCTCTCTGAACTAGTGCCCGAAGCAGACTTTATCTTCTTGGCGATTCCTTCTAAGGCAGTACGCGTAGCTGTGCAATCCTTCCTTCCGTATGTGGCGAAGAAAGGGGTTGTAATTGCATTGTCGAAGGGCATAGAAGAAAGCGGAAAAACAATTGACGAACTTCTTAAGGACTTCTTGCCCCTTGAGAAAGTTGCATTGTTATTTGGCCCGATGATTGCAGAGGAATTGGCTAGAGGCGCGTGTGGAGCCGCTGTTATTGCAGCGAGTTCTGAAAAGACCGTTAAGGAAATGAGGGTACTTTTTGGAAAGGACTTGCGCATCGATTTTTCTGATGATTTTCGTGGCATCGCTTTGTCTGGTGTATTAAAGAATATTTATTCGATTGGTTTGGGGATAATCCATGAGTTATCTTTAGGCACAAATTTCCGAGGTTGGTATGTTGGCGCTGCGTGTAGCGAAATGGTGAGAATTGTCGCTGAACTGGACGGAAAGCCAGAATCGGTCTATAGCTCGGCGGGAGTGGGTGATCTAATTGCAACAGGCTTTAGTGCTGATTCTCGGAATCATCAAGTAGGGAGAGAATTGGTCCGTGGAAATACTTCATCCTCAAGTGAGGGCAGTGAATCACTACCCCGTTTAAATAAACTCTTGGGAGAGAAGATGGCGGAATATCCTATATATTCGGCTCTTTCCGCGATAGTAACTGAAGGAAAAAAAGTAAGTGAATTCTTTCCTGCGATCATTTGTGACTACAAAGAATAAACAATTTGTATTGGTTCTTGACGCTGGTACAACGGGTATCAAGGCTTTTGTGTTCGATCGGGATTTCAAGATAATTGCAAAGTCGTATCGAAAGATCAGTGAATTTTCTTTGAGGGAAGGCAAAGTGGAACAAGACCCTCGGAAAATCGTAGATGTCTCTGTTGATTTATTGAAGGAAGCAGTGGGTGCAAGTGGTATACAGGCAAGTGAAATCGCTGGCGTCGGTGTAACAAATCAAAGGGAAACGGTTGTCGCCTGGGATAAAGTAACATCGCGCCCTCTCTATCCAGCCATTGTCTGGAAGGATTCTCGAACAAAAGAATATTGCGAAGCATTGGCTGCTAAAAATGAAAAGCAGGTACGGGAAAAGACAGGATTACCAATTGAGTCTTATTTCTCTGCCTCTAAAATAAATTGGTTATTGAATAATATTCCGGAAGTAAAGACTAATAAGAACTTGGCCTGTGGCACTTTGGACTCATGGATAATCTGGAATATCAGCGGCGCACGTTCTTTTGTAACTGATTGGACTAACGCCTCCCGCACGCTGTTGTTTAATATTCACGAGCGTGAGTGGGATCAAGGCTTATTCAATCTTTTTGGAATTCCTGGCGGCATCATGCCCGAAATAAAGGAAAGTAAAGATTCGTTTGGTGTCTTGCGTAAGGACATACTTGGATTAAATTTGCCGATTATGGCCGTTTGCGGCGATCAACAAGCCAGCATGTTTGCGGCTGGAACAGAGGAAGGAGTAACAAAAATAACATATGGGACAGGAACATTTATCATGCAGGCAATTGGAAACAAGTTCGCTTTATTAGATGGATTCTTCACAACTTTAATGGCTAACGGGGAATACGCAGTCGAGGCAAAGATCGGAAGGGGAGGTAAAGAGGTAGAGCCGCTCTTAAATGACACAGAAAAATTAAGAGGTTTTCTGAAAGAGCTCGCTGTCGATACAGACTTCTACTTGAGAAGGCTTCCACGTAAACCAGGCCAAATAGTGATTGACGGCGGTGTCATGAGAGACGGAATCATTGGAAAATATCAAGAGGAAATTTCAGGACTTAAGATGAAGGAACAAGCCGCTTTCGATGGGACTGCATTGGGCGTGGCAAAACTTATTCTGGACGGTTATCATTCCTTTGATGGAGTATAGGAACCTAAGGGGAATCGATCTTGAAGCTGTCGCGCGAAAACTACGCCTTCAGACCTTAACGGCATTGTATGCCGCTCAATCTGGACATCCGGGATCTTCAATGTCCTCGATGGACCTTCTTGTCGCCCTCTATTTTGGCGGGGTTGTCCGTTATCGGTCGGAACAGCCGGATTGGGACGAAAGAGATATTTTTATTCTCAGCAACGGCCATGCAGCGCCGGCATTGTATGCCGTCCTTGCGTTAGCAGGTTTTTTCTCAGATAGCGAGTTGGACAATTTGCGTAAGCTTGGCAGCGGGGCACAGGGGCATCCACACAAGGGATCGTTACCAGGGATAGAGACGTCAACCGGTAGCCTGGGGCAACGCTTATCTTGTGCAATCGGTATTGCTTATGCCGACAGGCTGCAAGGAATTAAGCGTCGGATCTTTGTTATGATGAGCGACGGTGAACAGCAAGAGGGATCTACTTGGGAGGCCGTTATGGCGGCGGCAAAATTAGGTCTGCGCATAACCGCAATTGTGGACAAGAATGGAATGCAAATTGACGGACGCACCGAAGTTGTTATGCCGTCACTCGATCCGTTAAAGAAAAAGTACGAATCCTTTGGTTGGATAGTTGAAGAAATAGATGGTCATAATTTTGCGGAGATCATTCCGGCATTGAACAGTGATTGTGACGCGCCGAATGTGGTTATCGCGCATACGACCAGAGGCAAGGGCGTCTCGTTCATGGAGAATAGCGAACACTGGCACGCAGGAAAAATCTCTGACGATCAGTTCTCTAAGATTAAGGAGGAGCTCAAATGAAGAGTGAGACGAAGAAAGCAACGCGTGAAGCTTTTGGCGAGGCCTTGGCTGCGGTAATGGAGAAAAATAGAAAAGTAGTTGCCCTTACTGCTGATCTTGGAGAAAGCCTCAGGATGCTTAAGATCAGAGAAAAATTCGGTGAAAGATTTGTTGATGTCGGTGTAGCAGAGGCAAACATGACAGGGATAGCTGCCGGACTAGCTATCAGGGGCTATAAACCTGTGGCTGGCGCATTTGCTTCGTTTTTGCCAAGAGCCTTTGACCACATCAGAGTTCAAATCTGTCAGAATAATTTAAACGTAGTGGTTGTCGGCTCACACGGCGGTGTAAGCAATGCAGCCGACGGGGCTACAGCTCAAGCGCTCGAGGATATCGCTTTCATGCGTGCCTTGCCCAATATGACGGTCGTTTTTCCGGCGGATTACAATGAGATGAAAAGTGCATTGCCGAAAGTGGTTGAACATGAAGGGCCTGTTTACTTGCGACTTTATCGTGAACCAACGGGTATTGTTACGGACGAAGAAGATCCATTCGAGTTCGGGAAGGTGAGGGAACTCCGGCAAGGCTCCGATGTCACAATAATCAGCACGGGCCCTTCCATCATGGAAGCGTTGCTCGCCGCAGACCTGCTGAAAAAAAAGAACCTATCTTGTGATGTTCTATCCGTATCCACTCTTTCCTCCTTGAGCGCCGACAAAATCATTAGTTCTGCCAAAAAAACGGGGAGGGTTATTACTCTGGAGGATCACAATATTAATGGTGGCCTAGGTTCTTTGGTGGCAGAAATCTTATGTGAAAACTGTCCTGCCAGTCTGAAGCGTTTAGGTGCTACTTCATTTGGAGAGTCCGGGGACTATACTGCACTTACAGCAAAAATGGGCATTAGCGCAGAAAATGTCGTGAGTGCCGCGAGGTTCTTGTTAAAAAAATAATCAATACAAACACAGCGCCGGGATCCCGGTGCTGTGTTTGTATTGAATGAACAATTAGCGCTTAAAATATCCTCCAATCGTACTTTCATATTTACCTCTGCTGGTTCCCCCTAGTACCGTGGAGGGTTGTTGTCGGAATGAATTTACGTAGAAGTCACCACTGACCCTCGTGTAAATTTTCCTACCTCCGGCAACGGCCTCCCCAAGTACTATCGGAACTTCTAGTACTGATACGCTCGCGATTACTATGCTTACAAAAAAACATATTTCTAAAACCAGTTTCTCCCGATCTCGGATGTTCAAATTATTCTGCCGCACTTATTGGGTGATGAATATTCTAAGATAAAGTACAAACTGTAGTATGAAATTGTAATCTTTAATTATTTTTTTTCAACGACTTAGACGAAACGGTGTCAGAAAGTTTTGCCAAAAACAAATACAGCGCTCTCTAGCGCTGTATTTGAATGAACAATCACGTAGCCTCACCTTACCCTACTAGGATGTGAAGGCGTTACCGAAACTCCAAGAACCTGATGCGGGTTGGAAACCACCGAAGGTAGACATTGCGTTGGAGTACGCGTTGCTTAGCCATGGCGGACATGACGGTACTGGTACGCAAGGGTAGCAAGGTGGTGGCGGAGGTGGTGTGGGAGTCGGACAAGTCCATTGGCATGGGTTTGGTGTCGGCGTTGGTGTAGGTACGGGTGTCGGAGTCGGTGTAGGGACTGGCGTGGGTGTAGGGGTTGGAACAGGAGTCGGAGTGGGAGTTGGTGGAGGAGGGTTATGCTTCCATCCAGCGTGAGTGTCTTGTGCCCCAATTAAAGCAAACACTGCGAAAAAAGCTACAAAAGCCGGCAAAATTAATTTCTTAGTCATTGTGTTCACCCCCTTCCTTAAAATTAAAACTAAAAATATCTTTATTATTAAATAGTCGTCCTCCTGGTTTCTCTGTGACTAACTTTACATTTGTTATATATGGGATCTTTTCCTTTTAATGTGACCTAATCACCTCTCCCCGAATTAAAAAACATGACGCCCTCCAGCGTCATGTAACGTATTTGTCCTCAGCTTATCAC
This sequence comes from uncultured Candidatus Saccharibacteria bacterium, assembly GCA_964396115.1. Classification (GTDB taxonomy): domain Bacteria; phylum Patescibacteriota; class Andersenbacteria; order UBA10190; family CAIZMI01; genus CAYNDL01. Next base: position 7,803 of record CAYNDL010000026.1, read on the forward strand.
CAGCGAAAACTGGTAAATGGACTGCCGAAACTCCACGATCCGGCTGCTTCTTCAAAACCATTAAAGGTTGATCTTACTGCAGTATAAGCTCCGCATGTCCAACCTGCGCAAGGCATCGCAACGCAGTTATAGCATGGTTGCGGCACAGGCGTCGGACAAGACCATGTGCATGGCGGCACAGGCGTCGGACACGGTGTTGGTGTCGGCACTGGTGTGGGGGTCGGAGTTGGTACGGGTGTAGGAGTAGGAGTTGGCACAGGAGTCGGGCGAGGAGTTGGCACGGGCGTAGGTTTATGGCACGAGCACGCATTCGCGTTCGCCACTGCTACGCCAAATCCAGCCACCAAAGTGGCTACGACGATCAAAGTCAATGATAATTTTGATAGTTTCATTTGTGTTCACCTCCTTTCATTTTAATATGAAAAGATAATATTTTATGCTTATCATTTAAGATAATAAACAGCAAGCAAGTGCTGTCAAACAAATAAAACGCCTTCTGATCCATTGGGGAGTGTTTCTTATCCGGCTATGATAGTTACACCAAAACAGCTCCCTGTTAGGGGAGCTGTTTGTTTCGAACTTCTTGTCAGTTAAATGAATTTCTTCATTGCCAGTGTGCCAGCCGTAGCGACTGTGCCTGACAGAGAGTAGACCAACGAAACTACGTCGATTGGCATACCCGTCTTAGCTGTAACTGGAACCGGTTGAGAAATCGTGGCAGCAGCAATCTGTGGGACTGCTCCTTGAACCAAGGTTGTATCGGTAGCATTACCTTTTACCCCTGGGCCGTTGATGATCGCAACGTTCTGCAGCAAGAAGCCGTTCGGTGCATCTGCAGCTACTCTTGCCTTAAAGGCATAAGTCACTTCAGAGTTCGCGGAAATCGTCTGGTTTTCCCAAGTGATCGTGCGGCTCTTTTCGTCTGCTCTTGCAGAAGGATTGGTAGCAAGCGGAATCAAGTAAGGAGAGACTTTGTCGATAATTTTCACTTCTCGAACATCTTCGTCCTTCGTGTTCTTAACCGAGATCTTGTAAACCAATACTTGTCCTGGTTTTACAGTTTCTTGGTTATCGGTCTTGGTTACTGTTACCGTTCCTTCCTCCTTTTCGCTTTCAACCACTACAGTTTGAACCGTATTTACAACAGTTGTGCCACACGTAACGCATGGGGTTGGCGTCGGAGTCGGCGTGGGTGTAGGCGTAGGTGTCGGGGTTGGCGTCGGAGTCGGCGTGGGTGTAGGCGTAGGTGTCGGGGTTGGCGTCGGAGTCGGAGTAGGAATAGGAGTTGGTCTTGGGGTCGGAATAGGGGTTGGTTTAGGACCGCAGCCACAAGCAAAAGAATTTGATGTGGTTAAGCCAAAGCCAACAATAGCCATTACGGCCAAGCCTGTAAGAATGAGGCCTTTTTTGTACATATTATCACTTCCTTTCTTCATAAAATTTAAATATATGAACTTTAATAAATTAACGAATGATTATAACTTATGCTTTAAACTTGTCAAATTTTTCACAAAAGCAGCAGTTCAGCTAGATATGTCACTTTAAGCCCTTATAGTTGAGGGGATTGATAGCAGCTAGCTTCGTGTCTATGATCATGCGGTTTTTTGAAGTCCAAAGTGGCCAACATGCCATCAGGGAAAGCGTGGGTTCCTTGCCTTCAGATTTGAGGGTTGGAATAGTTTGGGGATTAATAATGTGGGAACCGGAAACAACATAGGTGTAGCGTGTCCCTTCATAGTCAACCAATACGGAATCACCTTTCTTTAATTTATTTATACTGAGAAAAGCGAAGCGGTAAGAGCCTTTCCATGGTTCACCTGTACTGTGGCCAGCGATAAAGGCGTTACCATCTTGTCCAGGTTGTACGCCGTTAGGGTAGAGTGCTACTCCCGTACCTAAAGCAGCGAGTATATCTTCATCACTCATCGACACGGCCTTTACAAGAGGAACCTCAACTTTTAATGCTGGTATTCGAACCCAGTTTCCTTCGTCGTTAGTGGTGACCGGTGCTAGCGGTTTTGTTGCTGCTGCCTGGATTGATACCAGTGGCGCCAGGGATCCTGTCGTGGAGGTCACGGGAGTGTTCCTCTTGTCACTAGCGACGGGCAGCTTTGCTTGTCGTTCCGTAGAAGGAGATGCTGCCCTTGATCCGATGAAAAAGGCTGTTCCCCCTGACAAAAAAGCGAGAAATAGAATAAGCGGTATTGCGCTTAAGAGGAGGTTGCGCGAAAAATTCATCCGCGCGGGCTGCTCGTACGCGAGCTGGTCCGGATAAAACATAACTGACCTTTATGCTTTATTATTAGCTTTTTGTCAAGACAAACTGCCAGTCTCGGATAATTTATATTTAATAGTTTATTGCTCGCAAAGGCTGAAAAAAATCTGGCGCTAAATTATACACAGTTTTTTGTGTCAGAACACACAGCAAGTTGTCTCCCATAATTTATTCTTTGAACTACATTAAAACTCTCGAAATAAGGGTTTAGTGAAAAGCATTATTCTTCTTGTTTCTTTGGGACAGTTTCCTGGAGGGACAAAACTTGAAAGGGGGTGAAAAAGAAAAATGATAAAAGATTTATTGCGTAAAGCATCTTACTTGTCGGTTGCTGGATTGCTTTCGTCCGGTGTCGCATTTGCGGGTTCGGTTGAAAACGTGCGCACAGGCGCAGACTCCAACAACGAAAACGATGTCGATATCGAACAGGAAATTGATCAGGATATCGATAACGACGCCGATATCGACAACGATGCAGATGCAGATGTCGAGACTGGCGACAACGAAGCCAATGAAAACACAGGCTCGGGCACAGCAACTTCGGGTGACGCCGATATCGAGGCAAATCTCGATAATATGGTTAACACCTTGGGTGCGTACTTCAGCGGTGATTTTGGTGACGTTGATTGGGAACTCCTCAACTCAGTAACGGGTGCGGATTCCAATAACGAGAACGATCTCGACGTAGACCAAAGTGTCGATGTAGACGTTGAAAACGACGCAGATATCGACAACGAACTTGATCTTTCTGTAGAGACCGGCGACAACGAAGCCAATGAAAACACTGGCGACGGAGAAGTCGAGTCTGGAGACGCAACTCTAGTTGCTCATATTGTTAATGAAATAAATGGAGGTTCAGCTTATCAAGCCAATTTTGGCGATGTTGATGTTGAGTCTTCAAATGAGACAACGGGTGCGGATTCCAACAATGAAAACGATATCGACGTAGACCAAAGTGTTGACGTCGAAATCGATAACGACGCTGATATCGAAAACGATGTTGACCTAGCAGCCAACACTGGAGACAACGAAGCCAATGAAAACACTGGCGACGGACAAGTCCGTAGTGGTGACGCTCAGGTGCAAGCCCATGTCGAAAACGTTGTAAATCAAGGCCATGCGGTAAACATTCCTGCTCCTAAGGCTGTAAAAGTCGAAGCAAGCAATAACACCACTGGTCATGATTCTAACAATGAGAACAATGTCGAAGTTAACCAATCTTCAGATGTTGAAATAGACAATAGCGCAGACATTGAAAACGATGTCGATGTTGAAGCCAACACTGGCGACAACGAAGCCAATGAAAACACTGGCGACGGAGAAGTCAGCAGCGGTGATGCTCAGGTAAGCATCAATATCAGCAATCAGGTTAACTGATAGGCTGGTATCTTCGTCAGGGGGGCTCACCAGCCTCCCAAACGAGGAAATTAATTAGTCGCTTGAAAGGAGAAACTATTTATGCAATTCAGGAAAAAAACGTTGAAAATTATATCGGGAGTGCAGGCAGTGGTTTTGAGCATGGTCTTGTCTTTTGCTCCCTTAGCGCCACTTACAGTAGCAAGGGCGCAAGAGAGTGAACTGCAAGGCGCAGGCCAAGGCGCGGACCAGGGATCAGGCCAAGGCGCAGGCCAAGGCGACACTTCAGTGTCCGTTGAGAATACAGGCACGGGAGCGGGATCAACAAATAACGCCACTAGCGATACTGACAGCAATACGACAACTTCTACAAGCAATACCTCAACCACTACAAACAACGCTGATGGAACAGCCAACTCCGGTGGCAACACCGGCAGTGAGAATACTGGAAATGGCGCTGTTGCGTCAGGAAACTCTGGCGTCGGTGTTCAACAAGTAACAGCCGATAACTTAAATGTATCGGGCACACAAGGGGAAGTTGATCATAATGTGGTTGGGGGTACTCAAAATGGTGATTTAGTTCTTGATTTCAACCCTACTCAATCGGGGTCGAATCTTAATGATTCATTCCGTTCTGTAAACAGTGTTACCGGAGCCGGTTCAACCAACGATGCCCAAATAACAAATACGCAGGAGAAACTTACGGAAATTCAGAACGATGGAAGGATCGACAACAGCCTCACCGCTGAAGCTATCAGTGGTAGAAACGACGCCTCGCGTAACACGGGTGATGGAACCATAAATACCGGTGACGCGGATGTTGCTGCTACTCTGGTGAATTTTCTTAATGTGAATGTAACGGATGGACTTCTGTGGCTGGATGTTACCGATATTTTTGGGGACCTAAACGGCAATATCGTGATTCCAAAAGAAATCTTGGATTTATTTAATGCGCAGAAGCAGCAGAATTTAACAGTCGATGCCGGTAACTCAAATACAGGAGCAAACTCCACAAACAACACTGGGGTCGATGTTAATAATAATCAAACAACCGGGATAAATAATGATGCCCTAATAAACAATAATGTAACTGTCGATGCGATAACGGGACAAAACCAAGCAGAAAAGAATACCGGAAGTGCTAATGTTAATACAGGTGATGTTAAGGCTTCCACTAATGCCGTTAACTTAGCCAACTTGAACGTCGTGGACGGAAGTCTGGGACTGATTATGGTCAATGCAATCGATCGATGGTTGGCATTCTTCCTGGGAGAAGATGGCAGCATTCGACCTGTGGAAAATAATTCAACGATAACCGCACAGAACTCCTCTACGGGAGCGAATTCCAATAACAACGCGAACACCACGATCGACAACAATGAGACTGTAGGCATTGATAATAATGCGGTTATAAATAACGATGTGGACTTAAGAGCCATA
>CAYNDL010000027.1:0-12171 GCA_964396115.1 uncultured Candidatus Saccharibacteria bacterium
GTGCGATGTATTCCGGGATGTTGTTCATTGGACCTGGACGGTACAAGGCGACCATAGCGTTAATGTCATGAACCGTAGTCGGTTTTAGATCGATAAGATGCTTAGTCATGCCCTCACCGTTTAGTTGAAAAAGACCTTCAGTTTCGCCCTTTGCCAACATTTCAAAAGTCTTCTTGTCATCGAATGGAATTTTTTCGATTTCAATGGTGATGTTTCGGTGCACTTTTACTAATCGAACAGCATCTTCTAATATTGCCAAGTTTCTTATGCCGAGAAAATCCAGTTTCGTTAAGCCGACACCATCTTCTCCGACGGTGTACATATCATATTGCGTGATTAATTTCTCTCCGTCCTTTGGGTCGTATTGGATAGGGGTGTATTCGGTCAGTGGTTTTGGTGCAATTACTACTCCGGCGGCATGGACAGATACGTGGCGGACTGTCCCCTCTAACTTTTTCGCAATATCCAGTATCTGTTTTACTTCCGGATTATTGTCATACAAATTCTTGAGTTCGGGCTCCAATTCTAAAGCATGATTGATTGTCATGGGAAAACCCTGTGACCCCATTGGTATTAGTTTGGCAATTTTATCTCCTACTTCGTATGGTTTTCCTAGTGCTCGTGCAACGTCACGCACCGCCCCACGAGCCATCATTGTACCGAAGGTTCCGATCTGAGCGACGTGGTCCGCACCATATTTTCTTTTCGCATACTCGATCACCTCGCCACGACGATTATCCGCAAAGTCCATATCGATATCGGGGGCGGAGGGCCGGTAGGGATTGAGGAAACGCTCGAACGGAAGTTGGAATTCTATCGGATTAACGTTAGTAATACCGGCCAGATATCCGACTAGAGAGCCTGCGGCAGAACCTCGGACGGTTGTATAAATATGTGATTCTCGAGCGAAACGAAGTAGATCGGACACGACAAGAAAATACGGGGAATAATTTTTCTGGCTAATGACACCTAGTTCATATTTTCGTCTTTCTTCAATCTCGGTGCTTCCTTCTAGCCCTCGTTCTCTCATGCCGTTCCTTGTTAGTTCCTCTAGCATCTGGTCAGCTGTTTTACCCTCTTCCAAGGCAAAGTTAGGGAACACAAATTTGCCCAGGGTTAATTCAACATTGCATCGGTCAGCAATTTTCTTTGTGTTTTCCACAGCTTCGGGAATGTCGTGGAACCACTCCAGTGCCTCATCTGTTGAAATAAAATGGTAGTGTCCTTCTCCTGAAAATATTCCTGTATCTCCCACGTCAGTGTTTGTGGAGATTGCCACCAGGGTTTTGTGTGCAAGAGCATCGTCTGGTCGAAGGTAATGCGAATCCTGCGTTGCCACCAGGGGAATACTTAGTTCTTTTGATAGTTCAACGAGCGTTGTGCGCCATTCCATAAAACCCTCTACATCGGGATGGTGCATGATTTCTAGATAGTAATTTTCGGCTCCGAATATTGACTGGTATTCTCGGATTACTTCTTTTGCTTTTTCTTTGTCTCCACTTCGAATAGTTCTCCCAAGTTCGCTTCCTATGCACCCGGACAAAGCAATTATTCCTTCGGAGTGGGCCTTTAATAACTCCTTATCGACCCGCGGCTTGTAATAGTAACCTTCCAGATGCGCTGCCGTTACAAGTTTGATCAAGTTTTTATATCCGGTGTTGTCCTTCGCGAGAAGGGTTAAGTGGTACCTTTTACTGTCAACACCAGGATCTTTTTGGAACCGGGAACGGCTAGCCACGTACGTTTCCACGCCGATAATTGGTTTTACCCCGTTTTTAACGCAAGAACTATAGAAATCTATTACCCCGTACATTGTTCCGTGGTCGGTCAGTCCAATAGCGCTCATTCCGAGCTCTTTAGCGCGTTTTACCATATCATCCACCTTGGACAGGCCATCTAGCAAAGAGTAGTGGGAGTGTACGTGGAGGTGGATAAATTCAGCCATGTGTGACTTATAGGGTACAAGGAAAAGCGGGTTCGGGTACAGAGATAAAAATATTATCTTTGGTTTGTTCTCATCGTGTTAAACAAGTATTCTATAAGGGATGGTATTGAAACACAGAACTTTTAAACAAATAGTTATTGCCACCATTTTTTTTGGCTTTTGGTCTAGTCTAGGCGCCCTCATTTTTTGGTTAAATTATGAACCTGCTCCTGATGGTCCCGGATCTGGCAAAGAGGCTCAGCCGCTGGAAGTTGTGGATGCAAAGATCATCGCGACTTCGCAGGGAAAAGCAGATATTTTAGGTGTCATTAGGAATCCTAATGCGGATGCTGGCGCTTCCGACGTAAAGTTTCAGCTGATAGTAAGTAATGGGGGACAAGTATTGCAAACAATCCCCGGCTCGACTTTTATTTTGCCTAACGATGAGAAATACGTAATGGCGCTAAATAGAGATGTGCCGGCAGGTTCTTCCGTTAAGCTTGAGTTAAAGAATCCTAAATGGGCCTTTGTCGATAGTACTTTCCGTCCGCCGACGCTCGTCGTTGTAAATAAACCAACAAGAATAATTCCTGGAGCTGTGATGGATACTTTCGAACTGAAGGGATTGCTTGCAAACCAGAGTAATGTGGACTATCAGAAGGTACAGGTTGGTGTAGTGGGTCTAGACGCAGAGGGAAACGTTGTGGGTACGGGAGAAACCTTTATGGGTTCACTGAAGTCGCTGGAACGACGTGAGTTCACGGTGCAGTGGCCTTTGCAAAAAGGGAAACAGGTTGTTACATTAAAAATCCATCCCGAAGTTAATGTCTTTTTATCTGATGCTATACAGGTTAGAGAAGGCTTGGGGCAGAACCCCATTGATATACCTGTAATTCGAGCGTCAGCAAATCCTTCAAAAAAATAATTAGTGAATATTAGGGAAGTCCTCAGGCGTGGCGACCCGCTATTGGCAGGTAGTGCCATCCTCCTTACAATCTTGAGTTTGGTGTTGCTTGGAACTAGCGCCAGTTCTGTTAATTATGGTTTTTTTGTCAGGCAAGGAGGCTTCGCGTTTGTCTCGCTATTTGTTTTATTGCTTATTTCTAGTACGCACTACACTTTTTCTCGTTTCCTTGCGAAGCCTGCTTTTATATCCCTACTTGTCCTCTTAGTTATTGTTTTACAGGGGAGAGTAATTCATGGAGCAGCTTCGTGGCTCATATTCGGCACGCTTCATTTGCAGCCAGGAGAGATCGCCAAGGCTGTACTTGTTGTTATGTTGGCAAAGATTGTATCCGAAAGCCGGAATGGTGTCTCGACAAACAAGGCACTATTTCACACTCTTGCTTACTCTGTACCTGTCATTGGTCTTGTTATGCTCCAGCCAGACTTTGGTACGGCCATGCTTCTTGTTTTTATTTGGTTTGGTGTTGTCGCCGTTTCCGGTCTTCGGAAAAAACAGTTCGCAGCCCTGTTCTTAATCGCGGTTTTGCTAGGCGCAGGGGCATGGCTTTTCTTCTTGAAACCCTATCAGAAAGATCGACTACTGGTTTTTTTGCAGCCAGGTACGGATCCGTTAGGTAGTGGCTATACAGTATTGCAATCTGTTACGGCTTTTGGTTCAGGCGGTCTTTGGGGGAGAGGCCTCGGTTATGGTCCTCAGAGCCGTTTAAATTTCTTGCCTGAAAACAGGACTGATTTCATCTTTGCCCGTATTGGAGAGGAGCTCGGTCTTGTTGGTGTCATGGGGGTACTATCTTTATACGGAGTAATTTTGTGGAGGATGCTAGTTGCTGCATCTAAAACATCCGATCCTCTCGGCCGTGTTATTGCAGTCGGCGCATTCGTCACTCTTTTGTGTGGTCTTATCGTCAACTCTGGCATGAATATTGGTCTACTTCCGGTCACAGGTGTTCCGTTGCCATTTATTTCCTACGGAGGAAGTAGCCTTTTGACGATGTTTATTCTGGTCGGGCTTGTAGAGAGTGTCGTAATTCACGGTGAGCGGTGGGAGGCGGATGATACAAGTGATTTATCAACGTTGGCTTTGTCGTCTTAATATTAAAAAGGGTCTCCGAAACATTTGACAGAAAGCTCTTCGTTGTTTACTCTAAATCAATAAGAGCGAAAAATATGTTCGAAGAACCAAACCAATTTATCTCTCGGTGTCCTCTTTGTAATGCGGGCTATCGCATGGAGGATGCTCAAATAATTGAAACTTCTGAAGAGTCTTCGACTGTTTATGTTGAATGCCCGCGTTGTAAGAGCTCAATTATGGCGGTAGTTGCCATGAGTGGCATGGGTATGATAAGCCTAGGTATGGTAACTGATATGACTAGAGAAGATATTGAAAAATTCCGCTTAACCCCCAGCATGAGTGGGAACGAGCTACTGGAGATGATCCAACTGCTTAAAAGGCAGGATCGGACAGTTGTGCGTGAACTTACAAGGGAGAGCGATGTCTGAAAGATTGCAGATTAAGGCTGTAGGCCGCGAACAAGCGGGCCGCACAGCTTCTCATATTAGGGGGGCCGGGATGATCCCGGCCGTTCTGTATGGCCACAAAATAAATGCGGTTAATATGGCTGTTGAAAAGAAAGCCTTCGAAAAGATTTTGCCGGAGCTCTCATCGAGTACTTTGATGAATCTGAACATAGAGGGCGAGAACGAACCCCGAACTGTCTTAGTAAGCGAAGTGCAGAGGCATCCTTTGACGGGTAATCCAATACACGTGGATTTCCACCAAGTAAATTTGAAAGAAGAGATCGAAGCAACGGTACCGTTAGTTTTCGAGGGTGAATCTTTTGCAGTTAAGGATCTTGGCGGAACTCTTGTTAAAAGTATTGATGAGATTCAAGTACAGGCTTTCCCTCAAGATTTGCCGGAAGAGATTAAGGTAGATATCGGATTACTTAAGAGCTTTGAGGATCGAATAAAGGTGTCTGATCTCGGAGTCGCGAAAAATGTAAAAGTATTGACTGATGGGGAAGAAATTGTAGCAGTAGTGACCCCACCGCGTTCGGAAGCGGAATTAGAGGAGCTCGAAAAAGAAGTCGAAGAAAATGCCGCGGAAGTGAAGACTGAGGCAGACGAGAAGAAGGCAGCTAAAGAAGCTGAGGCAGCGGCAGAAGGGTCTCCAGACGACAAGAAAGAATCTAAAGAATAACAATTAAAATCCCCGCACGGCGGGGGTTTTAATTAATGCTCCACCGTGTCACGAAGTCGCTTACTTTGGTTGCTTTAAATTGTGGGAGATAGTTGTAAGCCATTTCCCAGAGTTCTCTTTTTTGTTTTGGATTGTGTTCGAGTATCAAGTATTGTAGTGCATTTTTCAGGTATGAAAAACGATCAAATTGAGCGAAGAAACGGCGAAATATCGCAAGTCCGTCAGGGCCACCATCTAATGCGCCTTGTGGTTCATAAGTCAATCCTTTGGTGTCGTTGTGTTCGTGCGCATTTTTGAGTTCATTTGAGGTTACGTAGGGAAGGTTGGCAACGATAATAGAAGGGGCTAGCTCGTGAGGGATTTCATTCATTAGGTCACTGGCAAAGAAAGAAACTCTCTTGGACACACGGTATTTCTTTGCATTTCGGCTGGCTACTCGTAATGCTGCTCCCGCTTTATCAATCGCGATAATTCTTACTCTTGGTAATTCGGCGGCTAATGACACGGCAATTATTCCTGATCCTGTGCCGATGTCGGCTATGGTTGCTGACCGTAATTCCTTATTTGATTTCACAATATTAATAGTGTCTTCCACCAGTGCTTCTGTCTCAGGCCTGGGAACCAGAACAAATCTATTAACAATAAACTTTCTACCGTAGAAGTGCTGAACTCCTGTCGAATAGGGAATAGGGACACCCTCGAATCTTTGCATTAACCATTGTCTATACTTTGACGCCTGAAGAGTGGTAAGCCTTTCTTCTGGATGAGCAAGAAGGAATTCGCGGGGCTTCCTTATTGCTTCGCTAAGTAGTATTTCAGCGTCGAGAGAATAACTAGAACTTGTAGAACGAAGATAGTGTCTACCTTCGTTGAGTGCTTCCTTGATGCACAGTTTATCCTGCGATCCCGAGAGCTTTGTTCTCATACGCTGTCTGTAGTGCGCTGATGATGTCTCCGATGTTCCCGTCGAAGATAGTGTTCATTCCGTGCCATGACTCCTTGATGCGGTGGTCTGTGACCCTGTCCTGTGGAAAATTATAGGTTCTGATTTTCTCTGATCGGTCGCCCGTACCGATTTGAGTTCTTCGTGCTGAACCTTCGGCCATTTGCTGCTCCTCTATTGTCTTTGCCAAAAGTCTCGATCGTAAGACATCCATAGCCACTTCCTTGTTTTGTGACTGCGATCTTTCGTTTTGGCACTGAACAATAATTCCCGTAGGCAAGTGCGTGATCCTGACAGCTGAACTGGTCTTCTGAACATTTTGTCCTCCGTGACCACCGGCACGGTATGTATCAACACGGACATCTTCCGGACGTATTTCTATATCAACTTTTTCGGCTTTAGGAAGAACCGCAACTGTTGCAGTGGAAGTATGGATCCGGCCCATTTTTTCTGTCACGGGAATTCTTTGGACCCGGTGAACACCGCTCTCAAAATGTAGTTCTCCGTAGGCTTCTTTGCCGGATATTTCCATTACAACTTCTTTGTAGCCTCCAGCCTCATTCCTGCTTTCATCAACTAGCTTTGTTTTCCAGCCTCGGTTTTCCGCATATCGGCTATACATCTTTAGCAAATCGGCGGCGAATAAAGACGCCTCGTCCCCTCCAGCACCCGCACGGATCTCCATTACGACATTTTTGTTCGCATGTTTGTCCTTTGGCAGTAACGCTTTCCTTAACTTCTTTCCTGCAATAATCAGTTGCTCATTAAGGGTTGGCAACTCGTCATTTGCTAGTTTTCGTAATTCTTCATCATTGCCCTTGGCCACTAGTTCGTGTTCTTCAATTGTCTTTTTGAGCATCCCTACCTGTTCATTAATATCCATAATGATCTGCAACTCAGCCTGGCGTGCGGACATTGTGGCCAACTCATTACGCGAAAGCACAGCGGGATTTGTAAGTTTCTCGCATACTTCCTTGTATTCTTTTTGGATTTCTTCAATAGTGGGCATAGTTAAATTTAATCTCAATCAACTAAAAAATGCGAGAGTGGTCTTCCCGCATCCTTTATTTCCAACTATCCCAGTTTTTTCGATTTGCTTGCGCGTGCTTTCTTTTTCGTGCTTTTTTCGTTCCCGGCCGTTTTCTTTGCTTTTGTCTTCTCTAGCATCTTTGTAAAGCGTTCAACTCGACCAGTGGAGTCCATCAAGCGAGTATGGCCGGTATAGAAGGGGTGGCAAGCAGAACAAGCTTCCGTGTAGATCTCCTCCTTCGTAGAGCCTACCTTAAACTTATTCCCGCAGGCGCAGGTCACTTCGGCTTCACCGTATTTGGGGTGTATTCCTTCTTTCATAACGGAAAGAGTATACGTTAAAGGCCAAAAAAAGTCAAAGATAGGGAACTATGGGTGGAATTAACAATGCTTGCCATTTTTGGGTGTTCCTGTTAGATTATTGGGGCTCATTAATTTAATTAATTTATCTCACATCCGTCTGGGGGGAGTCGCAATTCCTTGCCGTTTATCGGTACTTGTTGGCACGCGGAGAGCAAGAAAGGATCAATTCAATCATGCAATTACCAACTTTAGTGGAGCTTCTTGAAGCTGGCGTCCATTTTGGACACGAAACTTCTAAGTGGAACCCAAAGATGAAACAGTTTATTTTCACGACCCGAAACAGGGTGCATGTTTTAGATTTACAACAAACTCTTGCTGCGCTTGATAAGGCTGCAAATTTTGCTCGAGGTATCTCGGCTAAAGGAGGAACAATCTTGTTTGTTGGTACTAAGAGACAGGCAAGGGGAGTAATCAAGGCAGAGGCTGAACGTTGCGGCATGCCTTTTATAACATCCCGCTGGCTCGGAGGTACGTTTACTAATTTTGAAACAATCCTCAAGAGTATCAACAAGATGGAAAACTTGAAGGAAAAACTCGAATCACCAGATGCAGGAATGTTGACTAAAAAGGAAAGAGCGGTAATTGAAAACGAAATCACCCGTTTAAACGATGTTCTCCAGGGCTTAAAAGATTTGCGAAAGATGCCGAATGCTGTTTTCCTGGTGGGTGCTCACAATGAGAAGATTGCCGCGAAAGAGGCACTTCGAAAAAATGTTCCGATCATGGCGATGGTCGACACGAATGCAGATCCTCAGGATATCGATTATCCTATCCCCGCGAATGATGATGCAGTACGATCTATAGAGTTGGTTGTAAAAACTGTCGCAGATGCCGTGATTGAAGGCAAAACCGGTTTTGCTAAAGAGGGGACCAGCGTGGTGGCTTCGGAAACAGCCAAGGCGTAGTATTATTAATGTGAACAACAAAACTATGACTATAACGACGGAAAACATTCGTCAGCTTAGAGCCCGCACAGGTGCGGGGATAATGGACTGCAAAGAGGCCCTGACAGAAGCGAATGGCGACGAGGAAAAGGCTATAAAAATTTTAAGGGAGAAAGGCAAGATCAAGGCAGCAAAGAAGGCATCGCGCGTCGCTGCTGAAGGAGTGATAGGTTATTACGTCCACAGCAACAACAAAGTGGCGGGGATGGTCTCTTTAAGATGTGAGACTGATTTTGTTGCCCGTAATCCTCTATTCCAGGAATTGGCGAAGGACATCGCGATGCACGTTGTCGCGATGGAGCCCGCTGCTGTGTCTGGTGTTGATCTTCCTGAAGATATGGTGAAACAAGAGGAAGAGTTGGTGAAAAAGGAAGTCGCTGCTCTTGGAAAACCAGAAAATATTGCAGAAGGGATAATGAAAGGGAAAATGGACAAGTTCAAGGCAGAACGAGCCCTCTTAACTCAACCTTTTGTTAAGAACCCTGAAATAACAGTTGGCGATTTGGTTGCACAAAAGATCTCTGAGATCGGCGAAAATATCGTTGTCGAAAGATTTGTAAGGATGGAACTTTAAGCGGTTGGAGGAACTGTGACGGCTATCTTCCTTCCCGTCCTCTTAATGATTGGAGCTCTCGGCGGTATTCTTTTTGTATTCGGTCGGCATCTTCCCGACATTAAACGGAACTTACAAAAGAAGAATGAGGATACCAAGCTTGGTATCGCACCGAATCCTGCCAATAGCATGTCTTCTGGGAAATCTGGATTCTCTAGAATTAAATTCAGGAGTATCTTAAGTTTTTTGGGTAGATTGTCCGTTATTGTCCGGTTTGTTGGGAAGGCAAGTAAATCGTTGTTGTCTTTTGTTTTGCGGATTTTTCATCGTATGCCTCGAGTACCACTCAAAATGAAAAAGGGAACGCCTGCAACTTTTGAAGATACTTTTGCATCAGCCGAAATTACTAAGCCTGTTACGGCAGATATAAAAAAAGTAAACGGGCATCCACTGCGGTATCCGGAACCACTTCCAAAAGAAATGGAAGACTTAGTTCGCCCGGCGGCTAAGAAAATTACGAAGCCTCAGCGCATGAAGGAGGTTGCGGCAGCTATTGTCGCACCAAAAAAAGAAGAAGTTATCACTCCTGAAATCAAAGAGCAGAGTTCTGTTCCCCTGACAGTGAGTGTTGAAGCAACAAAAGAATCACGTTCGATCTCAAAACGACGGTTAATTGGACGCGTAAGGCAGCAGTCCAAACAGGTAATTCCGCCGGTTGTTAAGGAAGACGTGACTGATATTATTCCAGAAAAAGCAGAATTGCCCGTACTCAAAGAACCGACGGTACCCCTTGAAGAGAAAAAGGTGTCTTTTATTGACAAAGAGGCGATTGCGTTAGGGGATGGAACTCAAGAAATATCTCTTCTCATCCAGCAAGGCAAGTTCAATCAGGCAGAGTCCGGTTTAATTGATATCCTCAGTAAGAATCCGAGACACACCGAGGCTTATAGACTACTTGGCATAGTGTATTTAAAAAGAAGGGACTTTTCTCAGGCAAGAGAGGTTTTTGAAGAAGCTTTGCGGAGAGATCCCGAGCATGCAGGATTACACGGTCCTCTTGGTTTCTGTTATATGTCCATGGGCGAATACGGTAAAGCTCTCTCGATGTACCAACAAGCGCATAACATGGACGAAACCAATATTGAGTATTTGGAACAATTATTAGTGATATCTGCGCGTATGGATCGTCGTCCACTTGTGAAGATGATTGCAAAGAAGATACTTGTATTAAATCCGAATCACGCAGAGGCACGTAAGTATCTAGAGAGGGTAGCAGTCCACTAGTTTTCCTCCACGTCTTGTGGAGCCAGCTCCGAGATTTGAACTCGGGACCTTCGCTTTACAAAAGCGCTGCTCTGCCGCTGAGCTAAGCTGGCACGTCGAATACGATAGTGTTTTTTAGGTCAAAAGTCAAAGGTGAATACGTTTAAGAACGAGTAAAGCTGCTCAAAAATTGAGATTATTCGGTCATGTATTTCGCGTCACATTTCGTGTGATAAGCTCCGAGCTTCGAATTCCCCACGCAACAAAAGCAGTTGTGTTGCTCATATACTTAAATAACCAGAATAAATTCTGGTTATTTAAGTATGGTGGGCAGGGAGGGATTCGAACCCCCGAAGGCGATGCCAGCAGATTTACAGTCTGCCCCGGTTGACCACTTCGGTACCTGCCCATAAAAACGAACCTAATCAGGTTCGATCGTATATTCCAGAAATACGCCGTCCAGGAAAGAGCCGCGCTGGGATCTTTTGTCGATCTGTGTTTGAACAATTTTGTCCCATGAAATACCAGCAAGGACTCCGGCAGACTGAATAATTTCCAGGACGTCTGCTAGTTCCTCGGCGAGTTTTTCAGGGGAAGCTCCTCTCGCTTCTTCTGCTTCCTCACTTAACTTACCGAGAACCATTCTGAGCCGCTCTTCTTCAGGTATGATCCTAGTCGATGACCTTATGCCTCTCTCAAGTAGATACTGAGGTATCCCATCCCTAACGATTTTATTATGATCGCGTTTCATGGTTTACCTTCTAATATTGCAACGTATAACGGTTATTTTCAAAAGGGCACCCTGGAGCCGATGGTGAGAATTGGACTCACGACCCCTTCCTTACCATGGAAGTGCTCTACCACTGAGCTACATCGGCAAGTCGAGTCAGCATTCGCTTATCGAAACCATGCGTAACGTGGTTTTCCTACCGCTTCGACGCCTCTCTTGTACGCCCAAAATCTTCACAGCACTAGCACTCGCTTATTCCCAATTTTGGTCGTCTTAGACGACGAGACTGACGATCGATAATATGCCTTATTTTTAGGTTGTCGTCTAGAATCAACCCAGGATATATACTTAAGGACATCAAGTGATGAAGAAAATTTTTTTCGGAATACTTATGGGGTTTGTGGGGGTATTTGTTATTTATTTTGCTGTTATGTTCGCTCGCGAACAGACAAAATCTGAAACAAAAATAACGACAGGCACAAGCGCTCCCGCAACAAGTGAGCCCAATAGCGCGCAACAAACTTTTGGATTGCAGAGCACAACCAACAAAAACCAATTTGGTGACTCCATACTGATCGAAAAAAAAGATGGAAAGGGTAATTGGACCGACCTATATCTTTATGACAATGGCAAATTAAAACCTCTTTCTCCCCCTGATAGTGCAATCAGGTCAGTAAGCCCCGTTAGCGATGGCTCCGATGTCTACTACATGGTCAACAGCGAAGGACGAAAGAAAATCATCTCTGTTTCTATTGCAAGTGGAAAAGAGGAGACTATAACAGATTCAACGCCTCTTGTGTCGCCTCGCGAGCTGTTTGCCTCAAATGATGGTAAGGTGGTCGCTTTTTATTTGGATGGCAGCAATAAGCTGACGGAATTGTGGACATATGATGTTAAGAAGGGAAGGAAACGCGTGTCATTGGAGAGGTTGTCACAAATTTCTCAAGGGCCGTTTTGGGACGCTAATGGTGGGTTCCTAATACGAGACAAGGAGCAACTTATAAGAGGAACACCGGAAAGAACCGGTGGTGATATCCTGCCCGTGAGCTTTAATTGGAAAAATATTCCTAGTGGCATGTCGATTATCCCTTCGCCCGGTGGAACACAAGTAGTTTATGTAAGTTGCAAAAACGGCAGTCCTGGGTGTGCGCTTAAGGTCTGGGACTTGAAAGAGAACAAGGAACGGGAAATTATTGAATTACCGAGTTCGAAAGTTGAAGTTCTTGGCTGGGACACATCTTCTTTACTCGTTAGTT
>CAYNDL010000028.1:0-11856 GCA_964396115.1 uncultured Candidatus Saccharibacteria bacterium
CCCCACTTGCAGCACAGCTAGTAGCAAACTGCGGAGTCCAAGTTAAGGTCGTGGAGCCGTTGTATATAACGGGGTTTGGCGATGCGGTAAAGGTTAGCGAAGGATTGGGTGCACCAACATTCACTGCCACTGAGTCTGTGACTGTGCCTCCACCAACTTTTGTACAAGTGAGGGTGAGTGTGTAGTTAGTAGACGAACCCAAGTTTAAAGTTTCACTGCCGCCAGTAGCGCTTTTTGTTCCCGTCCAGCCAGAAGCGGGTGTGCTTTGAGCTGTACAGCCAGTGACGTCGTGCGCAGTCCAGGTTGGATTAACACTGACTTCGGAGCCCGTAGCCGGCACGGTAACCGGACCATCACTTCCGTTAACCTTGAAGTCAACGTTTGCCGAGGCAAGTGTAAAGTCCAAACGCAAGAATGACCGCCAATTGCGCCAATCAGACCTTCCTTCTTTCAACCATTCATCAACCCAGATAGCAAACCACGCGGAAGTAGTACTCCGGGGATAAGTTATCTGGCCAGTAATATTACGTGTGGTCCAACAAACTGCATGCGGCCCACCGCAATCTTGTGAAAAATACCATGATCCCCACTCGCGCCAAATAGGAACAGCGCTGGTCATTGCGAACATTTTCGCGTCCGTTATTGAGTTCCGACAAGCAGTTAATATGACGTAACCAGAAACCGGAATTACATATGGTGAATTTGGATCGTTGGGATTAGAAACAGTGGAGTAAGTACCGCCGAACACAGGAGAGTTACTAAAATAACGTTGAGCACTAGTTCCACACCAGTCCGGTCTCTCGTATGCCCCGTAGCAAAACACTTCGAACTTCTCCCAACCCGGCCCCCCCATAAACCAATCCACCACGACATAACGAACTGCTTGTACTCTAAAGGCAATACCGAAAATCCCGATCAGCAACAACAAAGTCATGAGAGTTAGGTCTTTATCCGTTTTTCTCCTGCTTTGCAGCCAAAGCGCGACCACAACAATTATTATCAACACTGCGGCGCCAAGACCAACGTAGATCCCGAACTTACCAGGATTCTTCTCTGGCTGACCGCTTGAAGTGGGGGGAACAGTAGATGCGACGGTGTCGGCAACTGATAATTTCGGAAGACTTAGCGAATCTTCATCCAATACCTTTTTCTGCGAATCGAGTATGCGAACTCGAACCACTGGAGTCGTGATGGCCCTAGACAACGGGACTCTTAAACGAACCACTCGAGCGCTTCTTCCCAGATTGATAGCGTCAGTTGTTTGTTTTCCAGCTTCCCCCTTCTCATCACTTACGGTTGCCTCGACTGTTACTTCAGACTGTGTTTGCCTATCAGCAGAACCGATTATTTCCGCAACTACCGACATAACTTCCCCTGATCGGTAAGCGGCCTTCTCCACCTTGGTTACCGTAATCTCGGCCGACACACCTTTTACAACCCACCGAAACGGCAAAATATTCGAAGCTTTCTGTCCACTATCATTTAAAACATATAATTCACCATAATAAGATTCTGGTTTTTCTAAAGCTTTCACTGTTAATGAGACCGACTTCTTTCCACCAGCTGGAACAACAATTGGTTGTTGTTTTTCACTAGTGTCCCCAGTCAATAAAGTGCGATTTCTGTAAAATTCATAGATTGCTAACGTTGGGGTAAAAGTTGCTGCCTTTTTTCCTGGGTTGCGAACATCAAAATTCAATTGCAGTTCTGCACCCGCATCCACATTAACGCCTGCATCAGGAGACGCGTGTTCTTTGGTATTTACGACAACTATTCCGCTCGGAATCAGAGATGCGAAGGTTGTGTTGGAGTCGGCAATCTTCAAATCCATATCTTTCCAGCCCAACTCCCACCCCTTGCTTGTTATTACTTGCAGCCTTAGGCGGTAGTCTCCAGCAGGGACGATTGGCAACTTATATGAATAATTTACTTTCTTTTCTTCCCCACCTCCCAGATAAAATTCTTCAGTGGAAATAAAATAATCAAACTCCGGGGCAACATCAAAAACAATCTGGTTAGCTTTTACCTCCGGTTGTTTGCCCAGCAACAAAACTTGATACCTTAAACCGCCGATCCCCTCTTTTTGAGCATTCTTAACAGTGATTGTTCCAGTAACAGTAGTACCGTCATTATTCAGGGTGCTATCCAGAACATAAATAGCCGGTAACGGCATGGGGACGTCCTTTGTCTGGTCGGTTACTTCCGGTCGCTGCTCCTTTGTCACATCAAGTAGGGGCGGCGAAGGAATACCAGGAGTCGGTGGAGGTTCTGGAGTTTCGGCACCCTTAACCTTAATAGCAACGGTTATTAAAATCGCGATGATTGGCAAAAGAAATAGTTTTTTCATGTCTTTGTTAAATATTTTGAAGTTTCCACCATTATACAGCCGAGGACGATATTAAAAAACCCGACAAATGTCGGGTTGGTCCCTTAAACGGGACACGTAACTAACACACGCTGGTCTCTTGCCAGACGGCGAAAGGTCTCAGACTTCTCGTAAAGTTCCTCGAACGAACCGGCCTCAGCCTCTATCTGGGACTCGCCCTCGCCCACTTCACCCGCATTCCGCAGGACAATAAACTTCGTGCAGATCTCGCGCACGGTACTCAAACGGTGGGCAACAATTAGTGCCGAGACCTCGCCGTGCAGAACTTCGGCCAAACCGCGCTGGACTTCTTTCTCTGTTGTAGAGTCAAGACTCGAAGTCGCTTCATCGATGACCATGAATAACGGCTTCTTGATCGCCGCTGCCCCAATCATCAATCTCTGCGCCTGTCCCCCCGACAGCTTGATCCCGTTCTTGCCGACCTTAGTGTCCAACCCTTCGGTGAGACGGTCGCCGAAGTCGATCTGAAGAAGCCGCATGAGGCTCCACAGTTCATCATCCGTGATCTTTTCTCTCTCCTCTGGCGATAGGCTGTAGGTGAGGTTGTAACGGAGCGTCCCGTCCAATACTAAGGATTGCTGAGGAATATACCCAACCAACTTCATCCATGAGGAGAGTCGGATATCCTTCAGAAGGCAACCATTGACATGGACCTCCCCCGAATCGGGATCCATGAAACGGAGCAGCAACCGCATGACAGTTGTTTTTCCCACTCCGGAAGGGCCGATCAGGGCCACCTTCTCTCCGGGTTCGATCGAAAAGCTCAGGTTCCTCACAACGGGAACAGTGTGTTTTTCGTCTCGCCGTCCCTCCTCGGTGTCTCCGAGGGGGTAGGTGTAGGACACATTTTCGAAAGCTACACGAACCGGGGCGGTCTGATGCAGCATGTGTGAATCAGCAGATTCAATAAAAGCAGGAGGGATTGTCAGCGCTTCTATCATGGAACGAATGGACGGCATATTGCGGCTCAGGCGCTGCTCAATGTACCCCACCTGCCACATATTCTGGTTGAGCGTATTCGCCCAGCTAAAAAGTGGGTAGAGCATGCCCATCGTCCAGTTGCCTTGCCATGTCTGCCAAACAGAATAGGCCATGACCGCAAACAATCCAAACATTGCAACATATTCCCGAAGGATGCACTGGCCGATAAACCAGAACCAGAACTTTCTATCGTCCTTAAGAATGCGGTTAAACCATCCATCCATCTCCTCCTGTTCTTCCTGTTCCTTGCCTCCGGTCTTCACACGTTCCATTTTGTCCCACCGTTCTACGCGTCGCCGATTGAGACGACGGAAATCCTTTTCTATCGGTGTGCAGATTTGGGCGACGTGTTTGTTCAGGCAAAGCGACCATGACAGATGAACGGCAACTACCAAAGTCATGATCGCTCCTGCCACTAGACTCAAAAACCACAAAAGCAGGAATGAGACTAACAATGTCAGAAGCACCGCCATACTCTCGAAGAGAATCATGAATTGGACTTCGATGATCTTCCAACGTCCGCGGTCGATATTCGACGAAGTGAGCAGCGTTCCTTCTTGCAGATGCTGTCCCATCGTCTTTTCAAAAAAGAGTTCAGTGATCCGATGGTCATTAAAAACCATGTTTTCACCCAGCATCCACTCGCGGATTAAAGACTGGCGCCAATGGATGACCTTCTGCAATAGACTGCAGATAATCAACCCACCAAAACAAACCAGCAAGGAATAGGCATCTTTAGCAACCAACCCATCGAACACTTTCCCGAGCAGGAAAGGCTGCACAGAAGTTAGCACGATAACCAAAACAAGCAGGAGGAGATACCACCCCGCAGCCTTGCGGCTAGCTGGTGTGATCAGCTCCTTCCAAACCCACAGGAAGATCTTTTTGGTTTCAAAGATTTCTTTCAGGTAATCGCGCATGCTTTCCGGCACCCTCTGTAATTCCTGGTCCTCACTCATTTTTTCCTCCCAGACGTCTATAAAGTGTGTGGAACTTGTTAACGAACAATCCCCGGCGCATGCCGGGGATGTTTAAGAAGCTAATTAAGGCTTTTTAAGCAACCTCGAAATGCGATTTAATACCAACGGTAGCCGCCACAGAACCGGCAACAAAAAGTGGTAAATTAACGGGCTTAATAGAGTGTTGGCACATGTATTTCATTAGTAGTAGTTAAATATAAGGCAAGAAATATTCGGGGTCAAATAACAAAAAACAATCTGTTGACATGTTACTGATAATGTATTATCATTGTGTCTTCGCTGTTTTGGCGAACTTTGGATGTTGTTTACACACTTAGGGAGGAAACGCGTATGAAGACACGGGAGACCAAGGAGAAGCAAAAGCAGGTCCAGACGTTGGCGGAACTGCTGTCTATGGCCTTCGAGCACGCCGGCGACCTGGGCAACCAGTTGCTCGGCCTCATCGAGGCGCAGGAGGAGGACAATCGAGCCACGCTCCTGGCCAGTGCGCTGTCCACGGTCGGCACGGTTGAGCCCACGACGAAATGGGGCGGTGACCGGGCCATCTCCGAAGAGGAGTGGGACACCCGTTACCAGCGCCTCAAGGGCTTCGTGGTTCGGGTCGGAGACTTCGCCTCAACTGGCATGAACGAGACACCGTACTTCGCCAGCCTGATCTGGACACGCCTGCAACAGCTCGATGATCGCGTGGACCGAGTCGTCGCCCTGGAAGCCATCATGACGGACATCGCGCCGTACGCCCCCGTTCCCGAACACATCTGTCGATGTGACGCGGACGCGGTCAGCGTGGAGTTGAGCTCGCCCGAAATGACCGAAGCCAAGGGCATGCTCAACACGTTCTTCAACGGCAAGCACAGCAAGATCGAACTCGGCGCCATGATGGACCACCTGCTCGAGAAGGCGGCGAGTCGCGAACAGCGCATCGCCCTCCTGCTCGAGTTCTACCACCACCGACCGCGAGTCGAGCGCACCATGGTCGTCATGTCGGCGGATCTCATCCCCGACGAGATCCGCGAGCGCCTGTCCAAGGGCTGCGACTGCGCCCTCTGCCGCGCCCGTCGCGAGCAGCAGCAGAACAACGGCGACGAGAAGCCCGCCACCGAACCGGCCGGCGCGGCTTCGTAGTCCGTTCCAACGCTAGTTCCCTATTATCCCTTTTGCCCCGCGAGGTACCTCGCGGGGTGTTTTATTAATTTAAAAGCCGCCACGAGGGCGGCTGTAACTCACGAACAAAGATCAAGGATCTCCCGCAAACGTTCCGGACTGTACAGGAGACGCAGCGGAATGGCTCGCACGACCGAGCGGTAGTTGCCGAGTACCGGGACGCAAATCTCATACTTGAAACAGAGATTCCCCAGTGCCTCGGCGGATTCGACCTTCTGCACGAGCTTCGCCGCCAATTTGTCGGGGGAAAACTCTTCCGGTATCGGAATGAGGAAGAACTCCTGGTCGGCCAACATCTCGTTGACTTTGACCAGCGCTTGCGAGAACGGTTTCTGCTCCCCGAACAAAAGGGAACGCGCCGTGACCTCGATCTTCCACGTTTCCGGAATGTGGTAGTCGCTCAGTTGGTCACGAGCGACTTCGTTCCGCCGGTTCGGAAGGTGGAGCTTCAAGTCCAATCCCGTAAGACTCCTTTGGACGGCCGTCTGGCCGCCCGCCACAGTAAGCTGTTCCTGGCGCGAAAGGATTTCTCCCAGCCTGGCAGCGTTCAACGAGGTTCCCAAAGACATTTCTATTCTCCTGGGGGGCAAAGGACGAGACAGTACACTTTAGACATAAAAACCGTGCCAGTCAAGGTTTCCTAAAACACTGTCGCGAGAAAAAACAATCTGGTATAAATAAAAAACCGAATTATTAATTTAAATATATGGGATATATAACTGATATCGAAAAAGAGACAATCGACAATGATAATTTTCGTAAGGTGCTTTTTACTGCTAAACACAGCCAGTTGGTACTGATGAGTTTAAAACCAAGTGAAGAGATCGGCGAAGAAGTACACGAGCTCGACCAATTCATTCGCATTGAAGCAGGACAAGGCAAAGCAGTAATGGACGGTGAAGAGAGTGAAGTACAAGACGGAACAGCGATCGTTGTCCCCGCTGGGACAAAACATAACGTGATAAATAGTTCGCAAACTGAACCGTTAAAACTCTACACGATCTATTCCCCTCCCGAACATCGTGACGGAACGATCCATAAAACAAAAGAAGAAGCCGAAGCAGATACTGAAGACCATTACGAAGGCTAACTAATAATAAAGATCCGCTCATCATGAGCGGATCTTATTAAAAAAGGCCGCAGTCAAGCGGCCGGAATGTCTAGCAACAAATTCTTCGGTAGTAAGGAACGACAAGCGGACTCTCTGGAAGACGGATGCCGGTACCCTGCTTTACCGACAGGTTGATACGAAGTGGCGACCGTTCAATCCCGTATCCCCGCAGTTGTTCCTTGCGCCCGCCGTCGAGGTCAACAACTGAGTAGAGCAAACGTAAGGCGTCATCCAATAGTTCGTCGACACACTGTTCAGGAGGTATCAACGGCCGCAAAAACTCCCTGATCAATAGCGCCTCAAGAACTGGCACTTGCGCAATGGTGTAGTTACCGACACTCAATCCTTCGGGGAACAGGATGATTGCCCCGTCCGGAGCAGCAGGCGCCACAAGGACTGGCACCCCACCTGGCAGTTCATAACGGCGCGAGTCAATGAGCACATACCTCACTTCGTCGAGTAGCTTACCGCCAGCAATACCGGCGACAAACTGGAAAACATTGATTAGGGAACGCAAGAAGGCAAACTTCAGGGGAGAGCCGTAGTTGTACACGTGGGCTTCCTTTTCTGCCGCCGAGATGTAGACCTGCTCGATGGGAGTGCTTCCTTTCCAATACTGCTGCAAAAACCAACACCTCTCTGCCAACTGCCGAGAAAGCCTCTCGCGAACCTGCGCTTCCGGGACGTCTTGGGAAACACTCAGGTTCACGCCCCTTCGCGCTGCCTCTTCCCTGCATATCATCTTGAAGTGCAAAGCATGCACGACTTCGGGAGACAGAACGGGGTCAGGAAAACCAGAGAATTTATACATGGAACATCTCCAATGAGAACAACTGGACACCGAGGACTATTTATAGTCCCCGAAACTTAACTTTTTGGCAATATTTTCAAACGCTCTGCCCCATTACGCCAAGGTCTGCCAATACATCTTGCGCGTGGAATTCCGGTTTTACTTTTTCGTATATCTTTGTAATTCGGCCGTCAGGATCGATGAGGAAAGAAGTCCTTTCTGTTCCGAAGTATTCCCTCCCCATCATCTTTTTCCTTACCCACACACCGTACTTCTCTATTACCTTCTTGTGCGGATCTGACAGAAGGATGATCTTCAGTTCATGCTTATCGACAAAAAGCTTATGGCTTTCTACAGAATCGACACTTACACCCATCACCACTGCATTAACATTATTAAACTTGGCCAGGTTACTGCTGAACTTCCTCGCCTCTTTACTGCAACCAGGAGTATCGTCCTTTGGATAAAAATACAGAATTATCCATTGGCCAAGGAAGTCGCTCAGTGAACGCTCGCTGCCATTTTGGTCAGGCAGCCTAAAGTCTGGTGCCTTACTCCCAACTTTTGGTTTCATAGTTTAATTATCGCACATTTTCTTATGCCCCGAGGTGCGCGACCTTACCATATTAAAAACCCGCACACTGATGGCGGGTTTAGAACCAACGAACATTATCCGAACTCGGCCAAAGAAAGTTATCCAAGAGAGACTGGGTGTAGGAATGGAAAGCAAACTCACCCTCGTCCCCCGGACCAACGAACCCCTCATCATTACCTACCAGTTCAATGTACTCACGGCGATAATCTTCGTTTGTCTTCCGAACCACTTGGAGATCGTCCGAAAGCATTCTCCTTATGTGTCCGATTGATCCGGGTTTGCCAGCGAGCAATTGCCAGACCGTGACGTTCACCAAACGATGATTGCTATGAATCCAGCGCCAATAAGTCGCATCCTCCTCACCCCTTTCCAACATTTCAAGATTGCATCCACAAGCAGCCGGATCTACCACTCCGATTTGGATGAGGGACCGGACAGCCGCCTCATGGTCATCTCCCTCCAAGCTCCGGACAAGATTCATTAGCATCACCTGAACCTCTGGAGGAAATGATCTCTGTTCAACGAGATCACCCTCACCCTCTAATCCAAAGACTTTGCCAGATCCTGTTCCTCCCATGTCATGACTCCTTGATTTACATAGAACAAAGAAACCATCAAAAAATGCCACGGAAAAATACGCTTGTCAACGAATACAGACACGTTGTTTATGCTGGTGCACTACGTCGCGGAAGAAAAATAGACTTAGGAAGAAGATAAAAACATGTTTTTTGAAGACAGGTACAGCGCAGGAAGACAACTTGCCGTCGCGCTCCAAAAGTATGCTGACGAGGATATAATTTTATTCGCTCTTCCAAGAGGAGGAGTTGTTGTGGGCAAAGCGATTGCAGAAATATTTGGAAAAAATTTAGAGCTTGCCTTACCTCGAAAAATTGCGCACCCTCATTCCCCCGAATACGCAATATGTGCTGTTGGAGAAAAGGGAACGGTTATTTGTCACGAAGAAGCACGGAAGATCGACTTCCACTGGCTTGAGCAAGAGACAAAAAAACAAGTCTCAGAGATTGCGCGCCGCCGAGAAAGCCTCCTGTCCGGTAAGGAACGGCCCATGGCAACAGACAAAACAGCGATTTTAATCGATGATGGAATGGCGACCGGACTAACAATGAGAGCGGCGATACATGACATAAAACCAGAAGATCCTGAAAAGATCGTCGTTGCCGTTCCAATCTCTTCATTGGAAGCCATAAAAGAAATTGGAGATGAAGCCGATGAAATAGAAGTACTCTACACTCCGGCTGGCCCCTTCAATGCGATCGGCTCTTATTACGAAAATTTCCCTCAAATGAACGATGAAGAAGTTCGCGAGTACTTAACAAAAGTCACTTCTTGAAATTCGTTTTGTCACACAGGTCCCCGGAACACCCTATCTGCACAAAATCATAAAAAGTTTCTGGATTAGCATTGATGGCAAATCTTACTTCTGAGATACCCAAATTGTGTTTGAGAGTTTCGGTAACTTCGCTCATAAATTCCCTGCTTCCACACGAAGCAGAAGCGTTCGGAATGATTTTGGTTATATCTTCCAGATCAACATAAGCTATCTTGTTTTTTACATTCACGCCTCGCAGAATTCCTTTTGTGCGTTCAGAAAAAAGGGAGTTGTAACCATTCGCTGCCTCTTCTTTAGTAGGCCCGCTAAATAACGAATGTAGTACCTCGGTCGGATCACTTGCATTTGCCAGGCTCCTTTCAACTCCATAGACCAGACCGCAGTCATTTTCGCCGGCTGCCCGGCGAGAGTTACTGTAATAGATAACAGCTAATTTTGTCCCTCGTTGCGGATCTCCACTGCACGTAACATCGCTGATCATCCACGAGTCTCCAGCCTCCTTAACAAGGGCAACAGTCAGAGTATTTACCGTCTCTCCATAGTTTGCCGAAAGAGTGGCCCGCGCCACATCACCGTTTTCAACAACATCTTTTATCTCATAAGTTTGCGGCTTGTCCTGAGCACACAGTACAGGATCATAGGCACCACCAACTGAGGCTGTAATGATGCTGGATATTTTTTGTTTATACGAATTTGATAGAAGGGGGCTTCCTAAGAAGGATTGGTCGGCAAGAACATTACCGGGGTACGACAAATATCCATCATAGAAGTTCTTTATTACTGTTTGTACTGACCCTTTTGGGGCTAAAAAGGGATTCTCCTCTTGCGCTGTCGGCATTTCTCCTGTTTTTTTATATCCAATTACGAACGCCGCCGAAACGGCCAACAAGC
This sequence comes from uncultured Candidatus Saccharibacteria bacterium, assembly GCA_964396115.1. Classification (GTDB taxonomy): domain Bacteria; phylum Patescibacteriota; class Andersenbacteria; order UBA10190; family CAIZMI01; genus CAYNDL01. Next base: position 10,250 of record CAYNDL010000028.1, read on the forward strand.
AAACAACGCAAAATATAATAGCAAAATAATATTTTTTCATAGCACTAAAGTAGCACGAATAATGAAGGACTTTAAGTAAAATCGAGGCAATTGTTCTTTATGTTACGGCCACTATTTCTGCCTTGGTCTATTCTTCAAGTTCTAAGAAAGGGGGTGAACGCTTTGAATAAATACTTCGTCATTTTAGTTGCTTCTTTCGCCATTGCGATGGTCGCCTCTATAAGTCTTTTAAGCCTTAAGTACTCAGCTCAAGCTCAATCACCGTCACCTTCACCGGAAACCACTGAATCACCTTCACCATCACCCTCAGTTCCAGGGGGAGCCCCAAACACAGGCTTAGGAGGAATGAGTTAATCAATATCACGTGCTTATTCAATCTCTCTTTATTTAAGGAGAGATTGAACGTGTAAATATGCGAAAAAAAATAATTTTTATTCTCGTCTTATTGTTCGGAATTTCCGCTGGTATTGGAACAGGGTTGTTTTATGTTTCCGGAACCTATTTGGAAGTAAAAAATAATATCGTCGTTGCACCAACAATTCCCGCCACAGAGCCCCCGACAACTACACCACTAGCGGAACCGGCAAATTTGAAGATTCCCAAGCTGAAGATTGAGGCAGATATCGAAGCAGTGACTGTAGACAAAGAAGGAAACATGGACGTGCCAAAACAGCCAAACGATGCAGCTTGGTACAGTGCGGGCTACGTTCCCGGTCAGCCAGGCAACGCGGTAATTGCTGGCCATCTAGATTGGTATACCGGACCAGCAATTTTCTACGATCTTGCTTCCTTAAGAACAGGAGATGAAATCATCGTGGAAAATAAAAACGGAAAAATAATGCACTTCAAGGTTACTGCAGTAGAAACATATCCATATGATGATTTTCCATTAATAAAAGTGTTCGGATCCAGCTCCGCAAAAAATCTCAACCTCGTTACCTGTGCTGGAAAATACGATAAAAAATCGAAAATATATTCAAAGAGAGTTGTTGTTTACTCACAACTCGAAGAATAAAAAAACAGAAGACCTTTGTAGTAACAGGTTTTACCAGCCGCCCCCACCTCCACCTCCACCACCGCCTCCAGAAGAACCGCCGCTAAAACCAGAACTCGAACCAGGAGGTGTAGAGGCCGCCGAGATGGAGGCATTAAGCGAGTGACTCAAGTCTGTCGCAAAATTTGCAGTATACAAGGCGTTAAAATTATTGCCCACGTACCATGCTGGAACATATGGTTTACCTGCTTCTTTTAATTGCGCGAACACGGTGGCAAACTGTTCTGCCCACTTATTTTCCACGCCTAAACCAAGGGCATAAGGAAGAAATCTTTCAAATAATTCCGGGGTTCGGTTGGGTGGATTATGAAAATTCATGCGTTCCTTTTCGGTAACCGATAAAAACCATTTAAAGCCCTCTATCTCGTCCATAAGTCTTCGCCCTTCTACGGTGGGCGCTCTGAGCAGGAATATAAACATCGCATGCACCACAGCAATAAGCAACAACATAATCACAGTAGGTGGCGTAAGCCCTGGCGGAAGCACGGCGCGACCGAGAAACAGAGTCATGGTGAAGAAAAACCAGGGTGCGGAAGATAACAAGTTCCAAGTA
>CAYNDL010000029.1:0-11820 GCA_964396115.1 uncultured Candidatus Saccharibacteria bacterium
ATATCTCCATCGTGCTATCCAGAATTCACTGCGAAAGGTGGCTTTTGAGCGTTATAATCCTTTTCCTGGAGTAGGAGGGAACCAGAGTTTTACACTTGTCCTATTAGATGCTTTCAATTCTGGAGTGGTTATTTCTTCGATGCACAACAGGGAAGCAACACGTGTTTACGCCAAGGGGATTAGGAACGGACAGCCCCTGCAAACCCTTTCAGGCGAAGAGGAGCGAGTGCTGAAAAACGCTGTTTTAATGAAGGGCGCATAGGTCAAGAAAAGGCTTAAGGAAGCCACGATAAATATTTGATTTTTTCGTTCAAACATATTATTATCACATCTTATGGGTATTAAACTCCAAGACCTCCAGGCAGAGCTTTCTTTGAACCAGCGTGAGCTGGACCATTTTTTGCAGGTTGCAGGAGTTCGCGTTCCAGAAGGCGCAAAACGTATCCAAGATAAGGATGCAGCCAGGGTACGTGGGATAATCAGAGATATTCGTCGTCGTGAAGAAAAAAAGAGGGAAGTAATAAGAATTCCTTCGATTGTTTCCGTTCGTGACTTGGCCATAAAACTAGAGTTGCCAGTAACGGAGATCATAAAACAACTTCTCAAGAACGGCGTGCCTGCCACTCTTAATGAAGACTTGGATTTTGAGACCGCAGCAATTATTGCGTCAGACCTGGGCTATCAAACAGAGGAAAATGTGACAGAACTCGAGTCGGACGTGCTAACTCCTGAAAAACTTAAGGAAATTTTGACTAAAGAAGATCCGGGCAGGCAGGAACAGCGTGCCCCGGTTGTCACGATCATGGGTCATGTTGACCATGGTAAGACAACGCTTTTGGATAAAATTCGTGAAGCTAATGTCGCTGCCGGTGAAGCTGGTGGAATAACTCAGCGCATTTCCAGCTATCAGGTCAAAAAGAAAGGGAAGTCGATCACGTTTATTGATACTCCCGGTCATGAGGCGTTTGAGTTCATGCGCAAAAGAGGCGCCTCCTTGGCAGACATCGGCATACTTGTTGTAGCCGCGGACGATGGCGTAAAGGAACAAACAAAAGAGGCGGTAAAATATGCCAAAGAAGCAGGCATTTCGATTATTGTGGCGATTACAAAGATAGATAAGCCTGGCGCCGATGTTGAAAAAGTTAAAAGACAGGTTGCTGACTTGGAGCTTATTCCTGAGGATTACGGCGGCGACACTCCAGTTGTCCCCGTCTCCGGTGCTACTGGTGAAGGATTAGACAACCTGCTAGATACGATATTGTTGGTTGCAGAAATTTTGGCACCCAAAGCGATTAGTGACCGCGCTGCACTGGCAACTGTTATTGAATCTCGCCGTGATCCTGCAGTCGGTGTTGTAGCTTCTGTTTTAATCCACACCGGTACCCTGCATATGGGAGACAACATCGTTGTAGGAAAAGCTGCTGGGAAAGTGCGCCGTATGCTCAATTTCGATGGGAAGGCCTTACGCGAGGCGACTCCAGCGATGCCTGTTACGATTATTGGTATCCAACAGCTTCCAGATGCTGGCGATATATTGCAGGCCGTAGAAGAACAAACAGAGGCCCGTGAGAAGGCTGCTAGGGTTCGAAAGGTCCGTCAGATTGTGCGCGAACCGGTGCAGAAAATGCCTGCCCGCAAGGCAGAGGAGAAGGTGGTCGCTGTTGAAGAGCAACCAAAAGAGAAAGTAAAACGATTACCGATTATTTTGAAAGCTGATACACAAGGATCTTTGGAAGCCGTGAAGCAAACGATCCAGGCAATGGGGAATGACGAGGTGCAACCACAGATATTGTCAGCCAATGTTGGTATTGTGACCGAAACAGATGTGATGACTGCAGAAGCTTCAAGGGGTGTAATCCTTGGTTTCAGTGTAAACATTGCTCCTGCAGCGCTTCGTCTTAGCGAGAAAAATAAGATTCCATTGAAAACGTTTAACATTATTTATGAAGTTGCTGAAGAAGTTAGAAAGCGTTTAGAGGACATGTTACCCCCAGTTGTAATTAGAGAGGACCTGGGTAAGGTTGTTGTCTTGAAAGTCTTCTTCTCAACACGGGGTCGGCAGATCATCGGTGGCAGAGTTACAACTGGCGTGGCAAAAGTGAAAGAACAGGTTCAGGTCATGAGGAACGATGCAGAAGTTGCAAAAGGTAAAATTGTTGAATTGCAGCAAAGCAAGGTGGCAGCCGAAAACGTTAAGGCTGGCCAAGAATGTGGCATTACTTTTGAGGGCAACGGAAAGGCAAAAGAAGGGGATACGCTGGTGATTTTCCACGAAGAAGTTCAAAAACGACGCTTGGAGAGCGGCCGTAAGGGACAGTGATTTGAGGAAGGGGTATGGATAAGAAACAACAGCTTCCACAGTATATTCAGGAGTTAGTTGCGGAATTTATAACCCGTGAAGTTGAACTCCCTGAAGGTACTCTTGCTACCGTGACCAAGGTTGATGTTTCTGGTAATCATCGTCATGCCAATGTCTGGATTTCCATTCTGCCTGAAGATAAGGCAGACGAATGTATGCAAATCTTAACTCGGCAACTATACGGTATGCAGGGCGAAATAAATGAGAAGGTGCAATCGCATCCTGCCCCTCGTCTGGGGTTAAAAGTTGACCATGGTCCCGCACACGCATCTCATATTGAAGAAATACTGGAAAATTTAGATGAATAAGTCTCTGCCTCCTTTTCTATCATCAGTGGAGGCGGAAGTACGTAAATTTCAGGCAGCTGTAGAGAAGGCCAATAAAATTTTAGTTACCACTCACCAGAAACCTGATGGCGACGCAGTTGGCTCCACATTGGCACTGTCTATCGGCTTATCAAAGTTAGGGAAGCAGGTTACAAGTCATACGCCAGATCCGGTTCCCTCGTATCTATCATTTCTGCCAGGCCAAGAAAGGACAACGCAAAAAGTTTCTGTTGCTGATTACGACCTTGTTGTTGCATTAGATCACTCCGAACTTAAACGGACAGGTTTAGCCCAAGAAATAATTAGTTCAAAACGTACTCTCGTCTCTATTGACCATCACGTAACATCTGACAGGGTGGGGGATATTTTGATCATAATTCCTGACGCTGCCGCTACGGCAGAAATTCTCACCGAAGTTATTAAGGCGCTAGATGTACGTTTTGATGAGCAATTAGCAACGAATTTACTAACCGGAATTGTCACTGATACCGGTTCTTTCCAACACGCCAACACGACCGCCCACGCATTGTTGTCTGCTTCTTATCTTATGGAATATGGCGCAAACATGCGCGCCATCATCCACTCAATTTTCGGCGGACGTTCTTTACCCGCACTGCGTATCATTGGACGGGCTTTGGAAAGGGTTCAGACTAACCAGAAAACAGGTGCTGCTATTTCCGTCATTACGAATCAAGATCTGCAGGAATGTGGTGCTTCACTTGATGACTTGTCGGGGGTCGTAAACATCCTCAATACAATTCCTGAAGCGAACTTCTCTTTTCTGCTGACTGAATACGAAAAAGGGAAATTAAAAGGCAGCTTGCGCAGTGAACCCGAAAAGAAAGTGGATGTTTCCCAAATTGCCGCACAGTTCGGTGGTGGGGGACACAAACTTGCATCTGGTTTTGAGGTGGCAGGGACTCTTATAAGAGATGAATCAGGGTGGCGCATTGTTTAAAAATGTTCGGATACTCGAAACAGCAGAAGAACTGCGGTAACCTATAAGTAAATATGATTGAAAAGATTTTAAATATCCTACAGGGCGGAATATTACAACCACTTTCATTTACTGGTACTGGTGTCGGTGCCCGTATAGCGGCAGTCGTTGATATTCTCTTGGTCGCCTTTTTGCTGGTTATGCTGTTTCGTTTTTTGCGGCGAACACGCGCTACAAATATTATTTGGGGGTTCTTCTTTGTTGGTTTAGGAATAGTGGTCGCTCGTTTATTGAATCTCGTAACTGTTAACCTGGTTCTAACGGTGTTTTTTGGGCTACTCCTCTTTGCGATGCCGTTTTTGTTTCAACCTGAATTACGGCGTGGCCTAGAAAGGCTGGGTAGAAGGGGGCCAACATGGCGTACGAACGGTCAGTCTCTTGATGACCAGTCGATTAGGGAAATTATTGAGGCAGTTGAAAGTATGCAGTCCCGAAAGCATGGTGCTTTGATCGTGTTGGAAAAGCATACTGGTCTTTCGGAACTGATTGATAATGGTGTTCCTGTTAATGCCACCATAAAGTCCCAATTATTAGAAACTATTTTCTTTCCTGGATCGCCGCTCCACGATGGAGCCGTAATAATTAGGGACGGAGTTGTTGCGGCAGCCGCGTGTACATTGCCGTTAGCCGAGGATAGTAATGTAGGCAGGCTTGGCACGAGACACCGTGCCGCCTTGGGTGTAAGTGAGAGCAGTGATGCCATTGCTATTGTTGTGTCGGAAGAACGGGGAGTTGTTTCACTAGCGGCAGACGGCAAACTTTATAAAGTTTCTTCGGTGCACGATCTAGATCGCATGTTGCGAAAGTTCGCTTAATTCGTAATTCATATAAATGAAAGTACTCATTTTTGGGGATATCGTCGGCAAGGGTGGAAGGCAGGCGGTAAAAAAGTTCATCACAGATTTTAAAGAAGAAAATGAAGTCGATTTCATTGTCGCTAATGGTGAAAATTTGGCACACGGTAAAGGAATAACGGAAGATACCGCCAAAGAAATGTGGGACCTTGGGGTGAATGTTTTGACCAGCGGAAACCATATTTGGGACATAAAACAGGCTTTTGAACTATTGCAAAAGGAAAGCCGTCTTCTTCGTCCCGCGAATTTTCCAAGCTCTTTACCAGGGAAGGGTACAATTACTGTTCAGGCGGGCATTGCGACGGTTGCTGTTCTAAACATCCACGGACGAGTATTTTTCCGGGAAAATTATGATGACCCTTTTAAGGCAGTAGATGACTGGTTGGCCACAATGCCGAGAGTACAGCCCCTGATTACACTTGTGGATTTTCATGCTGAAGCTACTTCAGAAAAGAGGGCTATGGGTTTTTATCTTGATGGCAGGGTTTCGGCTGTTTGGGGAACCCATACACACATTCCTACAGCGGATGAACAGGTTTTGCCTAATGGAACAGCATATATCACCGACGTTGGTATGACCGGCGCTCTTAATTCAACCCTGGGCGTGCAAAATTCTGCGGTAATCGAGCGGTTTAAGACCCAATTGAATGTACCTTTAGATGTTGCCGAAGGAAGCCCGTGGGAACTGAATGCTGTCTATATTGATATCGATGGTCAAACAGGTAGGACAAAGAACATTGAAAGAATTAGGCAAATAATAAAGGCCTGAACTTGCGCGTTCGGCTATATTGGGTAGGATACTAACACTATGAATCGAGATCAATTAGTAGATCATATTTCCCGGGGGCTTTCTTATCCGCGCGCGGATGTGGAACGTGTCGTATTATCCGTCCTGGATACCATTATGAATGAGTTGAAGTCAGGCAAAAAAGTAAACTTGGCGGGGTTTGGACAGTTCTACACGGATGTCAGAAGCGCGCGGGCAGGGGTAAACCCGAGGAATATTTCAGAACGAATCCAAGTACCCGCAGTCACGGTGCCTAAGTTTAGGGCAGGCAAGAAATTAAAGGAAAAGGTAAAAGAAGTCTCTAAGTCTTCTGTTGCTGCTTGAGAAAAGGCACTAAATAGGTTATTAAGTATAAATCCACGGGGCGTAGTATAGAGGTAGTACGCGTGCTTTGGGAGCATGTAGCCCGAGTTCGATTCTCGGCGCCCCGACCATCAAGGAGGAGGGGAAACGAGCCAGCTGCTTGGCTCGTTTAGAGATGAGAAGCGCGCAGCGATGTTTTTGTTTGAGCCTTGGCGAAAGGCAAAAACCGCGAGCGGCAGTCTACAAAAATTTTCGTCAGAAAATTATTTGTAGACGATTCTCGGCGCCCCGACCATCAGGTATAAACCCGCACATAAACTTGTGGTGTATTTGGGATGTGAGGGGTTTGATATAATTTACTACATGAAATATTTACTTATGGTTCCGTCGACAATATGGCTTCTTTTGTCGACCGCATTTTTTGCGTGGGGAGAATATTTGTCTAAGAAGTGGGGGATGAATCCGGGCTGGTTTTTTGCAATTTTTATCGCACTAGTGTACGGGATAGGATCCATGTTTTGGTTGCCCTACCTCTTGTATAAAAATGAGTTGGCTATCCGTGGAACTATCTGGTCGGTTGTATCTCTGGTCGTGACAGTAATGCTTGGAGTACTTATTTTTCACGAGAAGATATCACTTGTTCAAATAGTTGGTCTTTTGCTGGCTTTTGTCGCAGTTGCCTTGTTGTCTATTTGACTAGCAAATTAAAATTAATAGGCCTCCTTACGGAGGCCTAAGGTGGGTGCGAAAGGGAGGGGCACTATCCTTTCACAACCCCGAAAATGATCAGAGGAATCGACGTCGCCAAGATCGCGGCGAACACGTAGCAGGCTCGTGAGATCCATCTGTCCGATGCGGACGGGACCTCTTCTTGGCCGCGATCCTGTCCCTTTGCTCCGATGAATATGCCTACGGCCAGCACCAGGATCGCGCCGAAAGCGCAAAAGACGATGCTTGTTACTTGTGACTCGGTCACGGCTAATCTCCCTCAAGTGGGTTACAGAACAAAACAAACAATAATACTATAAAATGGTTCTTTGTCAAGGGTCGAAAAAAATGTAATTCACAAAAACATGAGCACTTCTACCGTATTTGCTATACTTTCCGTATGAACAACGCTCTCTTGAAGGCGATCGGGATTGGGGCAGGTGTTTTCTTGGGAATGATGCTGATTTTTTGGGGTATTTCCAAGCTCGCCGGGGTTCCATTTTTTGAGATACCGAAACGTCCGACAGTAGTAAAAACAACACAAACGCCAACACCTCCGCCGTTCTTGAAATAGTTTTGTTTAAGGATAGGGTTGAGGTGTCGGTTAAAAAAATACCGTACGGAAAAGTAGCTACGTACGGGCAAATTGCTGTTATGTCAGGCTCGCCGCGTGCCGCACGACAACTCGGTTACATACTGCGAACCAGTGATACTAAATTACCCTGGCATCGCGTAATTAATAAGACGGGAAGGATATCGATTTCACACCCACATTTAACTGCTGACTTGCAGGCTAACCTTCTAAAAAGGGAAGGCGTAAAAGTCGACAAGAGAGCAGGCTCCTTTTGGGTCGATCTCAAACAGTATCTTTGGCGTCCTTAGTTTTTTGGCGCTAGGAGGTCCAAGTCGACCTCCAGCTCGTCCATCTTTTCTTTAAGTAGACTTTTTGTTTCTCCGATGGCTTTTTTGTATATCTGGTCGCCTAAATTTTCGACAAAAAAGTCCAGTATCTGTTCGGCTGCGATAATTCCAATCTTTTCATCTCTTTCACTATCGAAAAACGCAATAATCTCGTTCAGAAATTTTTGTCTTGATTCATCAGAATCGAAATCAAACTTATTTTTCTTTGTTGCAGTCATGATGATAGTGTATTCGTTTGCGCGAATAGGGAAAGAGGTGATTTCTCCTCACCCGGCGCCCTGCCTCGCTCTTAGTTCCACACAAAAAATCGAGAGCGCAGTCCTGAGAGAGTGTAGCGATCGAAGGCAAGCGAAGATTTATTTGTGTAAGCGCAGCGAAACCGTAGCGGCATGCGACAAAGCTCGCTTTTGTCGCAAAAGCGAAGGTTTGTCGCGAGCAGAGCGGGTAGCGGGAATCGAACCCGCGACTGCTCCTTGGAAGGGAGCCGTTTAACCACTAAACTATACCCGCAAAACAATGCTCATCTTAGCCTATAAATTGGCCTAGATCAACAATCGAACTTTGCGGTAGAGGAAGTCTGAAAGCCTGATATGTATCAAGTGTATGGTATGGCGGGAAAGGAGAGTCTCAATGATGTTGATACACGATAATTTGACGAGACGAGCGAATTATTGGCTAATAATAAACGCAAAGATTAACATAAAATTCTAGAAATATACTAGGAGATTAACATTGACAAAAAAGCCTTTTTCTGCTAGTATTCACCCTTCAGTTCGCTTATCTGCGGACTGTTTTTAAATCCCCCTATGAATACATTTACATCCCCCAAAGGAAGTAAGTTAGTCAAAATAATGGCTTTTGCAGGCCTTATAACAGTAATTAACCCAATGCCTGCTAATGCCGCCGGAGTCCTCTCTAAAGAATGGATTGGACGTCAGGTGGAGAGCCTTGCGAAAGCAAGTGTTCAAGCCAAGAACGAGGGTTCTGCGAAGTTGGATCACGAAATGGTCATCTCTGCTTTCTTGGGTAACGCTGTTGTTACGACAGCCACCCCTGAAACCAAGTTGGCTGCTAACTGGTCTGATGTCGACTCTTGGAATTCACCCAAGGTCGAGGAAGCTACCCCTGCGCCCAAACCTAGGGTTAAGGGGGTTCGTGTCCAGCCTGGTACTACGTTTGATGTTACTGTTACTGCATATTCTTCAACTGTAGACCAGACCGACTCCAGTCCGTTTATAACTGCCAATGGTTCTCATGTTCACCCTGGTACTATTGCTGCAAACTTCTTGCCTTTTGGTACCAAGGTAAAGTTCCCTGATTATTTTGGCGACAGGATCTTCGTTGTCGAAGACCGTACTAATGCCAAATACTCCTCACGTATTGATATCTGGATGGAGACTAGGGAAGCTGCCCTGCAATTTGGAAAGCGCCATCTAGTGGCAGTTGTAGTGGAATAATATTGATTTGATTAAGAAGTAAAAAAGCGGCTGTATGCCGCTTTTTTACGTTACGTATTTTGTTTATTGTGGTGGTCCAAGTAGACGACAGCTATCTTTTGTTTTTTGGCAAACAAATTCTGTCGTCTGGTCGCTGCATACAGGTATTCCCATATTCGGATACATCTTTAAACATTGATTGTTGCATAGAAGACAAGTGAAATTGTCTTGGTTAAAGTCTGTTTTACAAAACCATTTACCGTTCTCGCAAGTTGCAACCGATCCTTTTGAACAATCGATGGCAGTGTTGGAGCAGGAGAGGGGAGTTGGTGGAATAGTTGGATTCGTTGTCTTGATCGCACTAATAGGGGATACAGTTGGCCTAACTGGCTGGATGGTCGTGGACGATAGAGAAGGGGATAAACCTTTTTGATATTCAACACCGAATACAAACCCCATAAATGGGAGCGCAATAAAAAGCATCATTGCAATGATCCTTGATATAGGTGTTACCTTCGTAAATTGTTCTTTTATATACATGGGTTAATTTTAATTTAAATCCATCAATATAAAAAGACGCCTCTGGGCGTCTTTGTGACTAACCGATGCCGATGATCTTTTTCAGATCAGGAATGCGGTTATTGAAAATCATAGCCGGATGGAATTCAGGGGGCAGGGTAACCTCTTCCAGCTGGGAATAGAACTGGAGCATGAACTCGATGGGTATGCTTTGGCGCCGGCAAAACTCCTTTGCCAGAGTGACATACGGCGTACCATCGTCCATGCAGTCGTATTCCTCTGCTGCTTCGTACAACTTCATCAGCTCATCGTCCGAGAGTCCACTCAGCAGGCGTTCTGCCCCCGGATCCTCCAGGAGCATCCGAATAGCGGTTTCCTTGGGGTCGAACTGTTTTTCTTGTCCCTCGCTCATCGAACAGTCTCCTTGCTTTAAGAAAGAGCGACAGATAAAGGTAGGGCTATTCGTGTTAAGGGTCAAGTTATCGGCTTCCCATAACATAATGGTAGGACTCTGCACGAGTAAAATTCCTGACGGAATTTGGGATGATCCTTCGCGGTTATAAGGTGGGACTCCTTCGCTCCCGTCGTAGTGCCTCGCTTCGCTCGATGCGCTACTCCTCCTGAGAAGCCAGGCTCTCTAAAATTGCAAAGCAGTTTGCACTTTTAGAGTAGCCTTCGAGTCCCACTAGATAATAAGTAATAACAAAACCAGCCCGTAAAGGACTGGTTTTGTTATTGGGTACCGAGGGTGGGACTCGAACCCACAAGGCTGTTAAGGCCAACGGATTTTAAGTCCGTCGCGTATACCATTCCGCCACCCCGGCTCACAATTTATTACCTAATAAATTGCTCCTACTTCTAAATGAACAGGGGAGGCGACGGGCAGAATTGAACTGCCGTACAGGGTTTTGCAGACCCTTGCCTAACCACTCGGCCACGTCGCCAGAAAGATACTGCTACTTCATACCAAAAAATACGCCCCCTGAGAAGCGTACCAGCTAAATTAATTTGCGACTAATTTAGTTATTTGGCAGCTTCTTGTGTAGCTACTTCTTCTTTTGCTTTATCAGCAGCCTCAGCGGCTTTCTTGGCTTCAGCTTCTTTTTCTTCAGCGTCACGACGAGCTTTTTCGATAGCACGGCGTTGTGCATCTTGCTCGCCCAAAGCTTTTTGTAAGACCTTCGAATCTTCTTTGCGGCGGCGTCTCACGTTAGACTTGCGGAGATAGGTTAGTTTTGCACGACGAACCTTTGTTGCACCCAAAATTTCAACGTTAGTAACTAACGGGGAGTACATAGGGAAGATCCTTTCAATACCGATTCCGCCAACGACGCGGCGGACCGTAAAAGTCTTGCCGTTTCCAGCACCGTGGGTGGCGACGATCATTCCTTCAAAGACCTGAGTGCGTTCTTTTTCCCCTTCCTTGATCTTGGAAGAGACGCGTACTTCTAAACCTGGACGCACTGGAAATGGCGCTCGGGACCTTTTTTGCTCCTCGTATTTACTAACCAAATTTGTCATAGCGATTGCAATAATGTACTTATAACCTGGTTTTTCGTCAATAGCGGACCTCTGGTCCTACTTGCGCATTGATTTTGGCTTCTGTTGGCTTAATTGCCGCTTTTTTTGGATTCTTAAAGCATCTAATATCTCCTGCAGGTCTCCCGGGAGAGGGCTCATGAATGTCTTTTCGTTACCCGATGGCAATGTAAGGGATAGTTCTGCTGCATGAAGAAAATGGCGACGTGCAGACGGAATAGAACTATCCTTGATTTGTTTGCCGTAAAGAGCGTCGCCGTAGATGGGGAAGCCGATATGGCTCAGATGAACTCGAATTTGGTGCATACGACCCGTCACGGGCATAACTTTAACGAGAGTGTAGTGGAGGAATTTTTCGGCTATTTCGAAGTATGTCTCAGCCACTTTTCCTTCGCCTTTACGGGCAACAGTCCTTCTCATGGGGTTACGTGCAGATCTAATCAAGGGAAGGGAAATTTTTCCTTCGCTTTCACCCATGGCTCCACGAACAAGGGCGTAATAAACCTTATGGATATGCCTAGCCTGGAACTCCTTTTTTAAGTGCGTGTACATCTCTGGAGTCCGAGCAACCAAGATCAGTCCGGAAGTGTCTTTGTCTAGTCGGTGAACTATCCCGGGACGCAATGGATCTTCACCGATCTTTGATAGTCCTGGATATCTTGCAACTAACGCGTCAGCAAGTGTCGGGTGTTCGTTTTTAACTCCCGCATGCACTGCAATCCCTGGTTGTTTGTCGACAACTAGAAGATTCGGATCTTCATGGATGACACAAAGCGGTATTTCGTTGTCGGGAATAATTTGCGGTGGGGTGGGGGCAGCAAACGTGTCTGGTGCGATTCTCACAGTTTGATTAATCCTAACGATGCTGGACGCCTTCGTTATTTGTTTCTCATCAACAGTGATTTTTCCTTCTTTTATAGCCTTTTGAATTTGTCCCCGGCTGATCCCAGCGGGTGCTGATTGCATTAAAAAAACATCCAGACGTGAGCCCGCGAATTCTTCTGGCACCAAAATTATGGTTTCGTTATCTGTAGTCATTGTGCGCACGGCAGGGATCGGACCTGCGACCTC